>SYHD01000275.1 GCA_005799265.1 Planctomycetia bacterium | reverse complement strand
CCCTCTCCCCCGAGTACAGGGGAGAGGGGTGAACAGTTACGAATTGGTGATGCGCATGGATAGGCTGGCGGTCTCGGCCCCAAGCAAGACGCGGTTCCGTTGGCAGGGGAGCGGCGTCTCGTCTTGGGGGCGGTTCTCGCTCACGATGACACACGCGCGGCCCTCGGCTCACGGGAATCCGGCGCTGCCTGCTGGAACGAGGTTGATCGTCCCAGAGACCGTGGACGGTATCGGGGTCGTATTGAGGATCGTCCCGGGGGTTATGAACGGCGCCGGGTTCGTGCCGATGTCGATTTCAAGGTTGAAAACACCACCTCTTTGCGTCAGTGGAAACGCCCCTGTGCCGGAGTTGTTCCGCAGTTGCAGGGTGTGCGTCCCGGAAAACTGGAAATCTTGAGCCGAAACCGCGCTCGTAAACTTGTTGTCGCGGATACTTACGAATGAGGTCCCACCATTCGGGACAACATTTACCCCTATGCTGACGGCGGTGATCTGATTGTTCTCAATCAACAACCGCAACTGGTTATGGTTGCCTACGACGTTGATGCCAGTGCCGCCGCCGCCAATCGTGTTGTCGCGAATCACGCCATTGCCCGTAGCGTTACCAATGTGTATAGATTGGCTGCTGAAGAGGCCCGTCGTAATGTTGCGGTTGATGTCGAACGTGCCGAGGTTGGCGGAACCCAAGATGAAACCGTTAAACCCGTTCGGCGATTGGTAGCTCAAGCCGGAAACCTCGTTGTCCTGCGCCAGGGTGACAGCAAATCCTCCTGTAAAGAGATTCAGGAGCGGCGGGGTTGTTCCCGTCGTGGCCCGCGGCAAGTTGAACGTCCCCGTCGTCGAAGTGAACGTGTGGTTGATGCCTTCACCCAGGAGACGCTGGCCGTTCTTCAGCTTCAGCGCGGGATTGACAAACGTGCTGTTGGCGTGCAGGAGCAGAATGTTGGTGGGCGCGGAGCCATTTTGCAGATCGGCAAGCGTGTTAAACGGCTTCTCCACCGTGCCGTCGCCGCCCGCCGCCGCCGCGCTGTTGGCGTGACGGACGACGATCGGCTGCCCGGTCGTCGGGTCAGTCGCCGTCACTCTCGTCGCTTCCTCGGGATCCGGGTTATAGGACACGATGTTCACGTCGCGGACCACCCGCGCGTCGAGACGATCCGCCGTGCCGCGCTGCTCACGGCAAACCTTGCGTCCGCCGAAGTTCAGGGCGATACCACCGCTGACCGTCGTGCGAAGGACGGCGTCGTGTTGGGCCGCGAAGTACAGCGACATGTTGTGGTTGACATTCGCCTCTAGTCGTACGCGCACGCCACTCACGTCGAGGCCTTGCTCGGCCGCGTAGTGGTAGTGACCCACGAAGGCGCGGGTGTCCCAGCGCTCCAGGAACGGGATGGGCGTGCCGATTTCAAAATCAAAGCCGCTGAGGGCGTTCTCGATGAGGGTGTCGAGGACAATGTTGGAACCCCGGAACGTCGGGTTGTTGTAACCTATCACCGAGCTGTTTGGTCCCACGACGGCATAGCCGTTGGCGCGGAAGTCCACGTACTTGCCCAGGGATTCGACGCCAACGCCAATCTGGTTGAAAAAGGTGGTCGCCGTCTTGCGGCCATCATAATACGCGTTGACGCCGAAGATGCGGTCGCGGTCGGCACTGTACCAGCGCGACCCGCCGCCGGCGTTGAACTCCCAGTTAGTTGGCGTTGTCGAAGTTGACGACACGGAGGTCACTGAAGAGGACCGAACGGCCCGCCTGCTGGACCAGGGGGTTCCAGGCCTGGAGGTAGGTAAAACCGTTGTTAAAGCCGACGCCATCGCCCACGTCGTGCCGGACGCTGATGCGCGGGCGGAGGAGATCAGGGGCAAACCATTCCGCGATACCCGCGGCGGGAATAGTCAAGGGGGGGGGGATGGGTTCTTTGGGAGGAGCGACGTCCTTCTCCTGGGCAACGGCGCTGGCGCCAATCGCCAGGCTACCGAGCAAACAAATAAGCCAGCGTGAGTGAAACATAAGGTGCTACCTTCCTTAAAAAGGACGCCTCGGGAACGCCGGATGACCGTTGGCCAGGGAGTACTGGAAACCCCTGGCGACACGGTTATTTCGACAAGGCACGAGAGTCGAATGGAAGCAATGCCAACGAAAAGGAGGATTTTGCGAGATGAGAAACCGTCACAACCGGCAACGTGGTCATTTCCCGAGACAATGACAAAGGCTCGGGGGTGGTTAGGCAATGTTATTCTGCACGCGTTCTCGATTGACACTTCCCACACTAACCCGAAGCGCAAGCGAGGGATGCTGCGGTCCTCGCTAACGCCTCGGGTTGGTATGGCAATTCCTGCCGCGCGCCTCAGCGCGACGCCTTGGGCAGCGGCCGATCCTCGACGCGGAGCTTGATCTCGTCCGAGTTCCCTTTTAGCTCCGGGGCGTACATCGCATACGCCCGCGTCGGCAAGGCGCTGAACATGCCGGGGATCTCGGCGCGCATCTTGTAGCTGAGCGAGTGCTTGCCGCGCGCCAAATTTCGCACGAAGAAGGCGACCTTCTCGTCGCGAATCTCCATGTAGGCGCCCATCGAGTTCGGCACGTAGCCGCTCTTCAAGGTGAACGGCTCGAAGCCGGCGGCCTTCGGGTCCTCGAAGATCAGATACTCGTAATCGTTCTTCGAGTCGATTTCCAGCTCGATCTCGACCAGATCGCCGCTCTTGACGGTCGCGAGGTTCGAGAGTTCCGTCCGCGTGTACTTCTCGATGGCCTGATCGAGGGCCTGGCCCTTGGCGCCGGAAACCTTGATCTTCTCTTCGACGCGGGTGAGCTTGTAATATTTGCGGTTGACCTTCACTTCGAGGCCCGCCTTGGTGATGAAGTCTTCGAGCGTGAAGTTCGTCACATAGGCGTTGAAGTAGACGGGGCCGGACCCCTTGCGTTTGATTTCGAGCGTGTGCTTGCCGGTCGTCACTTTGTCGGCGACGAGCACCAGCTTGTTGTCGAAGCTGAAGAGGTTCGATTTGTCGATGCGGACTTCCTTGTGTTTCTTGCCGTCGAGCCAGACTTCGACGGTCATGTCGGGCCGATCCTCGCCGGACATCTTGATGTAGTCGGCGAAGGCCTCGACGCAGATGGCGGTGTCGCGCGTGCTCTTCCAGTAGGTGGCGTGCCGGCGATTGTTCAAGAGATACTTGACAAGCCGCGACGCCTTTTCGTCCTTGGCGCCCGTGAGCGACAGGAGCTTGAGATAGTAGGCGTTGGCTTCGATCTCGTTGCCGTACCAGTACCACCAGTTGTTCGATTCGGGCATCTTGAGATACGCGGTCTGGTTCTCGTCGTCCGAGACGAGGTATTGCTCGATGTTCTCCATGATCATGGCGAGCTTGTCTTTTTGCTTCTGCTTGTGCAAGGCGAGGCCGAACATCGCCTTGGCGTAGACGGCGATGTGGGTGCGGTCGCGGTAGAGGTAGTCGCGCATGTCGGTGATGTCAATACTGGAATCGACCAGCGTCATGTAGACCATCGCGTCGATGTTGTCGCAATGTTCCTTGTAGGGGCGCGTCTTCGTCGCTGCGTTGTTCAGGAGCATGAGCTGGTGCGCCTGATAGTTCTTGAGCCATTCGATGCCGCGTTCGAGCATGTTGGGGGGCAGATTGACGTCGTTGGCCTTGGCGATTTGCAGGCCGTGGACGACGGTTGCGGTCGTATGCGGATAGGAGCGTTCGCCGTAACCGGAGAACCAGCCCCAGCCGCCGTCGGAGATCTGCATGCTGGCCAGGGCGTTGACGCCGGCCTGGCTCATCTTCTTGACTTCGTCCTCGTTGAAGACGGCGTTGCGTTTGGTGAGCCTCGCCCAATCCTTGACGCGCTTGCGATCGTCGCCGATCTCGGCACTGTTGAGGTTGGTGATGTTCTTTTCGATGTCCTTCAGATCGAGCTTCATGTTCTGCAGGACGCGCTGCGTGATGACCGTGGGCAGGAAGCGGTTGAGCGTCTGCTCGGTGCAGCCATACGGATAGTCGACGAGGTAGGGCAGGGCGTCGATCATCGCGCCGGCCAAGGTCGGCGAGTAGCGGACTTCGAGCACGCTTTGCTCGACGCGCCTCTCGGCCGGGACGCTGAAGGTGACGATGCTCTTGTCCTTGTCGGGCCTGATAACGCCGGTGAAGCTCTCCATCTTGAGCATGCCGTGGACGAAAACGGGGAAGCGCATCTCCATGGCGTCGGAGTCTCCGTCGGTGATCGCCTTCATGCGGATGACGGCTTCGCCTTCGCTGACGGCCTTGACGAGCCAATCGACGCGTTTCTCGCCCCCCGCGGGAATCGTGACCTCCCGGCTCAGCGGATCATTGATGCTCGCCAGCGTGCCGCCGTCGAATTCGAGCGTGACGCGGACCTTCTTTTCTTTCTTGTGATAGTTGTGCACGTTCGCGGACAGCACGACCTCGTCCTTCTGCGTGAAGAAGCGCGGCGCCTGCATGCGGACGATCAGGTCCTTCTTGGTGACGACCTCGGTCTCGCCCTGGCCGACCTTGGTGCCGTGGCCGAGGGTCCAGACGCGGATCTTCCAGGCGGTCAGTTGATCGGGCGTGTCGAAAGTGATCTGGGCCAGTCCGTCCTTGTCGGTCTTGAGCGATGCGGTCCAGTAGGCGGTATCGGCGAAGTTCTTGCGGACCGTGGGCGCGGGGCCATCCTGCCCTGGAGGCGTGTTAGGCTCGGCGGCGGCGCGATCCCCCTTCGCATCAGCCAGATAGCCGTTGCCGCGGCCCTGGCCGTCCTGCTGCCGAAGATTGCCGAAGCCGCCGAGGCCCGGGGCGGCGGCGGCCTGCATGGCGTTGCGCTCTTGCTTTTCGTTTATCTCGCCACCACCACCCATGCCACCGGTTTTGTACTTGGCCATTTCTTCGACGACGGTCGCGCCGAAGACGCCGAGATTGCTCATGCCGATCTCGTTGCGCTTCAGGAGATTGCCGGACCAGTAGCGCAGGCTCGATTCGGTTTGCGGATAGTGGTGGCGACGCCACTTCCAGAAGAACTCCTTGATCTCCGGCACGTTCGACCCGCCGGAGATGTACTCGACACTCTTGTCGTAGACGCTGACGACGGTCGAGCCGACGAATGGCTTGCCTTGCAGGTCAGTCAGCTTGAGTTTGACGTTGGCCTTCTCGCCGGGCTTGTACTCGCGCTGATCGGGCACGACTTCGACGTTGACGACGCGCTTTTCGGGCGGCACAATCAGCTCGCGCGTCTCGGTGTGCAGTCGGCCGTCGGCGATGGTCATCACTTCGACGAAGAAGTTCGGCATATCGCGTTGCACGACCGTGATCTCCTCCTCGATCGACTTGCCCTTGAGACGCAGGACCTTCGGCGCCAGATAGACGCCGTTGGTCGGGCGCGCGAACAGGAGCACGGTTCCGTTGTTCTTGTTGACGTTGATGTTGAGCTTGACGTTTTCGCCGGGGTTGTATTCCTTGCGGTCCGGCGTCAATTCGATGTCGTTGAAGCGGAAGCCGGTCGAATCGAAGCCTTCGCCGCGCACCAGGAAGACGTAGCCGCCTTCGATGATGTTGTTCTTGGCGTCGGTCAGTTTGTACGATAGGCGGAACTGCCCCGGCTTGGCGGCCTTGATCTGCTGGATCGCCTCGCCTTCGACGTTGGTGTCGAGCTTCCATTTCTCGACCGCTTTCTCGACGGGTTTGTTCTTGTCGTCATAGCTGATCTGGAAGAGGGTCAACTCGCCCTTACCTTGCACCGGCTTCTGATCGAGCGTCTGGGCACGGAATGTCGCCCGGACCGTGTCGTCGGTGCGATAGTGCCCCTTGTCGGTCCACGTGTAAATCTTGAACGGCTTGCGGGCGACGAGCACGTTTCCCTGGCCGACGATGGTGCGGCGCGATTGATCCGTCACCTCCGCGGTGATCGAGTACTTGTGATCTTGATTGCCGTGCAACTCCTTGGCGGTCGCGGTGTCGATGACCACCTCGACCTTTCCGTCGGGCCCGACCGGAACTTCATTTTCGAGCACTATTTCCGGTTGCTCGTGATTTCGGCCCCACCACGGCATGATCGGGCGATAACATCCCCAGACGTTGAAGCCGGGGTACCACTCATAGTCGGCCGCGAACCACCAGTAACCGTTGCCATACATCCAGTCCCAACGGCTCATCGGATACCAGCGGCTCGAATGCGATTCGCGCATCACTTTGTACTTCACGACGGCGCTGGTGACCGGGGCGCCGAAGTAGTATTTCGCTTCGATGGTCGCGGTCACCTTGTCGCCGAGCTTGACCGGCTCGGTGGGGGCGTTGATTTTGACTTCGAATTCGGGCTTCTTGTATTCCTCGACGCGGAAGTTCGAGCCGCCGAAATGGCGGTTGCCCTGGACGATGTGGATACCATAGACGCCGAGCGTCGTGCCCTTGGCGAGTTGGTAGTCGCCCGCGATGCCGCCGTATTCGTCGGCGGTGACGTTCTTCTCCAGGACCTTTTCGCCCTTGGGATTCATGATGCGAACGGTGAAGACCTGGCCCGCGAAGGACGATACGTCGGGCTGATCGTACTTCGAGTGCTGGATCCACATCTTCCACTGCACGGTGTTCTCGGGGCGATAGACGGGGCGATCGGTGATGACGAAGGTGCGGTCGGCGTTGTACTCCGGATCGTGGCGGCGGTTGTACCAGACGTGCGTGAAGCCGAGGTAGGCGTGGCGGCCTAACCCCGCAGGCTCGCGTTGCTCGCCTGCGGGCTTGATGGTTGCGGTGATGAGCCATTGTTGAAAGTCGGGCGACAATTTGTTCTGGCCGAGGATGATCTGGCCGTCCTTGTTCGTCTTCTCGCTGAACTTGGTCGTGACGACGTTGAACTGATTGACGTTCGGCTTCACCTGCACTGTTTTCCAGCCGAAGAATTCGACGTTGGCGCCTTCGAGCGGTTCGCCGCTGACGGCGTCGGCGACGTAGTAGAGCGATTCGTTGTCGAGCATCTTCTTGACGATGACGGTGTCGTTGATCCAGACAACGACCCGGGTCGTGTTGCCGTTCGCCATCTGTCCCGTGACCAAATACGCGCCGGGCTTCGTCTTGGGCATCTTGACGGTGACGCGATCATCGACGTGGTTTGCGCGCGGCTTGACATCGGCGCCCCAGTCGGCGACCTTGCCCTTGAGGTATTGCGCCTGATTGTCCCAGACGAGGCGCTGGCCGATGTTCTGGACGTTCATCTTGTTCCAGTCGATCTTGTTGCCGGGGTTGGCTTCGAGGTACGTCTTGACGTCGGCGAGCAATTTGGGCACGTCAATCTCGTGGGCTTCGAAGGCGACCTTGGTGCCGTTGCGGAAGCGGAAGTCGAGGATCGATTCCTTGCCGGCGGGCTGCGTCTGCACGTTCTCGAAGCGGCCCCAGTTGCCGACGATCTGATTGAGGCGTTTCTGCCGCCACTGGTTTGTCCCGGCGCCGTATTCCTTGATGGCGCGTTCCCACACCTTGGCCGCGCGCGGATACTGACGGCGATCCTCGAACTCGCCGGCGAGATTGCCGAGCGCGTTCTCGCCCCATGAAGTGCGAGCGCGATCGGCGACACGGTTATAGATCTTGATCCAGTTGTACTCGTCGGGGATGTTGAAGCGTTTCAGGCCGGTCGCCAGGCGGGCGATCGTCTCCTCGTCCTTGAGCGTGTGCAGGGCGAAGGTGCCAGTTTTCTCTTTCTGAGGCTCGTCGTTTTCTTCGATGCCGCCGAAACGCCAGCCGTAGTACGCCATCGTCTGCACGCCAAGCTGGCCGCGCATGAAGTCGCCAAAGAGCATGTCCACTTCGCTAACGCGCCCCGCATCGAACTCGATGACCTGGGTCAGCATCCAGCGCCAGCGTTCGCCGTCGGATTCGGCGTCCTTGTAGCTCTTGGGCGTCTTGTGCAGGACGGGATTGCCCTTGTCATCGACGGGAGCGCCGTTGTGATTGCGATGGCGATGCCACCAGTAGCCGTCCTCATAGTCGGGCAGTTTGCTGAGGTCGGTCAGGTACTGCAAGCGCCAGGCGTCGGCGTAACCGGCGCCATGAACGAGCAGGTGGGCGAAATCGAGATAGAAGGCCGCGATGGCGCCGCGGTCGTTCTCGGTCTTGGTGTTCTCGTGCGCTTGTTGCATGAGCTGGAGGGAGCGTGTGCGATCGCGCTGCAGGCTGTTGACCATGTGCCCGCCGCCGCGATGGCCGCCACGCTTGAATTCGCCGGCGATCATGAAGCCGATGTGGTCGCCGTTGGTGAGCGTGTGCGCCGCGGTCTGGAGCAGTCGCCAGTTTTTCTCATGGACCTTGATGACAGATTCGCGGAAATCGTCCACTTCCTCGGTGCGGCCGAGACGATAGAGCGAATTGATGGCCAGTTCGAGGTCTTTGCCGACGAGCTTGGGATCGTTTTTTGGATCGAGGGCGAGTTTCTTGAGCCCTTCGTAGGCGGCCTTGAAGTTGCCGTCGTTGTAGGCCTTGGTGAGCTTGGTGCGTTGCTCCGGGATCGATGGCGCGCCGGCGGTGAGACGCCAGGCGACGAGGCCGACCATTGCCAACGCGAGCACCGAGACGACGAGATTGCGTGATTTCAACACGGCGGTATCCTCATGTACAAAACGGCATTTGTGTGTTCGTTCTTCTACGATTGAGACGATGCGCAGGAGATTATGGATTGAATCACAAAAAAACGCTACGCCACATTGGCACATTTCATGTTATTAATGCATCGCGCTGACGCTTGAGCGGCCCGATCAACGCATCCTGGTCAAACTCCCGACGTGGATCACCGAAATCCGTCTCGATGCCGATCGCGACGGCAAGTCCTTGGTCGAGGCGGACAACGAAGGTAATCTTGCCCCGAACGCGCTCATCTACTCGACGGAAGGCATGACGATCGAACGGGCCACCGAACTGTTGCGTGGCAAGACAGGAACGTGCGTCACCGTCACCGTGATCCCGGCGAAGTAAGTGAACGATGTTTTTTGAGCGAATCCTTACCCCGCTAAGGCATCGATGAGGTCCCGGAGCTTTCCATAGCCGCCGACCTTCTGCGCCAAGGACCTCACGTCGTGTATGATCTCGACAACGCCTCCCTTGTGGCTCACCACCGTGGCGGCTTTTTCGTCGCGGGCCTTGCGTTTCATCTGCCGCTTCGTCTTGGATTTGGCCTCGCCCTTCAGGAAATAGACTAGATTTGCCTTGATGCTGGTCCCCTTGGCGGCGAGTGCTGCCACGACTTCTTTGGCCTTGGCCGTGGGGTTTTCTTTCAGATAATCGCGGACTGCCTGAGACTTGTTGCTTCGCTTTCTGCCCATGATTGTTCCTTCTAAGAATAAAACTCAGTCTCGTTCCAGGTATTTTATTTCTAGTAATCCTCCACGAACTCGGCACAGGAAATACACACTAAACCATGAACCATCGAAATAACCAGAAGCAACGGTAGCGTCATAGTCAGCCGCTTTCCCTCGCCAACGCATCGGGTCGGCATGATCCCCTGCACACCAACCCGATGCGTTGGCGAGGGCGAAAGCGAAACGAGGACACCGCCGAATCAGCGACGACCTTGGCAAGTGCGAATACGCTGAGTATGATGGTGCGATGTTGATCCGGGCCGGATGAAATCAGGCGATGCATGGGGACACCCCAATGCGGCAATTGCAGTGCCCGCGCGGGCATCAATGGGAAGAAACCGACGACAACGTCGCCCGCGCGGATTCTCTCACTTGCCCGACGTGTGGCAGTCCCGTTCCCCGCACAGCGTGCGCCGATTCCACGCCCAAGAGCGACGCGTCGCCCACGGTCTTTCAAGCCGTTGATTCCTGGCCCGAGCCTTCCAGCTCTGCGCCGCAGCCACCGCCGGAAATTCCGGAGTTCGAGATTCTTGAAGAAATCGGCCACGGCGGCATGGGCATCGTCTATCGCGCCAGGCAGCGCTCCGACGGTCAGATCGTCGCCATCAAGGTGATCCGCAACGATCGCTTACAGCACGAAGAAGCCGTGCGCCGCTTCCGTCGCGAGGCGCAGGCCGCCGCTCGGCTCAATGATCCCAATATCGTCAAAGTTTTCGATTTCGACCGCGCGGGGGATACCCACTACCTTGTCATGGAATATGTCGACGGCATCACGCTTGAACGTCATGTCGAGCAGCAAGGCCCCCTCTCGATCGAACAGGCATGCGACTTCATCCGCCAGGCCGCGCTTGGCTTGCAGCACGCTCATGAGCAGGCCCTGGTGCATCGCGACATCAAGCCGTCGAACCTGATGATTACGCCAACGCGGCGGCAGAAGAATGAAGGTAAAATGAAGGATGAACAGAGCGGAGATTCATCCTTCATCCTTCCGCCTTCATCCTTCTATATCAAGCTACTCGACATGGGGGTCGCGCGCGTGCTGCAACTCGGCGGCGGCACGCCCAACGAATCGCTCAGCACGCTCACCCAAGGCGGTTCGGTCATCGGCACCGCGGACTACGTTGCGCCCGAGCAACTCGAAGATCCGCACGGCGCCGACATCCGGGCCGATCTCTACAGCCTCGGCTGCACGTTCTATTACTTGCTCACCGGCCAGGTTCCCTTCCCCGGCGGCAGTCTGATTTCCAAGCTGGACAAGCAGCGCTGGCAGGAGCCGACGCCGATCCAGACTTTGCGCGGCGACACCCCCCCCGCGCTGGCCCGCGTCGTCGAGAAGTTGATGGAAAAGTCGCCCGCCGCGCGCTACAAGACGCCCGGCGCCCTGGCCGGCGCTTTGGCCCAACTCGCCCAGCACGATTACCAGGACGCACCCGCGGCGCGCATCGAGATGAAGGAAGTCCACCGTCTGATCGGGCATCTCGACGCCGTCTGGTCGTCCCGCTTTTCGCCCAACGGCAAGCTGATCGCGTCCGGCGGCAAGGACGGTGCGCTCCTGTTGTGGGACGCACTTTCCGGGCAGCTCGTGCGCAAGTTTTCCCCGCACCCGCGCGAAATTCGCGGCGTCGCCTTCACGCCCACCGGCGATCACATCGCTTCCGCGTGCGGCTTCACCGTTCGACTCTTCGACGTGCGCGGGCAGGAGGTGCGGCGTTTCAGCGGTCACACGGCGACGATCAAATGCCTCGCCTTCTCCGCCGATGGTAAACGACTTGCCACCGGCAGCGAGGACAAGACCGTCCGAACCTGGGATGTCTCCACCGGCCGCGAGGTGCAGCGCTACACCCGGCACACGCAAGGCATCACCGCCGTCGTCTTCCCGCCGCATGCCAATCAACTCGCGTCGGCCAGCCGCGATCAGACGGTTCGCTTATGGGACCTCAAGAGCGGCCTCGAAGCGGAACTGCTCGATGCTCAGGCGGGCAACGTCCTCGACATAGCCGTTGCGCCCGACGGCAAGCGACTCGCTTCCGCCCACTTCGACACGATTGTGCGCATCTGGCGTCTCGAACCCCTTACCGACGATGCTGCCGCCAAAGGTCAAGACGAGAAGCCGCGCGTCGTCGGCGAATGCGCGGGCCACAAACAGATGGTTTCCGCCCTCGCCTTCACGCCCGACGGCAAGCGTCTTTTGACCGCGGGCCAGGATCAATCGCTCCGTTTGTGGGACCTCACGACCGGCGCCGAACTGGCGAGCGTGACGCGTCACAGCGCCGGCATCAACACGTTGAGCGTTTCGCCCGACGGCACGCGCGTCGTCACGGCGGGAGCGGACAAAATGCTGGTGGTGTCCGCGGTGCCGCTGGGCCCATGACAGCATCAGCACTGGCGTGGTAAGCGTTGGTTGACAGCTCCAGCGTGAACGCGTAAGGTGAACGCATGAACTACGAGCATTTGATTACCATCGAGCCGAACAAGCGTAGCGGACAGCCATGTATTCGCGGCCTGCGAATGACCGTTCGTGATGTGCTTGAATACCTTGCTTCCGGCATGACGATCGAAGAGATCCTCGCTGATTTTCCCGATCTCACTGTCGAGGACATCCGTGCCTGCCTGGCGTTTGCCGCCGACCGGGAACGACGCTTGTGGGTGATCCCTTCCACCGAACGAGCAGCGTAGATGAAGTTGCTATTCGACCAAAATCTGTCTCACCGATTGGTCGTTCTTCTCAGCATTGAATTCCCCGGTTCGCAGCACGTCCGCGACGTGGGACTTGCGACTGAATCCGATCCGGCGGTTTGGGCTTACGCGGCGGCCTACAATCTGGTGATTGTCTCGAAGGACGCTGATTTTCAACATCGCGCGCTTTTGCAAGGGCAGCCGCCGAAAGTAGTCTGGGTACGGCTGGGGAACTGTTCAACTGCGGCGGTCGCGGACTTGTTGCGTCTGCGTCAATCTGACTTGCTCGCTTTCGACGCTGATCCCAACGCATCCTTCTTGGCTTTATCCTGACTGGATTATTTTTTCAGCCGCCGATCGAACACAAACGGCTCCTTCGCGTCATCGGTCACCGTAACCAGCACCGGCGGGGCTTTGCCGATCATGTCAGTTTGCACGCGCGTCAGATTCGGCGCCCGGAATCCCTTTTCAACTTGCCAGACGTGCCCGTCCGCGTGCAGATAGAGCACCGGCTTGGCGAACTCCTTGCACTGGTTCGCGAATTGCTTGAAGAACAATTCGTGGTCCTTCGCCGGCGCCGCCTGGGCCATCACCACCGCGGCGCGCACGTTCTTACGCCATTTCGTCAGGCACTCTTTCGTCCAGTCGGCGTCGTCCTGCATGCGTTTGGCCCATTCGTTCTTGTCGTGTACGTGGCCACCCGGCAGGTTGATGCCGACGAGAAGCACCCCCTTTGAGGTCCAGGCGAAGTTCTCCTCGCGCGCCTTTTGGCGTCCAACCGTCCAAGCGTACTTGAACTGCTTGTCGAAGTGCAAAAAGTGCTTGCGCCAGAACTTCAGGCCATCCGCGGGGCTGTCGAGATCGTTGTACTCGTTGTCGCCGAGCACGACGAAGGTAGGTGTTTTTGCTTTACGAAGAATGTCGGCAACCTTCTTGTAATCCGCTTCCGGCCAAACCTTCTTGGCGCCGGAGAGGATGTCGCCGAGGTGGATGAGAAACTCGCTCTGGGCGTCGTCATCGACGAGCTTGAGGTGCTTCTCGAGCAACGGCTCTTCTTCGGGCTTGTACGGTCCGCAGCCGGTGGCGGAGAACTTGAGCGGCTCGGCCTGAATACTGCCGGCGCCAACCAACAGCACGAACGCGATGAATCGCTGATACATGATGTCCCCCTGGAAATACTGCTTGAGGATTGGGCCTTGATTGATATAGCCTTTGCAGCAACCTGGAAAAGTCCGCGCGGGAAATTTGCTACGCTAGCGGTGATATGGAATTTTTGAGCCGTAACACATGGGACATGCGATCCGCCTGTCCCACGTGTTCAAGAATCAAGCCGACTGTCTCAACGTCGCCTCCGCCGCGCCGTGTTCGCGGACGTATTTCAGCAAGCGGTCCCAGGCCTCGGTGTTGGCAGGGATCGCGGCAGACGCTTTGTGCAGTTCGTCGAGCAACTCGTCGACGTTGCCATAACCGGTGGTACCGTCGGCAGTCAAGCGGTAGAGGATCGACACCAGCGCTTCCGGCAGCGGCTTCGTTTTTGGGCCTTTGCGGACGCCGCTCGGCGTACACCAGCTCGAGGCGATCTTGCCGAGAGCACGCAAGTCGTCGCGCTCGGTGGGCGTTTCGTCGCCGAGGACACCGGCCAGCCACGGCGGCTCGCCGATGCCGCAGATTTTCAAAACGCCGTCCGCAGTGAGCAACAGATGCGCGTCGTTGAGATGCCCGTGGATGATGCCGGCGTGGTGCGTGGTCGCCAAACCTTGAGCAGCTTGTGTCAAGAGCCGATAGCACACGCCCGGTGCGGCGGCGAGGGCGGGCCAATCCTGCGCGGGCAGACCCGTTAACCACTCTTGCAGCACGGCCGGGCGACCAGACAGTTCCAGCACTTCCAGCGTGTTTGCCAGGTGTGGATCGTTGAGCTTTGCCTGCGTGAAGAGGTCGCGGAATTCGTCTGGGCGCACCGGGTCGGTCATGTTTGCTTCGGAAAGATGCCGTAAGACGGCTTCAACGCCGCGGCGCGGATCGAAGACGCGGTAGACGGTCTCCAGTGCGGTATGGCGAATGCGGTCAATGATGCGGACGGGCCCGAGCGCCAGACCGCCGACGTTGCCCGCTTCGATGAGCGCCAGTTGATAGAGCGTGATGACGCCGGACGCTAGCAGCACCTGACGCAGCGAACGCCGCTGCCGACGCGCTTCCGCTAAAAGCGCCGTTAGTGTGTCGGCGTCGATGAGCTGCAAATCGCGCAGCACTTGGCCGAGCTTCTGATCGCCCGGATCGGCGGACGCGGTGATAGACAGAATGCTGCGGTTCGTCGGGATAATGCCGGGATCAGTGTCGTCCGGCGATGACGCAAGCTCACGGTCAGTTCGGCCCTCACCTCCGGCCCCTCTCCCAGAGGGAGAGGGGGGAAATGCGTTGGACACGAGGGGGACGCCGGCCAGGTCGCGTAGTTTGTCGCGATACCATGCCTGCATGTCGCCGAGGTGGCGGTCCACCTCGTTGCGGCGTTCGGCGACATCTCGTTCCTGCTCCTGCAATTCTTCGGCGTGCTCGGCGAGGCGCTGCGAGGCTTCGTCCATCGCGCGGGCCCGTTCCTCGACCTTGGCTTGCTTACGTTCCAGGCGCGTCTCATCGCGCGACAGGAGCCGACGCAGCTCGCCGATCTGCCCTTGCCAATCGATCAGCTCCTGGCGAAACGCGACGACGGCCAGGCGATGCTCGTCCTGATTTTGCCGCAACAGTTTCTCTTGCTCGTCGAGCTTGGCCAGGTCGGTTTGCAATCGGCTGCGCAGTTGGGTCAGCTCGTCCTGGCACTGGCGCACATATTCGTGGATCTCGCCAAGGTGTTCGCGAAGCTGTTCGCGCGCGTAGCCCATGCGATCGACGGCGGTGCCCGCGCGCAGCTCGGCGTCGGGGAGCTGCTCGAGCAGAGCCAGGGCGTCAGCGTGGGTCTTCTCCAGATCGAGTCGGGTTTGCACGACCTTTTCCAGCGATGCTTGCTGTTCGCGATGGAACTGGGCTCGCTCCTCGCCGTGCGCCTTGCGTTCGGCGGCTATGTAGGCGAGTTGGTCCTTGTACTTGTCGTCGAAACCGACGACCTCCGCGTGCTGCTTCTGCAAACATTCGGCCCGACGGTCAAGCTCCGCGCGCCAGGTGTCCGCCTGGGTCTTGAATTCCTGCTCGCGGTCTTCCATGCCCTTGCGCAACGCCTCAACCTCGGCGATCTTGGCTTGATGTTCCTGGATGCGATCGGCAATTTCCTTGTGCCGACCCGCGATTTCCTGGCTACGGCGCTGGAGTTGCTCTTGTAGGGTGATGCACGCCTGCTCGCGCTCAAGCAGATTGATGCTGCGCTCTTGATGCGCCTTGCGATCGATGTCCAGGCGTTCCTGCGTCTCGGCGAGCTGAGCCAGCCGGCTGTGCAGAACCCCCTCGGCTTCCTCGAACTGTTGGGCGCGTTCGGCCAGCTCTTGCGTGTCGCTCTTGAGGCGTTGATCCCGGCTGAGCAGACTGTCCTGGGCGAGTTTGAGCTGCCTGACCGCAGCCTCCATCGTGGCGGCGCGTTCCAGCCATTGCTGGCGGTCCTGATCGTACTGCTGCCGGTCGGTCTCCATGTCGAGCTGGAGCTTGTCGAACGCTTGCTCCTTGGTGATGAGATTCAATTCGCGCGTCGCCAGCGCGTCGCGCTCCTGATCGAGCTTCTGCTCGCGAACACGCAGGTCCTCGCGCATGCGTTCGAGTCGGCCGCGCAGGGTCGTGACCGTGGCTTGCTGCCCTTCGAACGCGGCCTCGCGCTCCGCGGTCTGGCGAATGAGCGCCTCTTGCGCCTTCTTCTCCTTGGCGAATCGATCGGCCTCTTCGGTCAATTGCACGCGCCATTGATCGATCTCGACGACCTGCGCCTCGAAGTCGGCGGTGTCGCGGCGCAACTGTTCGCTGCGGCGCGTCAACGCATCCTCTTGCTTCTGCTGTCCTGTCTCGCGCTCGGCCAGCCCGACCTCGCGGTGATGGAGCTTGAGGACATCGACCTCGAACTGCTTGATGCGCGCCTCCAGCGCGCGGGTGTTCTCGGCGAGAGTCGCCTCACGCGCTTGCAGGTCTGCCTGTTTCCTCGCCAATTCGGCGAGCGCATCCTTCTGTGTTTCCTTGAAGAGCCGGCGTTCCTCGTCCAGGCGAAGCGCACTCTGCGTGACATCGCCGGTCTCCACGTGTCGTTGACGGCCGCGCGGCATGCGCTCGGCGAAGTCATAACGGGCGGTTTCGGCATCGTCGGACTGCCAAGCCTTGTCGCGGCGGTCCTGAATCTGGCGACGCAACTCAGCGATTTCCTGCCGAGCCTTGGCGACTTCGTTCTTCTGCCGCTCAATTTCAAGGGCGCGTTCTTCCAGAAGGTCCGTCTGCAACAGAGCACGCTGTGTCTCCGAGTCGGCCAAGACGGTCTGGGGGCGCTGTTGCTTGGCACGTTCGAATTCTTCCTTGTCGTGCTGGAAGGAGAGCAGCTTCTGACGAAATTGTCGGACGGATTCTTGAAATTCCTGCCTCTCGTGCTCGAGGTCGGGAGAGTGCGCCGCCGCGGACTGCGCCGGAGTGATGCGAATTTGAATCTCGACGAGGCCAACCTGCACGCGATCACCGTCCACGAGTTCGGCCTGCGCGACGTTCTTGCCATTGACGAGAACGGGATGCGTGGGAGCCAGTCTGCGCAGAGTAGCGCCGCCGGGATGGCGCGCGATCAGACAAAGGACTGCGGCGTTCTCGCCCGTGGTTCGGGGAGCGGCGCTGGCACGGGCGGAGGGACCGGGAGTGAGCGAGGCGACCACGCGCAAGTCGCAGCCGGGCACGGTGCCGATGAGGAAATCGACGCCGTCGAGCGCATAGGTCGCGCCGTGCGCGCTGCCGTGCCGCACTTCAAGATCGACGCCGGGGAGCGTGTAGCTCCAGTCATCGAAGTTTAGGGAAGACGAGGCCATTCTGGCAACCTGGGCCGCTGGGGTGGATCTATCCACGAGCCTCATGCCGCGCACGAAGCCTGCCTGTGCTTAGAGCGATTTCTCCGAAAAATTGATATAGCGCTTTGGTCGTCGCTGGAACGCAGAGGATGTGCCTCTCGATTTTGGCGGAGCGCAGAATTCAAAATCTCACGAAATGCGCTATCCTAGTTTGAACCACGCCTGAATCGATCATTTGCCCTTGCTTATGCTGTTTGCCCAATCGCGGGTTCCGTAGAATCGGCTATGTTCTTTCGAGAAGGGAGCCGCAGACGCACCACGCATTTGCAAAAACGTGGTGAGTCCGTGACGCATCCTATATTCATGGGTCGTGGATCATGTCGCTATTCGCTGACGCGGCCGGCAGGCTGAACGTCGCGCCGTGGTCGTTGGCGCCGTTTGTCGTGCTGCTCCTGTCGATCGCCATTCTGCCGCTCGTCGCCGCGAAGTTTTGGCACAGCAATCTGCGCAAGCTGCTCGTTTCGGTCGGCCTCGCCGTGCCGGTGGCGGCGTATCTTTGCTACCTGGAATGGCGGGGAGCTCAGCCGGGATTGCTGAAGCTCGAACACGCGTTGCTCGAATACGTTGACTTCATCGTGCTTTTGGCGGCGCTGTACACGGTCGCGGGAGGCATCGCGCTCCAAGGCCAGTTTCGACCCACGCCGTTCGTCAATGCGGGCTTTCTCCTTTTGGGTGCGGTGCTGGCGAACGTCATCGGCACGACCGGCGCGAGCATGTTGTTGATTCGCCCTTTTCTGCGCATCAACGCAATTCGCGCACACCGTGGTCACCTGCCGCTCTTTTTCATCTTCGTCGTCTGCAATCTCGGCGGTCTGTTGACGCCTTTGGGCGATCCGCCGCTTTTCCTCGGCTTTCTCAATGGAGTCGATTTCTTCTGGACGTTGTCGCTGTGGCCGCACTGGTTGATGGCGAATAGCAGCGTCATCGGTATCGCCCTGGTTTGGGACGCGCTCGCCTATTGGCGCGAACCCGATCGCGCTGCGTTTCCGCCGCGGCACGGCTCACTCGTCATCGGCGGGTCGATCAACATCGTGTTTCTCGCCGGAATTCTCGCCGCGGTTCTCCTGCAATCGGCAAGTGTCGCGGGGGACCTGAAGCTGGAGCGCCCCTGGCCCAGCGCGCTCATGGCGGCGATGGCGCTCCTCTCCTGGTTTTTCACACCGCCTAGCGTGCGTGAAAACAATCAGTTCTCCTTTGAGTCAATCATCGAAGTGACGGTAATCTTCGTCGGCATCTTCGTGACGATGGTTCCCGCGCTGGCGTTGTTGGCCCAGCACCGCGCCGACCTGGGCATCACGCGAGCCTGGCAATACTTTTGGCTCACCGGCGCCGTCTCGTCCATTCTGGACAACACGCCGACGTACATGACGTTCGCCACCCTCGCCTCCGGACAGCCGGATTTCGGCCCGTTAGCAACGCAAGAACCGCTCATTTTGCAGGCGATCAGCGCCGGCGCCGTGTTCATGGGGGCGATGACCTACATCGGCAACGGGCCGAACTTCATGGTCAAGAGCATTGCCGAAAGCTTCGGATATCCGATGCCGTCCTTCTTCGGCTACCTGGCGTATGCGAGCGTCATTCTGCTGCCAGTGTTTGTCCTGGTTGCTTTTGTTTTCTTCGCGGGGTAAGCGTGCTCGTGATGCTCCGATGCCGGGAAGCAACCTGACGAGGGGAACTGGAGCGATTTGAAGCAAGCTTGCCAAAGCGAGGGAAGCAATTAAGATAACGTGAGTGTAAGCGGTCTTCAGGCCTTGAGCCTGAAAGGCTCGGATCTGAATAGCCCAGGGAATCCGAGTTCAGGATGGTGGGTGTAGCTCAGTTGGTTAGAGCTCCAGATTGTGGATCTGGTTGTCGCCGGTTCGAGTCCGGTCACCCACCCTTATTCTTCATATCGGCGCGAGTTGGAATTGCGTGGTTGAGTCGGATTTTCGGCCATCAACGAAACGGCGGTTTGGCGAGGGGAGAATTATTCAGGTATCTGTGGGCTTGACTATTCCCACGCGGCTTAACGAACTTGCCAAATAAAGGACCTGCCTACCCCGGCCACCACGCCGTTAGGATTTGGCAGACCGACCCGATCACAGTCACACACGAAGCCTCGCGATCGCGCGCCGTTACGACTCTTGCGTCCCAGCGCGTGCGGATCGATCCAGGCGAATGTGCATTCGCCCGCGCAAGGTAAATCAACGCACTTTCCCACGTCGCACTATGGGTGTAATGAGTTTCCATCTGCCGCCGACTCTCGCCGACGACCTTCGGCCCGAGTTGGAACGCGCCAGCGTCACCGGCGGTCAGGACCATATGCCCTATCCCACCGAGGCCGCCATCGATGGCAATCGCCTCATCCTGACGCGCACCGTGGACGAGAGCGGAAACCTCCAAACTCCGTGGCGCATCGACGGCGTCGGCCAGCTCATGACCAGCACCGCAACGCTCATGGAACGCGCCTCGCCCTATGATCTCGCCATCGAACTGGCGCGTGGCAAGCTCAACCAGCTTCGCTGCCAGACAGCCGAATGGACCCTCGGCGGTCTGCTCACGCCCGACATCTTGAGCGATCAAATCAAGGAGTCCATTCACGCTTTTAGCCGCGCTTTGATGGCGCTGCCCAACCCGGACGCGACGGGACACGCCGAACAGGCCCTGCGCGTCGCCTCACGAGCGTCGCACGAATTGGTGCGCAGCTATACCGAACGCGTGCTGGACTTCCGCCATCAACGCCAGCCGAAGTTCGACACGCTCCAAAGCTGCCGGCTCGAATCCGGCGCGGACGAATTGCCGCAAGCGCCGCGATTCAAGGAAGCGTTCAACACGGTGTCCCTTGGCTTCTCCTGGCGGGAGATCGAGCCGGGCAACGGGTCGTACTCGTGGGACGCGCACGACCGCGTGCTGGATTGGGCGCTGGCCAACGGCTTGAAAGTCATCGGTGGGCCGTTGATCGACTTCGGCGGCCGTAACCTCCCCGATTGGCTTTGGGAACACACCACCGACTTGCACACCCTCAGCCTCCGTCTTACCGAATTCGCCGAGATGGTCGTCCGCCGGTATCAGCCGCGCATTCGCACCTGGCAGGTCAGCGCCGGCAGCAACCGCGCCGGCATTCTGGCGCGGCGCGACGAAGAGCTGATCTGGCTCACGCTCCGCCTCGCCGACACGCTCAAACGCGTCAATCCGCAACTCGAAATCATCGTCGGGATTTCGCATCCCTGGGGCGAGTACCTCGCGCAACAGGAACGCAGCAAGACGCCGTTCACCTTCGCAGACGATCTCCTCCGCACCGGCGTGAAGCTCGCGGCCCTCGAGCTCGAATTCGTCATGGGTGTCGCGCCGCGCGGCAGCTATTGCCGCGACCTGCTTGACGCGTCGCGCGTGCTCGATCTGTACGCGCTTCTGGGCGTACCGATCCAGGTGACGCTTGCGTATCCCTCGTCGGCGTCGGCATCCGAGCTGGCCGATCCCGACCAGCGCGTCAACCTCGGCCATTGGCGCGCCGGCTACACACCCGCAGCGCAGGCGGACTGGACCGACGCGTTCGCCTCGCTTGCGCTGTGCAAGCCGTATGTCCGCACCGTGCAATGGGCGCACTGGAGCGACGCCCAACCGCACACCTATCCCCACTGCGGCCTGATTGACGCACAGGGACGTGAAACCGCCGCGCTTGAGGCGCTGGTGAAGCTACGCGCGAGTCATCTCAAGTGACACTCCGAAGTGCAAGCGTCTCGCTTGCGCGAAGCCGAATAGGATAAACGTGCAAGCGAGATGCTTGCACTACGGGGTGCTAGCCCATGACGTTGCCAGCCAACGTAAGCCAACCGCGCTTGCAAGTCGCCCAGATCGTCCCCGCGACGGAAGCCGAGGGGCCGGGCCGACGTTTCGCGCTGTGGTTTCAAGGCTGCCCCTTGCGCTGTCCGGGCTGTTGCAACCCGGAGATGTTGCCGTTCGTCGGAGGCGCGGAATTGTCTCTCGACGATATTGTGAGCCAAATGCGGAACGCAAAGGACAGGCACGCCCTCGAAGGGATCACCTTGCTCGGCGGTGAGCCGTTCGCGCATGCGGCGCATGCGGCGGCGCTTGCCGAGGCAGCACATGGGCTCGAACTGTCGGTGCTGGTCTTCACCGGTTACCGGCTGGAGGAGCTACGTCAATCTTCCGATAAGAACGTTAACCTGCTTCTGGAGCGAACGGACATTCTGGTTGACGGCCCGTATCATCGTGACGAGCCGGAAACGCGCCGGCGCTGGATCGGCTCGGCGAATCAACGCGGGCATTTTCTGAGCGAACGCTGCGATCCGAACGATTCGCGCTGGCTTATGCCCAATACGCTGGAGATTCGCCTCGCCGAGGGTCTGTTGACGATCAACGGCTTCCCGGCCAAACAAGCGGCCGGATTATGGAAGCGATTGTAGGTGAGGAAGCATGCGATCCGTATCGCGATTCGAGGCGAATCTGTTGCAGGTGCTGCGCGTCGTGTTGCATCAAGCGCCCAGAGAACAGGCGGCGCTGATTTTTCACAAGCCCAGCCCACGCCCGGCCTGCTTGAGTCGGGACGCCGTCGCATTGATCCAGGATACGCTCGCCAAGGGCTGCGTTCAATACCTGGCGCGCCGTGGCTGGATGCGCCAGCGTTATTTGCGCGGCGCGACCAGCGTGCACGGCAGGCTTTGGGAGCGGACGCCGCCGGGTGACCTCGGGCTGATGTTCTCGAAACACGCGCTGGAGTTTCTCGTGCAACTGGTGTCGGGCTCGCTTGGTACGAGTGTGCCGGAGATCGAGGAAACGACCGTCGGCGATCGGCTGCTGTTTTATCTCGCGTTCGATGCACTCGAACGCACCGAGGCGGAGGCGGTGTTACAGAAGAAATGGCTGCCGCTACATCAAGATGGCTTGTGTCGACTCGTGTTTCTGGAAGAATTGGCGGAAGGGAGCACGCCGTACCGCATTGATTGGTCAGTCTGGATGGTCGGCGTCGGCGCGAGCATCCTGGAAACGCTGCAAGAGGATCTCGCCCAGCGCTGGACCCTGCTCGAACGCGCCAAGGAAAACATCGGCGCGGTCACGCGCGTGCGCAAGATCGGCGTGACGCAAACGCGTGTCTACGGCGAATTCCTCGACGCCATCGACACGGTCCGGCGCCGCGATCTCGCCCGCTGTTTTCTCGTCACGGCGCGGCGCTTGTTCGCCGATGGGCCAAATGCGCGGAACTGGATCGGTGCTCTCGACCTGCGCGGCGAACGCTTGGCCGACCGCCGGGCGATCTATCAGGAATCGCTGGCATTCGTCAGGCAAATGGATCGCCTGCAAACGTGGCAGCATGAAGCGAGCGCCGTCACCTACTTCGACGAAGGCTACCACGCCAGCCAACTCTGGAAGGCCGAATGGGAATGCGTGGACGGCGATCGTTTGTCCGCCCACGCTTGTGCCATTCAGCACGAAGTGGAACCGATGTAAATCGCCAAGCCCCAGGATGAGCGTTGCGAATCCTGGGGGGTAGTAAGGAATTTGCCATGAGCCGAGCCTACAAGATCAAGGTGACTGAACGCGCCCGTCACGTCTTGCGCGCGAGCGATCATGTCAGCACGCACCTGGAGCTGCTGGAAATTTTGCCCCATGAGCGGATGGCTGAGCTGCTCGTTCGCGAGTTGCTGGAACGCGGCTTCAAGCGCATTGGCGACAAGCTGACGCGCCGCGAAAGCGATGGCGTGATCGTCGAAGTCGATCCGGCGTCGGCGACGGTCACCGTGAAAGTCGAGACCGAGCAAGCCGTGACGCTCGAAGGCGAACGCCAGGGCTGGTCTGGCGCGCCCGTAGGCCAATTGCAAGAGCGCGAGAGGGAGAGCCTTCGCAAGCAAGTGCTTCAAGACCTGCAGCGCCAGGCCGATGCGCAAAAGACGCAGCTTCAGAAAAAATTGACCGACCAGCTCGAAGGCCATCTGCTCGATCTGCGCAAGGAACTCGATCAGGCCGTCAACCGCGTCACCGCCAATGCGCTCAAGGAGAAAGCCGCCCAGATCGGCCAGATCAAGGAATTGTCGGAAGACGCGCAAACGGGGTCGCTGACGATTGTGTTGGAAGTTTAGTCCGTGGTTCGCGCCGTCACGACGCGGAGCGTCGTGCCACATTGTGGTGCGACGCTCCGCGTCGCAGTGGAGCAGACAGGTATGTCGATTCTGATCGAAGAAAAAGACCTGCCGAAGGACCTGACGCCGGAGCAAGCGGTCGAGGCCGCGTACGCCGCCGAGCTGGCGGAAGTCGCGTCGCGCTTGCGGCGCGGCATTCCCGTCCTCGTCGAAGGCGATAAGGATCTCTCCCTGTTTCTCTACATGGACCTGCGCGCGCGGCTCAAACAGGCGAATTTGCAGTGCGTCCTCATCGACGGCCGGCAACGCGCTCAGGACCAGCAAGGCATGATGCCGCTTGGCTTCCTGGCGTCGATGATCGCGCAGATTCGCGACGCCGTGCGCGGGGCTGTCGAACGCAAGGTGCTCGTGTTGCCGCACATCGACCTCTTGACTACCAGTCAAGGCGGCCTTACGACCGAGGCGCGCGAGGTGATCCCGCTTCTGTACGAAAATCCCGAGCTCGTCTGGCTCGGCTTCAAGGACCCGTCGTTCCCGCTGCCGACCGTCATCGAGAACCTGTTCCCGCATCGCGTCAGTCTGCTCGGCATCCCGCGGCCGCGCCTGCGCCATCTCGTCACGCAAAAAGAGGCGCGCAAGTTCGGCAAGCAGTTCAACCCGTGGACGCTGTACAAGCACGTCTCCGGCATCAACGCGGTTCGCCTACGCAAATTGCTCGGCACCCTCGAAGGCGAGGACTATCCCGCCGACCCGAAGAAGGCGTTCGCCCAGATCCGCCAGGCCACGCTCACCGGCACGCTCGAAGTGCCGAACGTCGATCTCGACAACGACATCGGCGGCTACGCGAAGGTGAAGGAGCGCTTGCGCAAGGAGATCATCGACGTGCTCGCGCTGAAGGATCGCCTGATGCAGGAGGACGAAGTGAGTCGTGTCGAAGAATTGATCCCGCGCGGCATGATCTTCTGGGGGCCGCCGGGCACGGGCAAGACGATGTTCGCGAAAGCGATGGCGACCGCGCTTGGCGCCGCGATCACGGTCGTCTCCGGCCCCGAACTCAAGAGCAAATGGGTCGGTGAATCCGAAGAGAACCTGCGGCAAATCTTCCAGCGCGCCCGGCAATCCGCCCCCGCGATCATCGTCTTCGACGAGCTGGATTCGTTCGCCACCGCGCGCGGCACCTACGAAGGCTCTGGCGTCGAGCATTCGATGGTCAACCAGCTTCTGACGGAGATGGATGGCTTTCATCGTGAGGAACTCGTGTTCGTCGTCGGCACGACAAATTTCGTCGAGTCGCTTGATCCTGCGTTGTTGCGGCCAGGGCGTTTCGAGTTTCACCTGTGCATCCCATATCCGGACAGCGACGACCGCCGAGCGATCCTGCGTATCTACGACGCCAAGATGAATCTGAAGATGACGCCCGACGCGCTGGAGCACGCGGTCAAGTGCACGGGCGATCCGGTGGAAGGCGCCGCCGCCGGCACGCGCCACAGCGGCGATCATCTCAACGCGCTGTGCCGGGCGCTGGCGCGCATTCGGCTGCGTGAGAACGTGACGCGGCCGACCGAGATCGCCGACGTCGATCGCGCCTTGACCGAATGGATCGAACGGCCCAAGCTGACGCCGAAGGAGGAGCGCGTCGTCGCCACGCACGAAGCGGGGCACGCGGTGTGCGCCTTGTTTTGCGAGCATGCGACGCCGATCGAGCGCATCTCCATCCAGGCCGACACTGCGGGCGCGCTGGGGTTCGTGCGCTATCAGGATCCGGCTCATCGCTATGTCGTCACGCGCGCCGAACTGCTCGACGACATCTGCATCCTCATGGGCGGCCGTGAAGCGGAGATTCTCCTGCTTGAAGATGTGTCGATCGGCTCCGTCGGCGATCTGCAGCGTGCGTCGGCGATTGCCCGCGCTCTCGTCGAGGAGTTCGGCCTCGGCGGGGAAGGGGTGCCCGTGTGCCGATTCCGCGACGACCACACCGGCGGCCGCGTCGAGCTGTCGGCAAGTCAACAAGAGATGCTCGATCGACGCATCGTCGAGCTTCTCGAAGAAGGGCGGCAGCGCGCCGTCACGATTTTGCGTGAACAGCGTGCGCTGATCGAAACGCTGCGCGATCTGCTCATCGAGAAGAAAGTGATCGACGCGAAGACGTTGGCGGGGATCGTCGCAAAAACGTGATTCCGCTTTGCCGTTTCGCGCTCGCGTGAAAGCGCCAGGCAACTGGCGCATTCACGCGAGCGCTAAACAGAAGGCGGTGGGGAGATTGCCATGGCCGAGATGACCATTCGTCTGCAAATCGATCCGAACACCGGCAAGAAGGACATCGTCATCAGCCTGGCGTCCGATGCCGATCTGTTGCCGCACGAGCATGAAGAGCAGCATCGCAAGCTCGTCGAGAAATTACTGGAAGGCGGCATCGTCAAGGCGAGCGAGCTGGGGCAGATTCTCGTCGAACGCGTCGAGGAAGAAAAGCAACCCGCGGCGCCCGTGAGCCTGCCGAAAGAGCCCGAACGAGAGAAACGCGGGCAAGGAACGTGATGGCGATCCTGCATTTCCCCAATCTTGACGTGCTGCGCCTGGCGCTGACGAGCGGCGTCGTGCCGGAATCGGTGCGCACGGCACCAGTGCGGTTCGCGCTGGCTGACGATCAATCGCTCTGGTTGACGCCGGCCGGCGCGTTGACCGCAGCGGCGCACAAGGAGCTGCGCAAACTCGGTGTCAAGACGATGACGACATCGCCGCTTGAACTCGTTCACGAAGCGGACCACTGGCTGCAAGTGTTTCCAATCACGCGCGATCCGCGCGGCGTCGAGCTTTCCGACAAGACGCCGGTGCTCTTCGAGCTTGCCAGGACCGATCAGCTTGCCGAAGTCGCGACAGAGATCCTGCGGCTCGGCAACGATCGGCAGAGCTTCCGCTGGCTCGAAGGCGACGGCGTTGCGAAGGGGCTGTTGCGCGTCGTTGGGCCGCCCTATTATTCACTGCTGCGTTCGCTCGATCGCAACGGCGTGGACGCTGCGCCGATCGCCTATCGCGAAACGGCGCCCGGCGTTTGGATCCAGATCGGCTTCACGCATCCCCTGGCCGAGCAATTGCATCCCCCGACCGGCCAATGGCTGCTTCTGCGCGCACCTTCTCAATGGACGTACGTCCCTGAAACGAAGCTGCGCGACATCTATGAGGTGATCGATTTTCAGCTACCCGAGGCGACTAGCGCGTATCAGGATGTTGAACTATCGGAGCACATCCGCGTCCCCGTCAAGCTGACGCGCTCGGGCGTTGCCGACACGGCGGAGTTGTGGTTGCTCGGCGAGGCGGGCATCGCGCACCTCGAAGATTTCGTGCGCTCGAGCGACAATGAGCTGCTCGCCCGGCTGGCGTTCGCCATCGGGGAGAAGGACGGCACACGGATCGTTGTCGTCCGCATTCGGCCGTCGAAGAGCGTTCCGCCGGTGCTCGTGCTCGATGGGATCGCGTTTCGTTCGTATCTGCGCATTCCGAATTTGTTCACGCCGGTCGGCATGGCACTCCATCCTCCGCTGCGTCGCGATGCGGTGATACGCCTTCTCGCCGAGGACAAGTCGCGCATCACCTGGCTTCATCCGCACGTCGATGCGACGTTCACGCCGGAGAGTTTGCCCGACGATGCATTTCGTCCCATGCCTGAGTGGGTCGACTACGTGTTGGAGCACGATCATCAAGCGATGACAACCTGGCTCGGTGCGACGCAATTCCAGTTCGAGGGTTTCATCTGCAAGGACGATGTCGACAAGGAGAAGAAACCGCCCAAGCCCCCGGCTGCGCCAAAGGAGCCGAAGAAGCCGAGCGAAAAGGACGACGCGGGCAAGCCGGCGCGCGAGTCGGCCGGGATCGAAAAGAAGAAAACGCGCAAGGCCGACGCGGACGCCGAGAACGAGACGAAGGTCGAACCGGGTGAGCTTGAGAAAAGACTGCGCGAATTGGAGCACGCCTACAGCGGGCTGCAAACGCCATTGGAAGACCCTGAACGGCAGGTGATTTGGCGCCAGCTGGCTGAAGTCAATGGCGCGCTCAATCAGCCGGGCGATGCCGCGGTGTGCTGGGGCAACGCGCTCTGGGAGTTGCCGAGCGTCCCGCCGGATTGGCCGAGCGCATGGCTGCAGCATGAATCCAAACAAGCGGTCAGCCTCGCACAGATCCTGCGCGTTGTCGAATCCGACGTGATAGCGCACGGGCAGGCGCGGTTTGTGATGGCCTATCTTATCGGGGCCGCCGCCGCGCCTCCCACCGACGCGCTGCGCCCGCATCTGGGCAAGTTGCAGCAATATCTCGAAAAGTACGAAGGGCTGCTCGGCGTGCGCGTGCTCTGGCTCGCCTGGCACGCCCTCCATCGTCTGTCGGGCGGCGATGTGCTGACGTTGGCACGGGCACGCGATCGACTGCTTGAACGACTGTATCTGCAAGGCCTGACGCCTGATCTCGATTTGCCGGGCTTCCTACGCTTCACGGGACTCCAGGCGAACAACCGCTTCCGCATCGTGCGCGATGAAATCGTGCGCTTGCGTCAAAATGTGCAGGACTGGGCCAAGACCGGTAATATGCTGACGCCGGCGACGCACGCTTACATCGACCTGATCTTCGCGTTCGGTCTGGCGCGCCTGGGCGAAAACAACGAAGCACGCAATCTGCTGCGCGACGCCGGCAAGGAGCTGGTGAACGCCGACGAGGTCCACAGTTGGCTCTATGCCGCTTTTGCCTATCGCGTTCAGCAGGCGCTCGACGGCAAACCCGCGCTCGACCGATTGCCCGACCGGATGCTCACGCAGCTTGACGAGATCGAGCATCCCGATTTCCTCGAGCATGTCTCCGAACCGAAGCAGCTTCAGGAACTCAAGGACGTCCAGCGCTTTTTGCGGCTCAAGATCGATCGCATGCGCGAGAAGTCGCGCATCCTCGAACCGTTCGAGCGGCGCAACGCCTATTCCCGCTGGCATGGCCGATTCGCCGACGAACTGACGCGCGAGCTGGCCGACCTCGCGGATCAGCATGATCGCGCCGTCCTGATGCAGCGTTTGCGGCAACTCATGAAGGGCAAGCAGAAATTCAAGGGGGCGCCGAAGCCGGAGGCGCGGATCTTGACGACCGCGCTCGAACTGGCGCCGCGGCTCGGACAGGCGTTCGGCGAGGAGGTGCTCGCGCGCGTGCCGGCCCAGCTCGTCAAGGGCAAGGAGGTCGAGGAGTCCGCGTTGCTGCTTGAAAAGGGATTGCTGCTGGCCGGGCATCTGGATCGTCGCGAGGACGTGCATAACCTGGTCGGCGAGTTCCTCAAGCTGTTGGAGGGATCGAAAACGCCGCCGTACGAATGCCTAACGCCTCTCTTCGCGGGGAGTTTTCGCATGCTGCGCAAGTTCGGCCTGCGCGATCTGGTCCCCCATGTGCTGGAACGCGTGGAGGCGATTGTGAACGCGGACCAAGCGCTCCGCGCCGCTGCCTGGCCGACGATGGCCAGCGATTCGCTCGCCAAGCGACTCGGCCTCTTGCTCGAAATCGCTGCAGGCCGGCTCTTCTTCGGCGAGGAAGCCAAGGCGAGGGTCATTCTTGATGAGGCGCACGACATACTCATCGGCAAGAAGCTTCTGACGGTCGATCACGTGAAGGTTGGGTGCGCGTATCTCACTGCGCTTGGGCAAGCGCCGATGGAGTTCGCGCTGGAGCGCTGCCACGAGTTCTTCGGGAAAGTCGAAGGCGTTTACGATAACTATACGACGACAACGCACTACTCGCTGAGCCGGTTCAACGTCGTCGAGGCGATGATGCTGGCCCTGGTCAGCGACGATTTCACGCTCGATCCGCAAGCGCGCAAACGGCTTGACGACGACGAATACCTGGTGCGCCGCCGCATCCATCGCGACGTGCGCGAGGCCATGGCGCAGGCGGGGATGTGAGCGTCTGCTACGCTGCAAGCGGCTATTTCTTCTTGTGTTTGTCGAAGAACTCGAAGATCTTGGGCATGTTCTGCATGGCGATATCGACGTGGCCGCCGCCGGCGACCTCGATGTATTCGTACTTCATTTCGTTCTTCTTCATCGCCTCGGCCCAGCGGCGGGCACCGGCGACGGGTACGAGATTATCCTTGTCGCCTTGAATGAGGATGACGGGAATGTGCTTGATCTTGGCGACGTCGTCGGCCTTACGGAAGATGGCCGGCGCGATCGGCGCCAGGCCGGCCCACAGGTTCGGGTACTTCAGGCCCAGGTGCCAAGTGCCGCCGCCCCCCATCGAATGGCCCATGAGGTAGATGCGGTTTTCGTCGATGTTGAACTCCTTGCGGGCGATGTCGAGCACGTTCATGACATCCTTCTCGCTGAGTTCGCCGAGATTGGCCGGCTCGGTTTTCTTCTTGAACGGACTCGTGTTGCCATACCAGCCGCTGGAGTTGTAGCCCATCGGCGCGACGACGATGAAGCCGTGCTTCTCGGCCGAGTCGGTCAGGCCCTTGTAGCGCATGATCTGCTGCGGATTGGAGCCGAGGCCGTGCAGGGCGACCAGCAGCGGCGTCTTGTTTTGCTTGTCGTACTTGGAGTGGACGAAGAGGGCGTACTCCATTTCTTTGCCGGCTTCCTTGAAGTCGTAGGTTTTTTTCTGGATGCGCGCCTGCGTCTTGCCTGCGTCCTGGGCGACGAGGTTTGCGGCGGCGAAGAAGAGAACGAGCAAGGGAAGTCGGTGCATGGAAGGCCCTCGTGTGGCAGCGTCGGTGATACTCAGACCCGCACAGCGCCGCCGTTGATGCGGATGATTTGCCCCGTGATGAACGCCGCTGCGGGGGAGACGAGCCAGCAGGCGGCTTGAGCCACATCGTCGGGGCTACCCCAGCGTGCGAGCGGCGTCTCGGCGCGCACGCGCTGTTGCCAGACATCGGATGCGTGAGCGCCCCAGGCGGTCTTGATCCATCCAGGCGCGAGACAGTTGACGCGTACCTCTGGCGCCAGGTTTAGCGCGAGGCTTTTCGTGAACGCCATCACCGCGCCTTTGGCCGCGCCGAAGAGCTGGCCGCTGTCGCCTTCCATGCCGGTGTCGGCTTGATCCCAGCCCATGTTGAGAATGACGCCGCGGCCTTGCTGCTTCATCAGCGCGCCAACTTTGCGCGACAAGTGAATTGTCGCTCGTACGTCGACGGCCCACAGCGCCTCCAGCTTGCGCTCGAAGGGCCACTGCGCGGCGGCGTCGGTCAGCGTGTCGGCGCCGGCGTTGTTGATCCAGATGTCAAGCGACGACAACGATTTCGATGCCATGTCGACCAGGCCGGCGCAGCCACTTTCCAAACCGAGATCAGCAAGTAGGCACTGTGCTTCGACGCGCTTACTCCGACATTCGTCGGCGATTTTCTCGGCCGTCTCCAGGGAGCGCCGGCCGTGCACGATCACGTTCGCGCCGGCGTCGGCGAGCGCCAGCGCGATGGCTCGTCCGATGCCGCTCGTCGAGCCTGTGACGACGGCATTCTGCCCCGTCAGTTCGCGCCGATGCGATTGCCGCAAACGCCGGAGCAGGTCCATTGCCGTGCTTTGTAATTCCGGATGCAGGGCCAACGGCGCGATCTCGACCAGCGGTTCCAGGACAAAAAATCGTTCGTGCATGCGCGGGTGCGGCACGATCAGTTCGTCCACGCGGACAATTTCGGTTCCGTAGAGGAGGAGGTCGAGATCCATGGTGCGTGGCCCGAAACGCTCCGTGCGGATGCGTCCCATGCGTGTTTCGATGGCCAAGAGCACGCGCAGCAGGTCGATGGCCGACAGCGTCGTCCGCAGCTCGCAGACTGCGTTCACGTACCTGCCCTGTCCTGTGGGGCCGCCGACGGGGTCCGTCTCGTGATACGAAGAAATTCTTATTACGGCGACGCCCGGTTGCGCACGCAAATGAGTGATCGCCTCAGCAATGAGCGCGCGGCGTTCACCGAGGTTGCTGCCCAGCGCGACGTAAGCGATCACGGATTCAGGCATGGTGCTCTCGCAAATACTGACGCGCGCAGGCGAGAATGTCCTTGTGATCGAACGCCAACTCCGGTGGACGGGCGAGCGCGAACCAGCCCACCTCGGCGGCGTCATCCGCGGCGCGCGGCGTCACCTTGTCGGCATCGATGAACGCCAGATAGGCGACGCTGATCGTTCGCCCGCGCGGATCGCGGTCAGGCGCGCCGAAGGTGTGCAGTTGCACCAGTTCCTTGACCTTGACCCCTGTCTCCTCGAACAATTCACGCCGGGCAGCCTCATCGAGTGCCTCGTCCATTTCCACATAGCCGCCTGGCAACGCCCAGCCGCCCGCGAACGGATCATGTTTCCGGCGAATCAGAAGCACGCGCGGCTTGGCCTCGCGCGTGGCGATCACCACATCGACTGTCACCGCGGGGCGCGGATATGGGTAGGTGTATTTTCCTGCCGGCATTGCGATCTCCCAAACAAGGAGCCTGTCGCGGGTATTGTTCAGGGCTAATGTGGCATGGCGCTCCGCGTCGTGAATTTGCGATGCGGAGCGTCGCACCACATTGCGGCCTGGCGATGCCTGGATTCAAGGATCGACAGGAGCTGCCTTCTTTTTGGACGGAAAGATAAACGTTCGCGCCGTCGGCTCGGACAGGATCAGTCCCTTCAACACTTCGGCTTTCCCGTCGCGCAGGATCACGGCGTTCAACGGCTCGGCAGCCTTAAGGTCGCTCAGTTGAAAATCGAACGTGCCCGGATCACTCGGTACATTGCGTCCGCCCAACTCGATAAGCACGTCGCCCGTTTTCATCCCAACGTTCGCGGCCGCCGTATCGTCGCGGACTTCGCCGATCAACAGCCCCTCGCCTTCGGGCAGGCCGAGTTGGAGCATGAGGTCCACGCCCGGCGTTTCCAGGCGGACGCCGAGTCGCTCGCTCAGCGTCGTCATGCGCGCTTTCTTGCTGAACATGCGGAAGCCGCGCCGCGGCGGCATCGGCGCGGCGGGTTGGGCCTGCTTGGCTTCGACCGGCTTCGGTTGGTCCTGCTTGGGCGTCTCCTTGGCCTGATTCTGGGTGGGGGGTTGGGGCGCGACGTGATCATAGCTGTAGACGAGCACACCCAATGACGCCAGACAGATGAGCACCACGCCGAAACTGACGAGCGTATCCCGGTAAAAGCGCCACATGAACGGTTCCTCATTGGAACGAGTGTGAATTTCCGCGCAGTAATGTATCGCACGGTCGATTAATCATTGATGAGTCGCGCACGGGCAAGCATAAACAACTGGCCGCGGATTACTTCGCCGGCGTTCGCTTGGGCTCGATGCGCGGCGTCAAGGGCAACGTGAGTCCTGACTTCGGCACGTCCGGCAAGGTGATGCCCTTGATCGTTTCACGCTTGCCGGCGCGTAGCACTACCGCGTCCACCGGCGTGTCCTTCTTGATCTCGTTGAGCGCCTTGGCGAACTCGGCCGCATTGCTCGACACGTCCTTGCCGTTCAGTTCGAGCAGGATGTCGTGTGTCTTGAGCCCGGCCTTGCCCGCCGCGCTGCCGTCCTTGACGTCGGCGAGCACCTGGCCCTTGCCCGTGGCCAATCCAAGTTGCGCGACCAGCGTGTCGTTGGGCTTCTCTAGCCGGGCGCCGAGCCGATTGTCGCGCGTGCCGAAGCGGTTGGGGATGTTCGGCAACGGGCGTGTCTTCAACTCCTCGATCCGCTTTTGCGCCTCCTCCATGCGTTTTTTTGCTTGCTCCAAGTTTTTGCGAATCTGATCGACTTGCTCTTTCGGCAAGCTGTCTGGCAGCTTTTTGAGGAAATCGTCGATGTCCGGGAAGCCGGGGAACGCCGGCTTGGCTGGCTCCTTCTTCGCCTCTTTCTTTTCCTCTTGCTTTGGCTCGTCCTTCTTCTGATCCTTGTCGGTTTGGCCGTATGCGATGGTGGAGCCAAGCGTGAGCACGATGCTTGCGAATAGGAAACGGCGGAACATGGAAAAATCCTCCAGAGTGCGTCTAGCGCGTACGTGGGGTCGAACGAGCGCTAAATGAAGCTACTAAAATGGAATGTCATTTTCAGAAGAATGCAGTCGCCGCCGCGCGGGGCCGAAGCCCATCGCGCCGGGGCGTTCAAATTCCTTGCTGTCGGGGCGGTTGTCGTCGAGCATGCGCAACAGGTTTACTGTCTCTTCGAGACCGTTGCCCAAACACGCGACGCTGATGACCAGTTCGGCCATGGCGGCGAACGACAGGCCATCCGTCAGGCGAACCCAGTTGGCGAGCTGTCCGTCCTTTGCGAGGTCGGGCAGTTTCTTGTTCAGATAGGTTTCGCGGATTCCGGCCGTTGGCGATTCGATCTTGATGATGCGATCGAATCGCCGGGGCCGCGACACGATGCGGCGATCGAGACGTTCGGGATAGTTCGTTGTCGCAATGTTGATGACCTTGTTGATCTGGTGCGAGCCGTCGAGCCACTGCAAGAGTTCGCTGTCGCCGTGGATTTCGATGATGGCGTCGATGTCCTCGAAGAGGCAAACGACGGGGCGGTCCGGCTCGATCTTGCGGAAGACCTCCATCGCGCGCGTGAGGAAGCCGGGGTGTTCGCAGAAGACCGCGACGTGGCCGCCCTTGATGATGCGATGCACGACCTGATGCACGACCGAGCTTTTGCCCGATCCTTGCGGCCCATAGAGCAGATAGCCGCGGCGGTGCAGGTAGCCATGTTTGAGGAAGAGGTCGCCGAGATTCCAGAAGTTTTCGATCTCCTCGAGGATCTTGGCGGGGAGGCTGTCGGCGAAGTCGATGAGGTCGTCAACTTGCAGGTCGCGCGTCATGAGCTGCACGTCGCCGTACTGATTCAGGCTGCACCCGTAGGCTCCGGCCGGGAGTTGTCGCGCGGTGATGCCGCAGACTTCGAAGACGCCGGACTGCACAACTTTCCACTGCATGGGCCGATTGCCCGTCTCGGCGGCGAAATAGCCAGGCGGTCGATAGTAGTTGCGTTGATCGCCGTTGTTACGTGAATCGGTGGGTTGGGTTCCGAAGTCGTTCAGGTCCATGGAAGATCTCGGCAAAATAGCACGCGAGCGAATAGATGATCTATTGTATGGCGGAGGCGCGTAATGGTGAATCCGTTTAGCGCACGCGAAATGACGCCAGGCACTTGGCGCCAGGAGGCGAGCGCTAAACGAAATGCGAGATCACTTCTTGTCTGCACCGATCTCGCGCACGAAGACGTTGCGGAACCAGAGTGGATTGCCGTGCGTTTGCAGCTCGATCGTGCCTTCGTCCGAGATCTTACCATTGAGAAAGACGGCGTTATCGACGACGATTTTGCCGTTGAGGATGACGGTCACCTTGGCGCCGACCATCTTGATGTAGAAGGTGTTCCACTCGCCGGGCTTGTTGTCGGCGACGACAAGCGGGACTCGGCCGTCGCTCTTGGCGGGGTTGTTGTAGAGGCCGCCGGAGCCTTCCTTGTTGTCCCAGATTTGCACTTGCGGTTTGCCGCGCAGGTAGATGCCGCTGTCGCCGCCTTTGCCGATCTTCCAATCGACGAAGAGTTCGAAGTCCTTATAGTTTTTGGCGGTGGTGAGGTTGCCGCCGCCTTTACCGGTGTGGTAGATGAGGCCGTCCTGAGCGAGCCAGGTCTTCTGTTTATCGCCATTTTTCCAGGCGGAGAGATCTTTGCCGTTGAACAGAGAGGTGAAGCCCCTCGGCGGTTCTTTGGTTCCGTCTTTCTCGCCGGCTTGAACATTGGTGAGAAGACAACCCGCGAAGAGGATTGGCAGCAGCACGCGTTTCATGAGAGACTCCTTGGTGTGACACGGTGGGGAGAGCAGGCATATCGTAGCCGCCGCATTGGCGTAGTGCAAGCGGCCATTCGTGGCACTACGGCAATTCATCCCACGGCCACAAGGGGCGCGGGATGCGCTTGAACGGCTGCTTCCAGAAGTCGGACGGGGCGCAGCCGGGCGCCTTGACGACGAAGATCTGCCTGGCGCGCTCAGCATACGCCGCCCGGAAGCCGCACGGGCTCTTCGCGATCAGGACAGCCGCCGCGAATGGGGCCAGCCCTGCCGTCTGAAAGAGCTGCGGCGCGAAGTGCGGGCCGGAGCGCGACGTCACCACAATATGTACGCCGCGATGAACGAGCACGGCACAGCGGCCCATGTCGATCGGCAGCTTCTCGGCGAGATGCCCGGATAAGATAAACTTCGCATCGAAGATATTTGCAATCTTGACGGGCAGCGTGAGCGGGCGGAAGTCGCGCGGGTTGCGCGTCGCGCCGAGCGTCATGGTTGCTTCGCTGCCGACGCCGAGCCGTTTCGCCTCCGCGACGGTTTCGGGGCCGACGAGCGTGACCAGGGCAGGGCGAGGCCAAGCGTACTTCACAAGTTCGCTCAGCACGGCGGTGCTGTCTCCCGTCGAGCCGGACGTGGTCGCGTCGGCGCTGTCGCTGATGACGGTCAGGCCGTCCGGTTGTTGATGCGCGGCCCGTACGGCGTCGGCGATGTCCACCAGCGTCGGCAGATAATCGCGACGATGCGTCCACACTTCTTTGGCGAGATTGGCGCAGCTCGTCTCAGCCCACCCCGGCGGCGCGTCATGCGTTGTCGTCACCAGCACGGCGCTGCCCAACTCGGGGATATCGAGCCACGGCTGCACGGTCGCGAGGCCCGCGCTCAGAACGAAGGGATTGCGCTCCCAGCTTTCGAGCGTCTTGCGCACGCCGAAGCTGAAGCTGTCCGGATCCTGCGTGTTGGCGCGCTCGGCGGGGACGACCATCGGTATCTTGCGAAACGCGGTGACAGGCCGGGCGCCGTCGAGGAGCCGACGCAGCGCCTTGGCTCCGCGTTTGCCGGTGCTCATCACATCGACATGCGGCGCGGTGTGATACAACGGCAGAACATCCGCGTTGTCGACCATGCGCTGCGTGACGTTGGCGTGCAGATCAAGCGTCGCCACGAGAGGGATATTCGGCCCGATGAGCTGGCGTATCCGCGCGAGCAGATGCCCCTCGACATCGGGCTCGCACTCGGCGACCATCGATCCGTGCAGAGCCAACAGCACCGCGTCGATTTTGCCGACGCGTTCCAGGGCGTCCACCATGCCATCCATTAGCATTGTGAACATACTCGAAGTCACTGGCCCGCTCGGCCACGCCGCGAATCGCATGAGGCCGACGATTTCCGGCTGTTCTGGCCAGGCGCGCAGCGTTTGAATGAACCCGCCCAGCTCGTTGGTCTCCGCGAAGCGATCGATGAGCTGCGTGCCCTCGAAGATGCCGAACGCCTCGAAATCCGCGCGCGTCGTCGGCAGCAGATTGAGGGTGTTGGTTTCCTGCCACAGTTGGCCAATGGCGATGCGCATGGAATTTTCCCTGTTTGGCCTCGCGTCGTAGACGCGGGTTGTTTCCGCCCCCCGCGTCTACGACGCGGGGCTAAACGATGTTGCGATTGCGGCATCGAGCCGTCGTAACGCCTCCTGCGCGTCGGCAATCGTCATTGCCGCGCAGAAGCCGTGGTGGCACGCCGCGCCGCCGTAGTCGTGGAAGTAGACGCCGTGCGCGATCGCCGCCTTGATGAAACGCAGCATGTGGTCGCGCTGATGCTGGACGGCGTCGCGATAGTTGCGCGGTTCGCCGGTCAAGCCGAAGTAGATGCCGAAGCGGGCACCGAGGCCGTGTACGCTGGCCTGGACGCCGTGCTTCGCGAAGAGCTGCGTCAGGCCGTCGTAGAGCAGATTGGCGACGGCGTGAATGTGATCGTAGAAGCCCGGCTGGCGATACGCATTGATCGCGGCGAGGGCGGCGGCGACGACCACCGGATGGCCGTTGTAGGTGCCGGAGTGCTGGCAGTCGCCCGTCGGCATCAGGCGATCCATGATGTCGCGCCGGCCGCCGAACACGCTTAACGGATAGCCGCCGCCGACCGCCTTGCCGAGCGTACACAGATCGGGCATGACGCCGAGATATTCTTGGGCGCCGCCCAGACCCATGCGGAAGGCGCTCAGCACCTCGTCGAAGATGAGCAGCACGCCGTTGTGCGCGGTCAGCTCGCGCATGGCGGTGATGAACTCTTCGTTCGGGATGATGCAGCCCGCGTTGTAGTAGATCGGCTCGCCGATGACGGCCGCCAGTTCGTGGGCGTGCTGGTCGAATGCCTGTTCCAAGAGATCGACGCGATTGTACGGCACGATGACGACGTTGTCCGCGAGGCCCGCCGCGATGCCGGTCGAGCCGGGATAGGGATTCGGCCTATCCTCCGGGCCGAGTTGATCGGCAGGCGTGCCGATGGCGAACATGACTTGATCGTGGTAGCCGTGAAAGTTGCCTTCAAATTTAAGGATTTTCTGTCGCCCGGTGAAGGCACGCGCCAAACGGATGCAGTGCATGGTCGCCTCGGTACCGGAGCCGGTGAAACGGACGCGCTCCAGGCAAGGGATGACATCGCACAGCAGTTCGGCGAGGGCGGCGTGCTGCTCGTTCTCGTAGGAGCAGGCGGCGCCGCGTTCAAGTGCGGCCTCGACGGCTTGGCGCACGCGCGCGTCGCCGTGGCCCAGCAGCGTCGCGCCGTGGCTAGTGCAGAGGTCGATGTATTCGCGGCCATCGAGGTCCCACAGCCGGCAGCCTGCGGCGCGATCGAAGTACATCGGATGTCCGACGGCGCGATTGACGCGTGTCGAGGAACTGACGCCGCCGGCGAGTGATTGGCAGGCTTTTTGATACTGGTCGATGACTCGGCTCACGGCGGACTCCTGTTTTTTTGGGTGGAGCGAGGGACCAAAACAGTGTAAACCAGAGGAGAGAGGAATGCCAGTCCGTGTTCCGTTTAGCGCTCGCGTGGCGCCATGCGAGCGCTAAACGGAAACAGTATGGGGCGATAGCACATGAAAACCGCACCCGGTACACTCATCATCCACAACGGCACGCTCATCGACGGCACCGGCACAACGCCCGTCGTGCGCGGGCTAGTCCAAATCACGGACGGGAGAATAACCTATGCGGGCCCCGCATCCGCCGCCCCGCCGGCGCCTCCCAACGCTCGCCGCATCGATGCTCAGGGCGGCACGATCATGCCCGGACTCGTTGAAGCGCACTTTCATCCGACTTATTTCAACGTCGCGGCTCTCGAAGATCTCGACATCAAGTATCCCGTCGAATACGTCACGCTGCTCGCTGCCAATAATGCGAAGCTCGCCCTCGAATGCGGCTACACGGCCGCGCGCTCCGGCGGCTGCCTGTTCAACGTGGACGTTTGGTTGAAAAAAGCGATCGAAAACGACATCGTGCCCGGGCCGCGCCTGGCTGCGAGCGGCCGTGAAATTTGCGGCGTCGCCGGGCTGATGGACTGGAACCCCGACTTTCGCAAGATCGGCATGGAGGGGCTCGTACTACTCGTCAACGGTCCCGACGAGGCTCGCGCCGCCGTGCGCAAACTCGTCAAGGACGGCGTCGAATGGGTCAAAACGTATCCGACCGGCGACGCGGCTGCCCCGGACACGAACGATCATCACACGCTGTGCATGACGTTCGAGGAGATGCACGCCGTCGTCGCGACCGCGCACAACCACGGCTTGAAGGTGACAGGGCATTGTCGGGCGACGCAGGGCATCAAGAACGCCCTTTTGGCGGGATACGATGCGCTGGAGCACGCCACGTTTATCGACGACGAGACGCTGGAACTGTTGCTGGCACGCAATACGCCGGTCATCCCGGCCCTGCGTTTCGAACAAGCCAGCATCGAGCGCGGGCCGGACATCGGCATGCCGCAGCGCATCATCGACGGGCATATCGAGTGCATGGAAGGCGGCGCGGAATCGGCGCGGCGCATCCTCAAGGCGGGCGGCCGGCTCGGCATGGGAGGCGATTTCGGTTTCGCCTGGAACCCACACGGCGAATATGCGAAAGAGCTGACCTTTTTCGTCAACTACGTCGGCTTCTCGCCGCTGGCAACGATCACCTGCGCGACCAAGACCGGCGCGGAGATCGTCGGCCGTGCGCAAGATTTTGGGACGCTTCAACCCGGCAAGCTCGGCGATGTGCTCGTCGTGGCTGGGGACGTGCTGGCCGACATCGCGATTCTCGAAGATCGCACGCGCTTCCTGGCGGTGCTGCAAGGCGGCGTCATCAAGGCGGGGCGGCTTCTGTCGCAGGCGCAGCCGAGCGTCAATTGAGGCCTTCTCCCCTCTCTACCCGGTACTTCGGAGGCGAGGGGAGAAATTTCCATGCTCGCTCATTGCTATTTGCGGTCCGATCCGGCATCATATTCAACCAAAGGCATTCACGTTTCACACCCGGGAGACCTCCATGAAGACTCGTTTGTTCCTCTTCCTCTTCACCCTGGCGCTGCTGCCGACCGTGGTACGCGCCGACGTCAAGCCGAACGCGATTTGCAGCGAAGGCATGGTCCTGCAGCAGAAATCGAAAACGAAGATCTGGGGCACCGCCGACAAGGGCGAAAAAGTGACTGTCACCTTCCGCGACAGTAAAGCCGGCACGACGGCGGACGACAACGGCCGGTGGGTCGTCGAAGTGGACACCGGCGCCGCGGGGGGCCCGTTTGCGCTGACGATCGTGGGCAACAACACGATCAGCTACAAGGACATCCTCGTCGGCGAAGTGTGGATTTGCTCGGGGCAATCGAACATGGAAGCAAATGTCGGTAGCTACATCAAGTCCGATGATCTCCCCTACGCCTCCGCCGCGCCGCCCAACCCGATGCTACGCACCTTCAACGTCAAGAAGAACCCGCAGCTCCAACCACAAACGGAGACCGGCGGCAATTGGATCGCGGCGAGCCCCAAGACGGTCGGTAACTTCACGGCGGTCGGCTACTTCTTCGGCCGCAATCTGCAAGAGAACCTGAAAGTTCCAGTCGGCCTGATCCACACCAGTTGGGGCGGCACGCGCATCGAAACCTGGATGAGCAAGGCCGCCCTCGACCCGTTTGAGAAGCAAGGCGCCAAGCCAGGCGCCAACTCGGCGTCGAACCTTTACAACGGCATGATCCATCCCATCCTCAACTACCAGGTCAAGGGCGCCATCTGGTATCAAGGCGAAAGCAATGCGGGCAACGCGTTCAAGTATCGCTCCATGCACCCGGCCATGATCGAAAACTGGCGCGCCGACTTCAAGAACCCCGAACTTGCCTTCTACTTCGTGCAGCTTGCTCCCTTCAACCAGATCCCCAAGGCCCCGGGCGAGAGCAACTGGGCCGAACTGCGCGAAGCCCAGACCATGACGCTCAAGCTCAAGAACACCGGCATGGCCGTCATCACCGACTTCGGCAGCGAATACGACATTCACCCGACGCCGAAGCGGCCGGCAGGCGATCGGCTGGCGCTGGCGGCGCGTGCGCAAACCTACGGCGAGAAGATCGTCTACTCCGGGCCGATGTACAAATCGGCAAAATTCGACGGCAACAAGGCGGTCCTGACCTTCGACCACGTCGGCGGAGGTTTGGAAGCGCGGACGCTGACCCCGACGCTCGAAAAGAAGAACAAGGACGGCTCGATGTTGTCGGCCTGGCGCGTCCTGAAGAGTGAGCCTTCCTCGACCGTTGAAGGCTTCACCGTGTGCGGCAAGGACAAGGTCTTCCACAAGGCCGTCGCGGAGATCAAGGGAGACACCGTCCTCCTCTCCTCTGACAAGGTGAGCGAGCCGATCGCGGTTCGCTACGGCTGGGCGAATCATCCGATTTGCGGTCTATACAATCGCGAAGGCTTGCCGGCCTCGCCGTTCCGGACCGACAGCTTCCCTGGTCTGACGCAGCCAAAGTAGCCGTGTCATAAAGCGCGCGGCAAGGACAGAAACAAAGGAGCCGGGCACGAGGTAAGCGATCGTGAGGCGCTTACTACGTGTGCGGCTCCTTTGTCATTCGCGCTCGTCAATTTATTTCTCATTCCGCACGGGCACGTCAATGGCGTGCAGAATCTCGGTCGTCTCGTCGTTCTGCACGAAGGCCACCAGGTGCAGGTCGCGCAGACGCATCGGGCGAGCCCCCTCCGGATACTCGTCATCGAGATAGCGATTCAGGCTCTTGCGCAGGTCTTCGAGGTTCACATCCGCGGCGTGCTCGGCCGACTTCTTCTTGAGAATGAAGCCGCGCGCTCCGCCCGGCATGGCGCGAACAACGCGATGGTGGTACTGCAGCGTGTTGCTCCCCTTGAAGCGGACCCAATCCTCGACGAGGACCAAGCGCAGGCGGACCTTGTCGCCCGGCTTGTCGAGATCGTCCACCTTGGCGGTGATCGCGATCTTGTCGCCCTTGCGGATGGCGGTCGCCGTGAGCTTGACGTTCGACGCGGTCTCCAGGTGCTTGTTGACGATGTCGCTGAATGTCTTGTAGCGCTCCGCCGCGTCGTCCTTGCCCCCGCCGGAGGGGCCTTCCACCTTGCCGTTGATGATTGCCGTTGGCGTGCCGCGGACCTTGCCGGGATAAGTCTCGGCGTAGAACTCGAAGCGTGCTTCCGTGTCCGCGTTGCTCATCGGCTCCGGCCGGGGAATGTGCATGTGATATTGCAAGAGGACCACATCGCTGGACGCATAAGACTTTTCGAGCCCATCGAACGCCATGTCCGCGGCAACACAGGGCGGGCATTGGGCGCCGGTGAAGAGTTCGACCAGGACGGCCCGCTTGCTCTTGATCTTGCGGCCCGCGAACTTCGGGGTCTTGAAGCCAAGCCCCTCCTTCATGTAGGCGGCGTATGCCTGGCCTTCGAGTTTCTCAATGCGCGTTTCCAGGGCGGCGTCGCGCTGATCCGCCATGCGCATTACGTCGGCGACCATCGACAGCACGTTGAGCTGCGTATCCAGCGGCGCCTTCGGATCGAGTTGCTTGGCGACCCGACGCGCCACATCGATCGCCACCGTGGCATACATTTTCTGCGGACGCAACGAATCCAAAAGACGCATTTGATGCTGCGCTTGGTAACGCGGACCGTACAAATCGGCGCCTTTCAGCGACACATCAACCCATTCCTGCATTTCTTTGACATCGACCTTGTTGTCTTTCGCCTTGTCGATCAGATCAAAGATCGCAACGAGGGCACGCGGGTCGCCCGGCGTGCTGGTCAGCGTCTCGCGATCCAGCTCGAAAATGCTCTTCGCGGAGGTCGCTTCGAGGATAACCAGGAGCACATTGTCGCTTTCCGTGAGGGAACCAAGGATCTTCTTGGCGCCGGCTTTCGGCAGCTTGCCCTCGAAAAGGAGGATAACTTCTTGCGGTCCGCCGGCGCCTCTTTCGGCCAGGCGAACCTTGAATTCCAGAGTGTTACCGACGACCTTGACTTCATCAATCTTGACCGGCGGAGCCCCGCGCAGTGAGTCGGCACTGGCGGTGAGCTTGCCGTCCTTGCTGTCGAGGTGCAGGAGCCACAGCGTCGTCATGGATGCGCGCTGAACGAGATTGACCTTCCAGCGGCCAACGACACCTTTGTCGCCCGCGGAAACCGGACCCGCCAATAGAGCCAGCGCCACAGCTGGGAATAGGAAACGCATGTGAATTACCTCGAAGGTGGTTTTGGAGATCGGCCGATTACGCGGTAAGTAGCCGCATTTCACCGGAAATGCGCGAGGAGGCGGCAGGGGAGAACCCGCAAGCAAGGGCATGCGGACATAAACTAAATTACAGACGAACTTGAATAACACAACGAATCAGCTAAAAAAAACGAAACTTTCTCGAATCGATGGTGTTAAGTTAACAACCCTAGATAGACTTTGTCACAAAGTTTGCGACAAACCAGAACCGACATCAGATGTAAGGCAAACGGGAGCAATGACTTATGACCAAGGCCAAAGCTGCAAAGACTCGGTCTTGGACCCGTGCGTGGCCGATGGTCACGCTGACCTTCGCCGTCCTCATTTTCGGGGGAGTGGCGTTGGACACGGATCCAATCCAAGCACAGGTCAAGGGCAAAGCGAAAGTTCCGGATTTCGGCAAGAAGTCCGACTACGCGTCGAAATCGAAGAACCTGCCGGTCGCCAAGAGCCTGACCAATGGTCAGAAGATCGACGCGGCCAGCTTGACCAAGCTGATCGATCAAGAAATCAGCAAGCGGATCGTCGCCGAGAAGGCTACCTCGACGGGCCTGTGCGACGACTCCGAGTTCATTCGCCGTGCCTACCTCGACATTGTCGGCGTGATTCCGTCGGCCGACAAGGTCACGGCTTTCATGTCGGACAAGGACACCAGCAAGCGGTCGAAGCTAATCGACCAGTTGCTGGCCGACCCGCGCTTCGGCAACTACTTGGCCGAGATGTGGGCGATCCACTTGATCCCGCGTGAATCGAACAACCGGGCGCTCGTGCAGAAGCCGCTCGAAGGCTGGTTCGCCAATCATTTCAACAACAACACGCCGCTGAACAAGGTCGTGTACGATCTCATCACGTCGACGGGCGAAATCGACAAGAACCCCGCCGGCATCTACTTCGTCGCCAATCCGACAGTTGATAAGATCACCGACAACGTGACGCGCATGTTCCTGGGTGTTCAGCTTCAGTGCGCTCAATGCCACAATCACCCGTTCACCGATTGGAAACAGACCGAATACTGGGCGATGGCGACCTTCTTCCTCAAGACCAAAGTCAGCGGCACGCCGCAACAGGCGGCCAAGAAGGGTGTTGCCCTCACGGTTACCGAAAATCCGAACGCCAAAGCCGGCAAGAAGGGTGGCGGTCTGCCCGAATCCTTCAAGAATGTCCCCGCCAAATTCCTCCAAGGCGTTGAGCCGAAGATGGAAACCAGCGGCCCGGCTCGTCCGACGCTTGCCAAATGGATGACCGCCGACGAAAACAAGTTCTTCGCTCGCGCGATGGTCAATCGCTTCTGGCATCAATACTTCGGTCGCGGTCTCGTCAACCCCGTTGACGATATGCACGACGACAACGCCGCGTCGCATCCTGAATTGCTGGCGACCTTGACCGAGCAATTCAAGCTCAACGGCCACGATATCAAGTTCCTGATTCGGGCGATCTGTAATAGCGAGGTCTATCAAAGAAGCAGCGTCTCGAAAGCCGACATCGGCTCGATCGATCTCGATCTCTACTCGCGGCGAGAGATTCGCATGATGACGCCCGAGCAGCAATACGACTCGCTGGTGGTAATCCTTGGCGCCAACTCCGGCAAGGGAGATCCGAAGGACAAGGCCGGCAAGAAAGGACCGCAAACGCCGCGCGACAATTTCATTAACTTCTTCCGGGTCGAAGATGCGAACCCGCTCGAGTACCAGAATGGCATCCCGCAAGCGCTGAGAATCATGAACTCGCCGTTCACCAACAAGGCAGACGTGACCGCGGCCCAGATCACCGGCAACGCCAAGACGTCGGCCGAAGCGATTGAACGGATCTACTTGACCGCCTTGGCCCGCCGACCGAACGCCGCCGAGCTGGAACGGTTGACCGCATACGTCAATCGGCCCGGCAGCACGTCGCGATCCTCCTATGGCGACATCCTTTGGGTGTTGCTGAACTCGAGCGAATTCACGCTCAACCATTAAACCTCCCAAGCCCGCAGGCGAGCGAAAGCGAGCCTGCGGGGTAACGATACACCCAACCCACGTTCCAGGAGCCTTATCCATGTTCAGCGAAATGATGAATCGCCGTGAAGCCCTGAAGCTGTCCGCCGCTGGCGTGCTCAGCTACTCCATGTCCAACTGGTTCAACATCCTGGCCTCGCACGCAGCCGAAAACAACGTGCAGACCAAGAACTGCATCCTCCTGTGGATGGATGGCGGTCCGACCCATAAGGACACCTTCGATCTTCGTCCCGGCACCCCCCAGGGCGGCCCGTACCAGCAAATCCAAACGAGCGTCAACGGCATTCAGATCAGCGAACACCTGCCGCAGGTTGCCCGCGTGATGAACCACGGCGTCATCATCCGCAGCATGAGCACCCCGGAAGGCGCGCACGGCCGTGCGAAATACAATCTCCACACCGGTTATCGCGAAGGCCAAGGCGGCATCGTCTATCCCAGCATCGGCTCGATCGTCTCCAAGGAACTCGGCAGCGAAACCTCCGCTCTGCCCAGCTTCGTCTCCATCGGCAATCGCGCGTACGGCTCGGGCTTCCTCGGCGCTCGCCATCAGCCCTTGGTCGTCAATGACGCCGCCCGTGGCGTCGAAAACCTCCGCGCCGGCATCAACGCCGACCAGTTCAATAGCCGCGTCGGCCTGCTCGACCAACTCGAATCGGGCTTCCAGCGTGAACACAACGCCAACACCGCGCAAGCGCACCGCACCACCATGCAGCGCGCCGTCACGCTGATGCGCGACACCGGCACCCAGGCGTTCGATATTTCCCGTGAACCCGCCGCCTCCGCTGCCGCCTACGGCAACAGCGCGTTCGGCCGCGGCTGCTTGATGGCTCGCCGTCTCGTCGAAGCGGGCGTCAAGTTCGTCGAAGTCACCCTCGGCGGCTGGGACACGCACCAGAACAACTTTGAACGCGTTCGTCAGCTCTCCGGCCAGGTTGACCCGGCCATGAGCACCCTGGTCAGCGACCTGCAAACGCGCGGCCTGCTCCAGAACACGCTGGTGATCTGGTGCGGCGATTTCGGCCGTACGCCGAACATCAATCAACGCGGCGCCATGCCAGGCCGCGATCACTACCCGCGCGCCTGGTCGAGCGTCATGTTCGGTGGTGGCATCCGCGGTGGACAGGTCATCGGCCGCACCGACGCCAACGCCGCCACAGTCGTTGACCGCCCGGTCGGCACCTTCGATTACATGGCGACCGTTTGCCGTGCGTTGGGCATCGACTACAACAAGCAGAACATCGCCTCGAACGGCCGTCCGATTCGCATCGTCGATCGTCCGGCGACCCCGATCGCGCAACTGTTCTAGCCTCGAAGCCCCGCGATTAGCGGGTGTCTATGTTGCAACTGAAAACCGCCCGTGACGAAAGTCACGGGCGGTTTTTTTTGACTTCACAATTCAGAGTCAGAACCGTGCGCGAAGGGTATGCCAAAGTCGGTCATGGCCAGGATCTGGCGTGATCGCTCGGACCGTCTATTCTGTGCGTAGCTCCTTGACGGCATCTTCACGCCAGCGCCTGCTCCAGATCGCTACGCAGATCCGCCACGTCCTCAATGCCGACGCTCAAGCGCACCAGGCCGTCGTCGATGCCGCGCGCTAGTCGAAGCTCGACGGGGATCGAGGCGTGCGTCATCGTCGCGGGATGGCAGACCAGCGATTCGACGCCGCCCAAGCTTTCCGCGAGGCTGAAGAGCTGCGTGCGCGTCATGAATTTCAAGGCGGTGTCTTTGCCTCCTTTGATGCTGATCGAGATCATGCCGCCGAAATCGCGCATCTGCTTTTTCGCGAGGTCGTGGCCGGGGTGGCTCGCCAGGCCGGGGAAGTAGACGCGGCTGATGGCGGGATGCTTGCTGAGCCAGTCGGCGAGCTGGCTGGCGTTGGCCGAGTGGCGATCCATGCGCACGGCGAGCGTCTTGATGCCGCGCAGGACGAGCCAGGAGTCGAACGGCCCCGGCACGCCGCCCGCCGCGTTTTGATAGAAGGCAATCGGCGTCAACAGGTCCTTCCGGCCGATCACGGCGCCGCCGACGACGTCGGAGTGTCCGCCCAGGTATTTGGTTGTACTGTGGACGACGAGATCGGCGCCGAGCTTGATCGGTTGTTGCAGGTACGGCGACGCGAAGGTGTTATCGACAGCCAAGACCGCGCCGGCTTTGTGCGACAGCTCGGCGATCGCGACGATATCGACAATTTGCAGCAGTGGGTTGGTCGGCGTCTCGATCCATACCATCTTCGTCTTCGGCGTGATGATCTTGCGAAAGCCGTCCGAGCTCGGATCATCGGTGTAGCGCGCCACGAGGCCCCACGGCTTGAAGACACGCTCTAATATCCGAAACGTGCCGCCGTAGAGGTCGGCCGCGGCCGCCACTTCATCACCGGGCTTGAGCTGGGCGAGCACGGCGGTGGTCGCCGCCAAGCCCGATGCGAAGGCCAGCCCGCGTTCGCCGCCTTCGAGGGCGGCCAGGCACGTTTCCAAAGCAGCCCGCGTTGGGTTGCCGGTACGTGAATATTCGTAGCCCTTGTGCTGTCCCGGGGCGGCTTGCGTGTAGGTCGATGTCGCATAGATCGGCACGACGGTGGCGCCGGTCGTGGGATCGGCGTCCTGGCCGACGTGGATGGCTTTGGTGGAGAAGCCCGATTCGTTCTTGCTCATGCCTTATCTCCTCTTGTATAATTTCACCATGGGAGAGAAACTGCGAGAACTGTTGCAAGGTCAGCCGTTTCAGCCATTTCAATTACGGCTCAACAACGGCGAGTCTTACTCGATTCGGGAACGCCGAAATATCATGTTGTTGAAAACCCGGTTTGTCGTATTTCCTCCGAAAACTGAATCGTTCATATTGTGTGACCCCTCGGAGATTGCGGGTATTGAACCGATGCGTGCAAGGCGAGTCAAGAAGTGACCGTTGAGTTGTTGGCCTTTCGCGCAAGGATCCCGCCATGCACGAAACCATTGAAGAACTACTCCATCGGCAACCCTTCAGGCCATTTGAGATTCACCTCTCCAACGGGAATGTCTATGCCGTCAGACATCCTGAGTTTGCCCAGCTATTGAAGGCGAAGATTATCATCGGATTGCCCGAAACCGACCGTGTCATCGTTTGCTTCCTGTTGCACGTGGCCGAGATTCGTATGTTGGAACCGGCGTAGACCACGGTCTCGATAAGTAATGCTCGACCGATTGCGTCACTCGGGCACCCAGACGCTCAACACAGGCCGACGCAAGCGAGCGCTAAACGAAGACGGAATTACGCCTTCTTCTGCCGCACCTGGTTCCAGTAATGCACCAGATCGATGCGCGTCACGATATCGACTACTTTGCCTTCGTGCATCGCCAGCACGCCCGTGTTGCCCGCGAGCAAGAGGCGATACGCTTCGTCGAGGTGCACCGTCGCCTCCAGTTGCGGCAACGCGCGGGCCATGACGTCGCCGACGCGAATTTTGTCGGGATCATCATGATCGTGCAGGATGCGGGCGAGCGTCACTTCCTGGATCGAGCCGACCGATTTGCCGTCGTCGAGCACCGGGAGCTGCGAGATGCCGGAAGTCTGCAAAATGTTGATCGCTTCGGAGACGCTCGCTTTCGGCGAGATGTTGACGAGCTTGCGTGTGCCGCGTGATTTCAGGAGATCGCCGATCGAGTGCGGCACATCGATGGCGGTCGTCAGCTTGTTCTGCGCCAGCCAATCGTCGTCGAAGAACTTGCTGAGATAGTTGCGTCCCGTGTCGGCACATAGCGCGACGACGAGGTGCTCGCTGGTCAAGCGTCGGGCGTAGCGCAAGGCGGCAGCGACGACCGTGCCGCTGGAACCGCCCAGGAGCATGCCTTCGCGGCGTGCCAGTTGCCTGGCGATGTGAAACGCCTCGGTGTCGCCGACGCGGACCCATTCGTCGACGAGCTGGCTGTTGAGCGTTTTGGGGACGAAATCTTCGCCGATGCCTTCGACCTTCCACGGCTTGGGGCTGTCGCCGGAGAGGATGGAGCCTTCGGGGTCGGCGCCGATGATCTTGATGTCGGGATTCTGTTCTTTGAGATAACGCGCGACGCCAGAGATTGTGCCGCCGGTGCCGGCGCCGGCGACGAAGACAGTGATCTTGCCTTCGGTCTGTTCCCAGATTTCGTAGCCGGTGGTGCGGTAATGGACTTCGGGGTTGGACAGATTCGAGAACTGATTGGGCCGCCACGCACCGGGGATTTCGCGCGCGAGCCGATCGGCAACGCCGTTGTAGCTATCGGGCGAGTCGGGCGGCACATTGGTCGCGGTGATGACGACCTCGGCGCCGTAAGCCTTGAGGAGGCGCACTTTCTCGCCGCTCATCTTGTCAGGCAGGACGAAGATGCAGCGATAGCCCTTGACGGCGGCGATCATCGCTAGGCCCACGCCGGTGTTGCCTGCGGTCGCTTCAATAATCGTGCCGCCCGGCCGCAGCCAGCCGCGCCGCTCGGCGTCCGCGATCATCGACTGGGCGACGCGATCCTTAACCGAGCCGCCGGGGTTCATTGCCTCATTCTTGACGTAGACGCTCGCGGAGAGCCCCTCCGTCACGCGCCGCAAGCGCACGAGCGGCGTCTTGCCGATGGATTGGAGAATCGTCTCTTGCATGATAGTCCGTAGTAGGTGGTCCGTGGTCCATAGCTGATAAACACACAACCGTATTGTCCCTTATTGAGCGACCTGGAAGCAAGAGGGTTTTGTGCGACGGACCACGGACTACCGTCAACTTTTTGAAAAGCGCTCTATGCCTTGTGAGCGCTTGCGATAAAACATACTTCTCGCTTCGTATCGGCGAACACGCTGCCATTGAGTTGAAAATCGGATCCCATGGCCCTCGCGCTGCAAACGTCCGTACTTCTGAAAGCCGCTCGGCAACTCCTCGACGAGTTGTCCGCCGACGCGGTTCTGCTCATGACAGAGACCGATCTCGATTGGGTGGAGGTGCTCGACATCCTGCCGGCCAAGAAGCTGCTCGTCGCGGCCAAGGATCCCGAACTCCACACGCTGCTGCAAGCCAACCCCGATCTGCGCATTCTCGACATTGATCCCGGTCCGACACCGACGCACGAACAGATGAGCGTCGCCCTGCTCGAAGCCGTCGCCACCGACAAGCTCAAGAGCGGCGCCCAGGTTATCGCCATGTACAACGGTATCGGTGTCGAGGCGGGCGTGCCGGAGCAGATCGACAGCCTGAGCGTCATCCACCTTGGGGAGCACCTGGAACGCCTTACCGCCGCCGACCTGCGCAAGCTCGACACGCACGTGCCGCTCGAAACGCTCCGCGCGGTCGTTGAACTGGCGACCGAGATCGGCCAGGAAGGGCGCGAAGGCAAACCGGTCGGCACGATGTTCGTCGTCGGCGACACCGACAAGGTGCTGACGATGTCGCGCCCCTTGAACTTCAATCCCTTCCGAGGCTATAGCCGCAAGGAACGGGACATCCGCGACAAGAAGGTCCGCGAGCAGATCAAGGACATCGCCCAGCTCGAAGGCGCGATCTTGGTCCGGCGCGACGGTGTCGCCGATGCAGCGTGCATGTACATCGACGCGCCGGCACCGAAGGAAACGCTGGGCGTCAGCAAGGGCTGGGGCACGCGCCATATCTCCGCCGCCGCCATTAGCAAGCAGACCAAGGCGGTCGCCATCGTCGTCAGCCAATCCTCCGGCCGCGTCGTCATCTTCCAGAACGGCATGGTCATGCTGCAGATCGAGCCCTTCGCCCGGCCGATGATCTTTCAACGCTTCCGCATGGATCACTCCGACGGCACCGAGCCGCAGTCCGGGACATAATATTCGGCGGATCGAGCTACTTAACCGTGCCACGCCCGCCGCCGCACACACCAAACTCGATTCGTGCGTCTTGCAGCCCGCCAATCAGAGCGGTAAATTCGTCGATCAGGTTCATGGACACGCGGCCTCGGTTTTCGCGTGGCGTTTCTCACGCCATCAGGTATGCTATCATCATTGCCGACCTCCTTCCACCTATTCGAAATCCCGCCATGATCTTCCCGCGCCGCGAGTCCTGTGCGTTCCTCCTACTCCTGGCAACTTCGCCGCTGTATGCGCAAACCCCCGTTAGCTTTCGCAACGAGGTAATGGCTGTCCTGTCGCGCGCCGGCTGCAACCAGGGCGTTTGTCACGGCAATCTCAACGGCAAGGGCGGCTTCAAGCTTTCCTTGCGCGGACAGGACCTCGACTTCGACCGCACCGCCCTCACGCGCGATGCGCTGGGTCGCCGCGTCAATCCGCAGCGACCCGATCTCAGCCTGATCTTGCTCAAGCCGTCCGGCCAGGTGCCGCACGAAGGGGGCGTTCGCTTTGGCGTTCAGAGCGAAGAGTATCGCATCTTACGCGACTGGATCGCTCAGGGCATGCGCATCGATCCGCCGACGGCGCCGAGGCTCACCAAGTTGGTCGTCACGCCGATCGAGCGGTACATCATTCGGCCGGCCGACGAACTCACCGTGCAGGCGAGGGCAACTTTCTCCGACGGCACAACCACGGACCTTGCGACGCTCGCTGTCTTTGAATCGACCAATCCGAAGATCGACGTTTCGCGCACGGGACACGTCCAAAGCACGGCGCCGGGCGAGACGACCATCGTGGTGCGCTATCTCGACCAGCAAGCCACGGCTCTGCTGGCGTTCGTGCCCGAGCGCAAGGATTTCGCGTGGCAAAGGCCGAAAGGTGACAACTACATTGACACGCACGTTAACGCTCGCCTCGAAAAGCTCCGCGTGAATCCGTCGGAATTGTGCAGCGACATCGACTTCGTGAGGCGCGCTTATCTCGATCTGATCGGCCTATTGCCGACGCCCGACGAGACGCGAGTTTTTCTCGCCAGTCCAAATCGCGCCAAGCTCATCAACGCCCTACTGGAACGGCCCGAATATGCCGACACGTGGGCGCTCAAGTGGGCCGATCTCTTGAAGGTCGAAGAGAAACAACTCGACAAGACCGGCGTCAAGGTCTTTCACGGCTGGATCAGGAAGAGCGTCGCCGACAACAGGCCGCTCAACGAGTTCGCGCGCGATCTCGTCGCCAGCCGCGGCAGCACTTACAAGGAGCCGGCCTCCAATTACTATCGCGCCCTGCGAGAGCCACAGATTCGCTCCGAGGCGTTCGCTCAGGTCTTCCTCGGCATTCGCATGCAATGCGCCAAGTGCCACAATCATCCGTTCAATCAGCTCACGCAGAACGATTACCACCAGCTGGCTGCGTTCTTTTCGAGAGTCGATTACAAAATCCTCGACAACCAGCGCAAGGACAAATTCGACAAGCACGAATTCGTGGGCGAACAGATCGTCATCATGATCAACACCGGCGAGGTCAAGCATCCCGTCAGCGGCGCCGTCTTGGCGCCCAAGTATCTCGGCGGCGCCGTCGTCAAACTGGACGTCAAAAGCGATCGTTTGCTGCTGCTCGCGGACTGGGTCGCGGCCAAGCAAAATCCCTACTTCGCGCGCACGCAGGCCAATCGCATCTGGTACTGGCTGATGGGCCGCGGCATCGTCGATCCGGAGGACGATTTCCGCCAATCGAACCCGCCCGTGAACGGCCCGCTTCTCGACGCGCTGGCAAAAGATCTCACTGAACACCAGTTCGATCAGAAGCACCTGATCCGCACGATCATGAACTCGCGCACGTATCAACTGTCGGCCATTCCAAACGCGACCAACAAGGACGATGAGACCAACTACGCGCATACGATCGTGCGCAGCCTGCCCGCCGAGGCGTTGCTCGACGCGATCAGCCAGGTGACTGCCGTTCCCGCGACGTTTGACGGCTACCCGTCTGGCACGCGCGCCGCACAAATCCCAAGCCTGCCGAGCCTGCACCGCAAGGAGACGCTCAATGCCGGCACGAAATTCTTGCGGCAGTTCGGCAAACCCGAACGCTTGCTCGCTTGCGCCTGCGAACGCTCAGACAATACGACGCTCGCTCAGGCCCTGCAAATGTTGACCGGCCCGCTCGTCAACCACGCGATCACCGAGCCAGACAACCGCATCGGCAAATTGCTCAAGGCGGGCAAAGCGAATGGCGAAATCGTCGAGGAGTTGTTCCTCGCCGCCTTGAGCCGCATGCCGAACGATCGCGAACGCTCAGGCCTGGTCATGCGGATCGAGAGCGCATCGAATCGGCGCGCGGCATTGGAGGACGTGCTCGCGGCGCTTTTGAACAGCAAGGAATTCTTGCTGCGGAAGTGACACCCGTGTTGCCTCTCACGGTCTGACGTTCGCGTCTCCGCGGCAGAACGCCAGGGCTCCAGCGTGTTGTTCTCAGGAGAAGCAGCATGACGAAAATAACACCGTTTGCCAGCGGCGGCATATTTTTCTGGTTTGGACAGGCGCTGCGCGGGGTCAGGATGCCTTGACCGTAACCGTTCACGCCTTGCCGATCTCGATTGTCACGTTTTCGGCGATTGAGTATGCTATCGCGTCATGACGAACGCGGGGACGCCAACGCGCGCAGGATGCGCCACTCTGATGCAAGTCGTAGAGCAACTCCGCGTCGAATCGGAAGGTAACGCAAGGCACGCACAGCACCACGGGTCAACGCTGGCTCAAACGCATTTGAACGGTGGTGGCCACATGTGCCCAAACGGGCCGCCGCGTCTTAACGTTTCTCCAGGAATCCATCGCCGCCTATTTTGCCGCCGCCGCGCCGTCGAAGCTGCTGCCTGAAAGCACCTGTGCCATTTCCTGATAACGCTCTTCTTCATAACGTAGCTCTGCACCGTTCCCAGCCGTACTGCTGCGCGCTGGAAAGACTCAAATGGCGTGAACGGCTACGAATTTTGCAGAACGGCTTTTCAAGGCCGTCCTGAATGGCAGCAACGTTGCCGCGTTCTCATGGGATGTCGATGTCCGACAATGGGCCTATTTCCGGGAGCGTGTCGATTCGCTGTGAACGCGGCGTGGTCTGGGTGGAGGCTCCGGAAATTTTCACGAACTCTCGTTCCCCGGATTGTGGCGATTTCATTGAGCGGATTTTTGCCGTCGCTGAAGTTCAGGGAATCGAGATCGATCATTCCGCCGGCACAGCCAAGCTGAACTGCGTTTCTAGTCCACGGGATGTCCTGCTGGCCAAATTGGTGGAAGCACTACACAACCCGGCGCCGGCCGACGTGAGCGCCCCGATCCGTTCTTTGCTCGCATTGTCTTCGGATCGCCGAGTCACACATCTTACGCGCAGCGGTGCGGGGCTTTCCCCATTGCAGATCCTTGAGGCGACACTCAGGAATCTTCAGATGCGTTTCGACGCGATTGCCTTGATGTTGGTTCGCCGGGGTATTGTCCAGGCTGAATAAGTCCTTTCCTATCTTCATTTCGTGTGGAGTTTTCCACTACAGTTCTGTCCCAACAGCAATGACCTGACTGAGAAAATCGTTTCGTAGACTGGTCCTGTAGCTGCCAGACCTGGAAGGTTATTTGGCGTGTACAAGGGATTTCGATGGATAGCCCCGCTACGGTACTTCATATTTTTATGATCAATGTTGCATTGTCTGCGGACAACGCAATGGTGATCGCGCTCGCGGCCCACCGTTTGCCGCCGGCGCAGAGGCGCATGGCGATGCTCCTCGGCGGCGGGTTGGCGATTTTCTTCCAAATCGCGTTCACCTTCTTGGCCACCTTCCTGCTGTACGTTCCTGGGCTTATGTTGGTGGGAGGCATCGTTCTCTTCTTCATCACGTTCAAATTGGTGAGCGCGGAAAAGTCCGGCAATGAGCCCAAGCTGATGGCTTCCAGAACCGTCTTCGTGGCTGTACGCACCATCTTGCTGGCCAGTCTCGTGATGAGTTTGGACAACATCCTCGCGGTCGCCGGCGCAAGCAGCGGCGACTTCCGTGGGATGGTCTTCGGGTTGCTTGTCTCTACGATTTTCATTCTGTTTTGTAGTAACGGTATTGCCGCCCTGATGAGACGTTGGCAGTGGATCACGCCTCTCGGCGCAGGGGTGCTTGCCTTCACCGCCTGCCAGATGGTGCTCTCCAGCCGCGAGGTTGCCGCCGCTTTCGTGCACGGTCCCGGTGTGGTCTTGAGCAATTCCTGGGAGAAGTGGTTCGTGACCGAAGCTAATTTGGAAAGCCCTGAAAGACTTACGGAATTGCCGGCGGACTTTCAAACAAAGCTCACTTGCGCCGATGGGAAAGTTCGGTGGTTCGGCCCCATGACCGCCGCCGAACGCCAGACGTTGGACCAATGGGCACGGACCGATTCCGAGAGGCAAGCAATCGAAACCATGTTCCAGGAAGCGAAACACAACTCCTGGCTAGCGGAATCACCTCTTGCGTTCTTGGCTCCAATCGTTGGAAACAAATGGTCCGTGCCACGAGCCACAATCGAAGCGCAAGGATTGCTTCCCGCGACGGCTGGCTGCTTGCAGTTTGGAGCAGCTTTGCTCGTGCCCGTGAGTTTTTGGCTCCGGAAACTGATCGGCGATTGACTCATGCAGGCAAGAAAAAGAAGGCAATCGCAAGGATCATGTACACCCCCACAAGCATTACTCCCTCGAACCAGTTGCATTCGCCGTCTGGGGCAACCCGGCCAACAATGAGCACGGCTAGGAATAGGGCGATGATCTCAAAGGGCGTGAACAAGAGGTCCATAGGATTCCCCATCAGCAGGCTACTGAAAACCAAAATCGGCGTAACGAGCAGCGCGACTTGGGTTGCGCCGCTGACCGAGATCGCGAAAGTCAAATCCATTTTATCCTTGCGTGCAAAGCCTACACCGTTAATGATCCCACCCAGGTTTCCAGCCGTAGCCAACAGGATGATACCAGCAAAAGTTTCCGTCATTCCAAGCTGCGCCGCGGCAGGTTCCAGTGCGTCCGTGAGCGCCTCGCTGATCACCGCAAGGACAACCGTACTGCCGGCCAGCACGGACAACGCCTTCGTTTTCGACCACACAGCCTCCTTTTTCGCTTCGCCGGTCTGATCAGGAACTTCAGGTGTTTCGGCCTGCGCCTTCGCGCGGAACAAATTTTGGTGTGTAACCAAGGTGAACACCAAGCTCAGAGCGTAGACGACGAGTAGCACAACGGCGACGGCGATGCTAAGGTCCGTGGTCTCCGTGTCCGTCATCGTACGCGTGGAATGGTGAAATGCGGCTGGTACAACCATGGCTGTCACCGCCAGAAACAGGATGCTCGTGCTCAGTCTTGCAGACGAAGAGTTAAATGTTTGCCGCTGTCGGCCGATTCCACCCAGGATCACGGGGAGCCCTAGCGTTATCAACAGGTTGCCGAGGATAGAGCCTGTGATGGATGCTTTCACGACGTCATTCAAACCCTTGGACAGTGCCAAAAGCGCAACGATGATCTCCGGAACATTTCCCAACGAAGCGTTCAGCAGTCCCCCGAGCGTCTCGCCCAAATAGTGGGCCAAATGTTCAGTCGCTGTACCGAGCAGATTTGCCAGGGGCACGAGCGATAAGAGGGCCGTTGCGAAAACCGCGATGTCACCGGCGTCCAGCACGCGCAAACCAAGACAGATTGGAATGAACACCAATAGATAATTCAAGCTCACTTGAGTTCCTTTTCAAAGGGTTCTGTACACGCATTCGGCCAGCCAAGAATAGCTTCGCGAGTGCCAGGCGAAGCTTACCTTACGAAAAACGCGGTTTGCAGGTTTAGCGCATTTTCCTGCGTCCGTCCGTCGACCGATTTGTCCGGCCTTGTTTCGCCACCCTTGAGCGGTACAAAGAGCTGAAGCGTGTCCCTGAACATCCGCAAAGTCAGCCTCTTTACCGCAGGTTGTCATGGCAGGATCCAACGAGGCCGATGTCGGAAAGGCACCCCTCTTCCTCAAAACCCTCCATGCGCTTTTTCCCGGCAGCCGTCCCCTCGACGATTACATCCAGCTGACATGCCGGGAACTCAACCAATTCGGGTTTGATTACGACAACACCCTCGGCGTCGTCGCCGCCTGCCGCGACGAAATTGCCGAACCCCTATTTAGCGAGGTCGTCAAAAACTGGGGCAAGACGTTCGATTTTCGCAGTCTCGGCGGCTTCCTGCTAGCGGGAAAAAGCGGCATCGCAACCGTCTTGAGCCATGCTCCCTTCGCCGACGGCAAACGTCGTTTTGTCTTTTACGCCATGCCGCACGTGGCAATTTCCCAGGAAGGCGAGGTCGGTACCGTTTTTCGTGAGGGAATCGGCGAAGTTTCTCACGCGTGCGGATCACTCAGCATGATTCTCCACGAGTTGCGCGACGGGAAAATCAATTTTCAAATCGACCTGGACGACATCGAACAATGCATCGTGCGGCAAAAGATCCTTTCGGCGCTGCGCTATGGCGAACACCCCGATCACGCCGGCATTACCAAGCTGGCATGCACCGTCATCACAGACGATCTTCAACGGCTACACCGCTCCATTGACTACGGCGTCTGCGATCATGCGTCGTTTACGGGAGTCCTTATTCACGGCCCCGGCGACACGCACTGGGTGTGTCCGCACCATTGCCACGTAACGAAAAGCGGCACCGTTATTCCAATGTCACTGCCAGCCGTGTCTCGGTAACCCCGTCGTCTTGCGAGCCAACGCCCTTTTTCCTGCCGGGAGTATTTTCAAAACAACAACAACGCCACCCCGACAAAGATGCCGACGCCGGCGACGAACCAGGGGGGGATTCGATGTTTCGTGAGAGGGCAGCTCGTCGCTGAAAGTCTTGTAGAGCGAAGTCCCGGCGAGAAGCGCCATGAAAATGTCGTAGGCGTCCTTGTGCTTTTTTCTTCCAACGAGGCTGTAATCCATCCTGTGACATAGGCACGATCGCCAGGAATACCGTGAAAAACGCCGCTCCGATGCGCCCGTCGCGCCGGCGAATGATCCTCGCTGGCGTGAAAGGCAAATCAGAGCCCTGCCTCATCGGCAATGGCCATGGCCATCTCGCGAGCTTGTTTGCGATTATCTTCCGTCACAAGAAATCGGGCCAGCCATGAGTATTCCGCGTCCACATACAGGGATTCGGCATCCGACGAGAGGATAAAGGTGACATGCTGGGTGGTCACGGTCAGTGTCGTGGCGTTGTCGTTCCATTCTTGGCGCTGAATCGCGCCGCCAAGCTTTTTCTTCACGATTTCGCCGAGGAGTTCCTTCTTCTTTTTGTCCAAAGGTTTCTTGACTTTGCGTTCGTAGAGCCGTTCCTTTGTGGCCATGTTTCTATCCCCTTCTCGCCCACGGTGATCCCGGTTTGCTCATGCGCCTGCTGCGGCGGGCACAGGATTCGGTACGGAAATTGACGTGTTCGCCGTGACCGACTCCTTGACCCACGCCTTCATGCGATCGACATCTTGGTTGGCCGCATCGTATCCATCTGCAAGCCCCTCGGCCATGGAACTCTTTGGAGAAATAAGGCTGGCAAGAAGTAAGGGAGGAAACGCCAAGGCGAAGCCGAGCGAGAAGGAGACATAATACGCACCTGTCACAATCGGCTCGGCGTAACGTTGCGGAATCCAGCGGGCCTCCTTAGGATCGGGCGCAATCTCATCCACTTTACCCTGACGATGCAACCAGCGTTCCTGGAAACAAATCTTTGCGACCTTGGCTACATTATCCGCGACATACGCATCGTGAACGGCGCCGGCCGCCATGCCGAACAACGGGATATTGTGGAGCGAGCCGGACATGGCGATTCCTTCAACAATCGCTTCCTCGGCAAGTTCCGTAAGGGCCTCATCAATGATCATTTCCTTGACCTTGCCGACTTTATGCAGCGCCGCGACCTTTTCCGCCATGGTGTTCGCTGAAGCCAGTTCGAGAACGCTCATGGTGTAATCGCGCTCATGAGGCTCGTCGAGGCCGAAACCATAACAAAAGCCGACGGTGTGAATCGCCTGGAGAGAGTAACTCATCATCATACGAATGTTCAAGGCGCCGCCGCCGCTGCCGGTGAGGGTGCGGAACAACGCCCCCTCGCCGGCCTGGTGAATGAAGTGGTCTGCCAATGAGTCGCAAAAAGCCAAGTCCTTGTGGAGGAGTTCATGGACGTCTTTCACGCCGGCGCGCGCCGTCACCTTCTCTACGTGGCAGAAAACTTCCGACACCTCAAAGGCCACGCGGACCCATTCCTGAACGGCATCCTCGGGGATGGCTTTACGCACTATTCTTGCTAATGGCGCCGTCAATCGATCTAAGACGGTGCCCAAAAGGGAAGTCCGCTCCGCCTTCCAACCGGCAATGTGCCGTACCTGCTTATCTTCGTATTCGTTCAATGGCAGCATGGGTATTACCTCTGGCAATATGAAAAAGGCTCAACATCAATTGACGAATATTGTAACTTCCGGTCAGTAAATCTGCGAAGGTAAATAAAAAGTGGTCCGTAGTGGCTTTCACTACCAAATCCAACTGAACCAGATTCGCCCAACCCACCGTTTTAATCGGCAAATTCGGAAACGTCCACCGCCGCTCTCAAGAAAAAGGAACGTCGGCCCGATATTTACTCAAGGTTGAAAAAAACGTGACGCAGGGCCGTGGAGCGATGGCATAATGAACGTATGTTTCAGTATCCTTTGGGCGTTGATGCCGTGCGGGCAGCTGCCATCGCCGCAGCCGATCCCGGAACTGGCGGCCCCGAAAGGATCCGGGAATTGGTTGATCCCCCCGGCTTCCACGCCTGCCCAACCGACGACGAAAGCCGCAACCGAATATTTCAGCCCGGCTCCCTTCTTTGCACCGGGAATGTGGTACGGCAGCGTCGAGGCCGACATCCTCAAGCCCCATGTGACTGATCGCGTCGAAGTCTATCCCGCAGCCCCGCTCAACTGGACCGGAGCGCCGAAACTCATGCTCGGCTATCGTTGCGGCGACGGCGCGGGGGACGTCAACCTCACTTACCGGGGATTCGGAACGCAGGGGACAACGGTCATCCCGAATTTTGATCAAGCTGGAGCCGGCCAGGAGAAAAGCCGGCTCGACGTGCAAACCGTCAACCTTGAATACCTCAGTTCGGAAATCGTGCCCGGCGCGGACGAGTTGAGCCCATTCTTTCGTCGGCAACTGGTGGTAGGATTCGGCCTCGGCGTGGCCACCTGGTTTCATGATTCCCAGATCACCGGCCAGCAAATCCTGAGCGCACACACTTCCACCAATTATTGGGGTATCGGCCCACGAGCCGTACTGCGCTACACCCAACCGGTCGGACTATCCTCGCTGTCGTTGTACTTCCGGGGCGGAGCCGAAGGTCTTTTTGGACAGATAAAAAATTCTGTTTCTCAGACGACCTCGACGGGAGTGGGGAACGTTTTCCAGAATACTGGCCCATTTAATACCGGCGCGGTTATCGTCGCGGGGGAGTTCGGCGTTAATTACACGCCGCCGAGTTTGTCCTCGCTTCGGCTCGCGGCCGGGTATTCGCTTGAACAATGGTGGTTCTTGAGTTCCTCGTTGCAGAACGGCGGCAGCCAATTTCTCCTTCAGGGGATCGTTCTGCGGGCTGAGTACCGGTATTGACCCGCGGCATCCGCGCATTGCCTGGAGATATTGAGCATGCGATTCTGGATCGAAACATCAATGTGCGCGGCGGCCCTGCTGTGGGGATGTGCGTTGCCCGCGTCGGCCCAGGTTGCCCAACTGCAGCCGCCGGAAATGCTGCAAAAACTCCCGGCGATTGAAGTCTACAGTCTGGCGAGTCTTGAACAGATTGCGGATCAGCACAATCCCATCTTGATGCGCGACCGAGCCGTGATCGAATCGTCCCGAGGCGCCGCGATTCAGGCGGGGCTCTATCCCAATCCGAGTTTCAACTCCGGCAATCCGTTTGTGTTCGCGGGACGCCAAAGCTTGCCAAACGTCGGCTTCCAACAGGAAATTCCCGTCATGGGCAAGCGGCGGCTCGACCAGGCTGCGGTCGAAGAAACCATCACGCAGGCCACCGAGCTTTTTCAGCTCAATCGGATGGCCATGAAAACCGCCTTGAGAAAACAGTTCTATGTTGCTCTGGCTGCCCAGGCACGGTTGCGGATTCTGGACGAAATCCTAAAAGCGCTGGCGGAACTCGAAAAGGCCGGCAAAGAAGCTCAGGGCAAAAACAAGGCTAGTGACACGGACCTCGCCGCCATTCGACTCGACTACGTGCGGACGGTCGGACTGCACCGGTCCGCCGTGGTTGTCCTGGGCAGAAGCCGAAAACAATTAGCCGCCCTCGCGGGGATACCGAATCTTCCCATCACGGAACTTTCCGGTAGCCTCCTCGGCCCTTACCCACAGGTCGATGACAACGCTCTTCTGGATTATGTCGCGAACAACAGTAGCCAGGTACGAGTGGGTCAATCATTGATAAAGCAGAACGAGATCCTCCTTAAGCGTGCTCAGGTTGATTGGATTCCCAATCCGACCTTGGGACCTGCCTACCAATGGGGCGTGAACGGCCAGTCGAGCAACAACCAGTTCTGGTTTAACCTCACATTCCCCGTTCCCGTCTGGAATCAAAATCAAGGCGGTATTCACGCAGCCCGGTCGAACGTGGTCAGTGCCACCGAATCCATGCATGCCATCCAAAACGACATGCGTGTGAAAGCATTGCAAATGCTTGGCGCTTACCACCAGGCATTGGAAAAGGTAAACCAGCACGAGCAGGAAGCCCTGCCCATGGCGCGCAAGGCCGCGGCCGAAGCGCGCAAGGCCGCCGGCAAGGACGGCAGGTCACTTGCTTCACACGTCGACATTCATCGCACCTTGACGGCATTGGAAAGCGATTTTCTCGATGCGCTCACGGATATGTGGAATGCAGCCGTTGATTTGGCCGGCATCCTGAACCGTGAGACTTTTCGATAAGAAAATTTTGCCCAGACTGCTATTTCATAGCGAATTCATTTGGAGGCATGGGCAAAATAGGGTATTGTTCCATCTCCTGGGACTCGGCATAGGTGAGGGCTCCGGCGGCCGGGTAGACTTCTATTATCCGGTCCGGAGGGGATGTACGATGCCGATCTGAATTGACAGTCGAGCAAAGACGGGAAGCGGCGCCGCTGGCGCGGCGGCATGGGATCAGTGAACAGACACTGTATGGCTGGCAGGACGAGTTTCTGGCCGGCGGCGGGGCGGGGTTGGCCCAGGGCAAGAATGGTGTCGGTGCCCGCAATCAAGAGATTTGAACGCTTGAAGGCCGAGCTGGAGTAACGAATGCTGACGATCGGAGAGCTGGCCGTCCCCAATCGTATCTTTTTGAAGCTTTCGGGCCAGTCGAACTGACGGGCGAGCTGCGTCAGCACGTGACCGAGGAGTTGACAGCCGACGCCAAGCTGCGAAGGACGCCGTTGCTCGTTGACTTCAACGGCTTTATGCGGAAAGGATGTCCCAAAACAATCGCGTTGATGTAAAGATGTCGCTGGGAGCGTGCGACTTCTTTCCTGGAGTCCATCTTGCACCCATACCTGACACGTTCCATTGATTCGGCCTCTCCGCAAAAGAAAATTCTCGTTGTTAGTGATAATTCCCTCGTTCGCCTCGGAATGGCAAATCTGCTTCGCGAACAATCCCGCTTCACGATCTGCAAGGAGTCCAATTCGCCCGATGAAGGGCTTGCCGATGTCAAGAGCTGCAACCCGGACCTCGTCCTTCTCTCGATGTCCCTCAAGAATGGCTTGGGGCTCGAATACATCACGCGCATGAAGCAGGCCAACCCCTTGCAACGGATGTTGGTCACTTCTTCTTATGATGATGCTCTGTATGCGGGGTTGGCACTCAACGCCGGCGCCTGTGGATACATGAGCAAGAGCGCTCCCGCCGACGAAATTCTTTACGGGCTGTGCGAGCTGGCCGAAGGGCGTATGTTTGTCAGCCCGGCGATCGCGCAAAATATGCTGTGTGACGTGGCCCGCGTCAATTCGAGCGCATCTCCCAATCCGTTGCGCGCGCTCACACAACGCGAATTTGAGGTGTTTGAACTGATCGGCCGCGGGGAGCCGACGCGCCGCATCGCCCGCAAGCTCGACGTGAGCATCCACACGGTGGAAACTTATCGTGAACGCATTCGCACGAAGCTTGGCATTACCAGCAGCGCCGACTTGTCATTTCGAGCGATCGTTTGGGTGCTTCTGAATTGAGGAACCGTCGGCCATTCGAGTTGTGGTGGTTTTGCCTACACGCCTACCGCTCTTTTGCGACTTGTGCAATAAGATCGCATGGTTAGATTATTGAGGTGACTGCGGAGGGTATTGCCAACCTGAAAGGTGTCCGAAGTGGGATCAATACTTCTCAATTCGCACCAAGGAATGAGGACGTTTAGTGCGAATTGAGGAATTTCGACTCCTTTATCGGACCCGATCACCCCAAAACCACCGAGGAGAAACCAATGAGCACCGATCCCAGCATGCAACCGACCGAGTCAGCGGCGACAAGCACTCCGTCAGGCGAAACATCCCTGGAAAAGGTCGCCAAGGCAATGGCGCTTGCCTCGCAAAGCATTCGAGTCGCCGATACGCAGAGCGTCGCAAGCAACGTCGTCGCGAAGACTATCTACACGACCTGCTATTGCGTGTCCTATGGAATTATCTTCCCGACGATGCTCGTCGCCAGCTTCATTCCGACGAACAACGTCATTTGCCATGGTTTGACAGACGGGGCTCAGGCGGCAGCAGATTCCGTGTACAACCTGCGCAAGCAGTGGGCGGGGACGGAGACAGCCGCCGAAGCCGGGAATCCACTTGCAGTCGTCCCAGTTCCCGCGTGAATTACTGACCGTTCCTAGTTGCCTGTATTCGAGATTATGCATGCCTGTTACTCGCAGTGAGCTGATGTATTTGGCCATGGGCGTTGCCATTGGGAGCGTTGTCGGCCGCAACTGGGACAAGGTGAGGACCATGCTTGAGCCCTTGCTTGGACCTGCCGCCTCCGGCTTCGGCAGCGCCTACGGCGATTTGCTAGGCAAATTCGCGGAGCAGAACGAAGCCTTCAAGGATATGCAGACTGAAAAAGCGACCGCCAACGCGACGCCAAATGCTCCGGTCCCAGGCACAACCGCGACAGAAACTTCGGAAAAATCTTCGAGGCGGCGTTCTGGGCCGTTGAAGCCACGCCGACCGCGCCAGCGTAAACGCCTTTTGGATACCATTGCCAACTGACTTCCAGGGCATCCCGCACGGACGAGCTTGCGAGGCCGCCCTGATATTGCGAAAGGAGCCCTCAACGTGGCCGATAACGAAGAAGCAGTCGCCACCCAGCAGCCCGTCGAGGAAACGCCTGGGGTCATTTCCCGTACGGTGTATTCTCTGAGCTATTTCGTGGGATTTGGAGTGATGTTCCCCACGCAGTTGATCATCAAGAGTTTGCCCCTCGACAATGCGTTTGGACATGGGCTGTGCGATGGTGCACAGTCGGGCGAACAAGCCGCCGCACGGGTCCATGAGGGTGTGAGTCATGTCGCGAAGAAGGTTGCCGACAAGGCGAATGATACTTACGCCGATGCGGCTCAGAAAGTGCATGATCGAATCGAGCGTGTCCAGGATGCCCTGGCCGAGCGTCGCTTTCGCAAGACCGCGAAAATCAACGGAACCCACTAGCGCGCGCCGATTCCTTGCTGTTTGAACGGGCCAGACGGATACAAATCGCCGAGCGATTTCAATGGTGCATCTTCATGGAACCAACAGTCGAAGACAAGCAGGTCGAGTATAGTTCTCCGCCCAAGGCCACGAACGCAACATCGGATGGAGCGGTCGACGAGGACGCAAGCGTGGCGCGGATCACAAGTCTCCCGGCGCCGATAGGTTGCGTCTTGGTGGCAGCAGGGGTACTCGCCTTCCCTTTTCCCGGTCCATTCGGAACGCCGCTCATCATCGCAGGTGGGTTGATTCTGGCGCCAGGGACCTTCAAAAAAGTGCATGCGTACCTCGGCCAACGGTATCCCCGCGCGACCCGACACGGAATTTCCGTCATCGACCGGTTACTTGACGACATGGAACGCCGTTTCCCCACGGCAACACAACAGTAGCTTTATCCGCCAAGCAATTTAATAAGGAGCAAGTGATGTGCAGTATTACCCGCGTCGCGAATATGATCTTTGAAGGCCTGTTGACTGGTTTTGTGTTCGCCATCGGTTGGGTCGCAGGTTTGCTGGCAGTGGGAATCCTCATTGCCTGAACGAATTCGGGGTGATGCGATGTCCAATAGCGAGCCTGTCCCGTCCGGTGTCTCGATTCGTTCCACGTCCGACGCGGTTTGGGTCGAGGCGCCAGGGTTGTTCAAGAATTCTGATACGCTGGACTGTCGCGATTTCATCGAGCGGGTGTTTGGCGTTGCGGAGGTCCAATCGCTCGAGATCGACCACTTCTGGGGCACCGCCAAGCTGGTATGTTCGTCTGCGTTTGCTGCGGAAATGCGGCTAACCAGATTGGTGAATGCTCTGCAAAGCCCAGCCCCAAACGCCGTGAGCGTCCCAATCCGCTCCTTGCTGGATTTGGCCTTACGTCGTCGCTCTACGCGCATTTATCGCCGCGATGAGAGGTTTTCCGCCTGGGAAATCCTACGTCAGACCCCACAGTATCTCCAGATGCGCCACCAGGCCGTTGCCCAGAATCGAGAAATTGCCCAACACGTGTGTACCGAGTTGAGGACGCTTCCCGGAGTTACGTCCGTGTATTTGTGGCCTTTATCCAACACTCTCACGGTTCGTCTTGCCCCAGCCGGAATCGACCTTCCGCGTCTGCTGCGCGTTGCGGACGAAGCCGTATATGAAGAAGCGGTCGGGCCGCTCTCGTTACGGGCCCGCCTGGAACGAGGGTTCCGCACGCTGGTGGTCAGGATTGCACGTGCGATTAACCTCATCCTGGCAGGACTAAGTTTCGGCATGACGTTGATCGGCCTGATCGTGCCTGGCATTCCCACCGTGCCGTTCCTCCTCTTGACGACATATTTCTTGGTGCGTTCGTCGCCGGCTCTCAACGAACGCCTGGTCCGTTCAACACTGTTCGGGATGATGCTACGTGACTGGCAGAAATATCGTGGTATGCGGCGTAAGGTCAAATGCTCGTTGTTGGCATTGCTGATCTCCGTTCTGGTCTTCAATATCGTCTTCATTCAGATGAGCGGTTCAAGCATGATGGTCGTACTGGCGGCATCAGTGCTAGGAATGTACATGATCGTACGCCTGCCCACCATCATGCACGACATTGACGAAGAAATACCGGAGAGCATGGATGGTCCGACACGCGTCTGAGGTATGCTGACTGTAATCACTCGTAATGATTATTGGCTTCACGCTGGGTAGGCGATGCAAGCAGAGGATGAACTGATGTTGTGCAAGGCGATGACCAAGCGAAATACGCGCTGCCAGAATCCGGCTCAACCCGGGTCGAAATACTGCCGCGTACATGCTGTATTCGAGATTCGCCAACCATCGCCGGATACAAGGGACCGCCGGAGTATACAATCTCCCACGCCGCAAACTGCACCGAAAAAATCGGATCCTATTCCGGAAACGCAGGTGAAGGAAGCTGTGAAAACAACAACCCTTCAGGATCTGGCGGCTTCCTTTTTGGGTTCCGTTTCGGAAGCGCCGTCCGGTCCATCTGAACCCAGTTCCGCCGACGCATTCGCCGCTCTTGCCGCCGCAGTCGCGGCTGCGGCAGCCGAAGCCGAAGTCAAGGGGCCGCCTGATAAGACACCGGCGTCGGCACCGACCGACGTATTGTCAAGAATCGCCTACACTGCGGGTTATGCCGTGGGTTATGGCGTGGCGTTTCCGACGTGCCTCCTCATGGAAATGCTGCCAGACAACCCCGTGAGCCGGGGATTGCGGGAGGGCGCTATTGCTGCAAAGGATTCCGTAGAGCGCATGCGAAAAGGGGGCAGTTAGTCTGTTTGCGTGCGAACCTCCGACCTTCTGCCCCGGCATCACTTTCTTGTCAGGATTTCCACTACACCTCAATCCGGTTAATTCCGACTCCTCGGCTGATCTGGTTTCTTAAATTACTACATTAGATACTCTCTCCCATTGCGAAACCCTGTCAAGGATAGGATCTCCTCTTGGGAGAATCACATAGGAACCAGGAAAAACGACGTAGTCCGCCGTTTTTCCCACTGGAGCGCAGTCATGCACCCATTTCTGCGCCGAACCGGTGAACCCGGCGTTCTCCCGAAGACAGTTCACATCGTAAGCGATAGTTCCCTGGCGCGGCTGGGAGCAGTGAATCTGCTGCGCGAGCAACCGTGTTTTTCGATCTGCAAGGAATCCGCCACCCCCGAGGAAGCGATCGCCGATGTCAAGATTCACAACCCAGACCTGGTCCTATTGTCCATGTCGCTCAAGAACGGCATGGGGCTGGATTTTATCGCCCGAATGAAACAAGCCAACTCCAGGCATCGTATTTTGGTCACCTCCAATTACGAGGATTCTCTGTATGCGGGGTTGGCGCTCAACGCGGGCGCAGCGGGTTACATGGGCAACGGCGCAGGCGCGGACGAGATTCTGTACGGCCTTTGCGAGCTGGCGGAAGGCCGAATGTTTGTCAGTCCGACGATTGCCCAAAAGATGCTGTGCGAAGTCGCGGACGCCAACCAAAACGTTCCCCCCAATCCACTCCATGCGCTAACGCAGCGCGAGTTCGAAGTTTTTGAATTGATTGGGCGCGGGGAGACGACGCGTCGCATCGCCCGCAAACTCGACGTGAGTGTTCACACCGTGGAAACGTACCGAGAGCGCATGCGTACCAAGCTGGGAATTCACAACAGCACCGAGTTAGCGTTTCGGGCAATTGTTTGGGTGTTGCTGCACTGATTACGCGCCCGGTTGTGGCGTTTTCTCGTCCAGGCCGGTCCTTTTCTTGTGACTTGTTTGTGGAAATGCTTTGACGTGTTGAAGTTGGGGAAGCGGCGTCGCTTCTCGATGTTTGAGCTACGCAAAGAATGGTTGGTTTGCACCAAAAGAGCAAGGAGACATCCATGAGCACCGATCCTGCCGTGAATACCCAGACACTGGCCTCCGCCCAAACGCAACGGGACGCCACGGCAATGACTTTGGCATCCAAGGGCATTCGCTCCGGCGCTGCGGATGCTCAAAGGAGCGCGCAACTCGTTGCCGAAACCACTGCCCGCGCCGTCTCGAAGACCATCTACACCACCTGTTACTGCATGTCCTACGGCATCATGTTCCCGACGTTCTTGGTGCTCAGCTTCGTGCCCAAAGACAACGTCATTTGCCACGGCTTGGTGGACGGGGCCCAGGCAGCAGCGGATTCCGTTCACAAACTTCGCGACCAATGGGCCGGAAAAATCGCAACGTCCGGGTCGCTTGATTCCGTTGGCGGGCTCTCTGTTGCTCCCGTCCCCGCGTAGGGCGAGCGTTCATTCCTCCATTGGAATTCCTTGAGCCGACCAGTGGGCGTGATCCGCCCAGAGAGGACTTTATCTAGTGATTGATATCTCCGTTGCGTACCCTCGCGAAGGCACTATTGAGCTTCGAAGCCGCGTTCTATTCTCTGACCCGTCAGGAGATCTCTGTCAATCGTTCCTAGACAGAATTCTGCTTGCGGAGCCGGTTCGAAGTGTCGAGGTCCAGGGAAGCCGTTCCCATGCGCAGATCAGCTACTGTCCGTTAACGGCGACCCGGCAACAAACTCTCGACAAGATTCTTGCGAGTCTGCTGGCGAGTACGAATGGAAAAGCAGCATCCGGCACTCACGTGTCCGTACGTCCTGGCAGCGGACGCCCCAACGGCAAGGTAGGCCATGGTCTCGGGCCAAATGGGCATACGCCAGATGGGGATGGAAGTGGAAGCGGCAATGGCGACGTTCATAAGACTCCAGGACCGGCTCCCCGAAAAGTGCGCTGGCAACCGAATGCGGCGGGTGAATTACGGTTGTTCCGTCAAGGCGCGGTCGTGTCGAAATGGGAGGTGCGCCATGAGTTGCCGGGCCGGATACGTCTGTGGAATGAAGTTCTCTACCGCCGAAGCGAGGTTTGCCAGTCGATTGAACGCGAATTGATGAGCGTGATGGGGATCGATAACTACAAGGCGAATCCCGCCACGGGAACGGTGTTGGTCGCTTACAACGAACAACAGATTCGCCGCGACCAGGTGCTGGAGGTCCTCAACAGCGCCCTGGATCGAGTGGAAAATGTGGGCCGGCCTGACCCGAACGATCTTAACTTGCCGATCTGCACCTTGTCCGTGCCGTTGGCGGCAGCGGCCCAATTCTTGGCGCCGCCTCTATGGCCGCTCGCCACGGGCGTTTTTGTTTACACCTCCGTTCACACCTTCAAGGAAGCGTACCAGGTATTGGTCAAGGAACGGCGCCTGGGCGTGGACGTGCTCGACGCCATCGTGGTCTCGGCTTGCGTGGGCACCGGTTCCATTTTCGCAGGGTCCGTACTCTGCTGGTGCCTTAGTTTTGGACGTAAACTCGTCAAGATGACCCAGGACAGTTCTAAACGCTTATTGATGAGCGCGTTCGGTAAGCAGCCTCGCTTCGTTTGGCTCTGCCGGGACGGCCAAGAAATCGAAGTTCCCCTGGAGCAAGTCCAGCCGCAAGACATCATCGTCGTCGGCACGGGCGAGGCGGTCCCTGTGGACGGGATCGTCAAGGAAGGCATCGCGATGATCGACCAGCACGCCTTGACCGGTGAATCGACCCCGGCGGAGAAAGTTGTCGGCGATCACGTGTTCGCTTCGACGATGGTGGTGGCGGGCAAGGTGTTCGTCGAGGTGGAAAAAGCAGGTACCGACACCACGTCGGCGAAGATCGCTTCCATTCTGAATGATTCGGCCGGCTACAAGCTGGATTCCCAGAACAAGGGGGAACGAATGGCGGACCGCGCCGTGTTGCCGACCCTTGCCATCGGTACCGTCGCTCTGGCGGCGATGGGGCCCGCCGGCGCCACGGCTGTTCTTAATAGCGATTTTGGCACCGGCATCCGCATGGCGGCGCCGCTCGCGATGCTCAGCTCCCTGGCCTTGTGCGCCCAGCACGGCATCCTCGTCAAGGACGGCCGGGCGATGGAAATGATGAACGATGTGGACACCGTCCTCTTCGACAAGACTGGGACGTTGACGCGCGAAGTGCCGGAGGTCGGCGCCATCCACGCCTGCGGCAATCACGATGCCGAGCAAATCCTGACTTATGCAGCCGCCGCTGAGAATCGTTTCGGACATCCCATTGCCAAGGCCATCATGCAGAAGTTCGCCACACTCGGACGGCCATTGCCCACCACCGATGACTCGAAATATCACGTTGGTTTCGGCATCAACGTCGAGGTGAACGGAAAGAGGGTTCGCGTCGGCAGCGCCCGTTTCATGACGATGGAAGGCATCGCCATTCCCTCCGAAATTCAGCACTCGCTGGACCGAGCCCATGACGAAGGCTTTTCGCTCGTGATGGTCGCGGTGGGGGATGAACTTGGGGGCGCTCTCGAACTCCGCGCCTCGCATCGGCCGGAAGCACAGGAAATCGTCACCGGATTGCGGAAACGCGGCATCAGCCACCTTGCCATCATTTCCGGTGACCACGAAGGGCCCACGCGCCGTCTCGCGGAAAGTCTCGGCATGGACGAGTATTTTGCCGGCGTCCTCCCCGGGGACAAAGCGGACTACGTGGAAATGCTGCAAAAGCAGGGACGTAAGGTTTGCTTCGTCGGCGATGGCATCAACGACTCGATCGCCTTGAAGAAAGCCAACGTATCGGTGTCGTTGCGCGGGGCGACTTCCATCGCGACCGACACCGCCCAGGTCGTGTTCATGGAAGAGAGCCTGGCCAAGCTGTGCGAATTCCTCGACATTTCACGCCGCCTCGATGCCAACGTCAAACGCAGCTGGGGTATGATCATCCTGCCGAACGCCTTGTGCATCGGTGGCGTTTTCACGATGGGTTTCGGCATCATGGCGTCTGTCTTGACAAACAACGTCGCGGCGATTGGCGCCTTGATCAACGGCGTCATGCCCTTGCGTGAAGTCGCCCGTTTGCAGAACCAAAAAAATCTTGAAGAACAACTGCGTTTGGCGACGCGTCAGCGCGGGTAACCTGGAACTATTAAAAGACGAGGAATCCATGTTGATGAAAGCTCTTCGAATCGCGGGCCTCCTCACCGTGGCGCTGGGTGCCACGGTTATGACGGGGGTAATCATCGTGCTTGCTCCGGAAGTCAGTCTCGGCGTCCTCGCCGGTCTGATCGTCGTGCGTTTGGCGCTGGGATTGTTGCGATGGGGATTCGTCGGATCCTTGGCATACGAGCAATGGATCTCATTACACCGCCCCGCTAGCGCAAGCTAAATGAGCACCAGGAAATTCCAGAAAAGGACTGGTGCCAGGCAGAATAGCGGCCCCTTGCGCTTTTGGAAACGGCCGGAATTACCATGATACGCCAGGCCCGCATATCATTTCCCGCAGCCCGGTCAGGCGGCAACGGGGAAGTGCAACTCGACGAACCTGGGATCTTCACGGAACCCGCGGCTGCATCCTGTCGTGGTTTTTTGAATCGCGTTCTTGAGCTTGAAAACCTCCGTGAAATTTCTATTGATCCGGTTCGTGGCCGCGCAATCCTCTTTCATTCCGTCGAGCAAGCCTCTGGGACCTTTTTGAGACGCCTCGCCGTTGCGCTTGGCCAACCGAACCCATCACATGCTTCCGCAGCTGAGAGTCTTTGCCTTCGGCGTAGCCGTCCCAGTTCGGTAAGCATTTTCCGGTATGAAGCCGGGATTTCGACGTGGAAGATCGTCCATAGCCTTCCGGGTCGAGTCCGCCTGCGCCATGATGAAATATGGCGCAAATACGAAGCAGCTCAGCATATCGAGAATGAACTCCGCGCGGTCCATGGAGTGACGCAAGCGAGCGCTAACAGCCACACTGGAACTCTGCTCGTTTCTTATGACGAAAGTGCTCTGACGCTGCGACAATTGTTGTACGTCGTTGAAGGACTGTTAAAGGATCTGACCGATTTACAGTCCGGAAGCATCGCAAATCACAACCGAGCCGTGTTGGTCGATAATTCCAATTTGGGATTGTCTCTCATGGCGGATTTCGTCAGCCCCATGGTAGCGCCGCTTAGCGCAGGAGTATTGGTTTGGAGCAATCTCCGCAAGTTCGGCGAAGCGGCACGGGAGTTACGCCAGCTTCGGCCTGGGCCGGCAACGGTGTATTCGGCAATCGCTGGCTTGACGTTGGCAAGTGGGATGTTCTTCCCTGCCGCCCTCATGGCCAGTCTGGTCAATTTCTGGGATCGCTTGTACCACCGACGTGTGGCGACCGCTCAGAATCATCTATTGACGCGAATTCGCCGGCAGGCGCATTTCGCGAGCGTGTGCCGAGACGACCGGCATTGGGAAGTCCCCATCGATGCGGTCCAACCAGGCGATGTCCTTGCTGTTCGGAGCGGCGGATTGATTCCCGTCGACGGAGTCGTCAGCAGCGGCCGCGCTCGGGTGGATGAACGGCTTGTCCGGGGAGCCGTGGACCACGCATGGAAAGAGCCCGGTGACCAGGTTTACGCGAACAGTCTCGTGTTTGAAGGAGAGTTGAGCGTGCGCGTCGAATCGGTGGGAGTTCAGACTCGCGCTCACGCCATTGCCACGGTCGTTCATGCAGCCACGACGCCAGCGAAGGCATCGCTCAGTAGCAGAGGAGAACCTTTTTCTCGCAATCTTTCCGCTCCGACGCTTGCGACGGCCGGGCTCGGCCTTTTGGTAGGAGATATCAATACCGCATTGGCTGTACTGCGCCCTGACTATGCTACCGGTCCAGGCATGATAGCGCCGCTGGGCACTCTCGAAGACATCACCCGGGGATTGGACCGGGGCATTGTCATTCGAAACGTCGATGTCTTTGCGCGCATTGGAACGATTGATACGGTGCTCATCGACCTTGGGGAGAACCTCCGGCCTGATCCCCAATTCCTCAATATCCTGGCGAAAGCCCTCGTCCAGCTTCGGTCGGACGGAAAATTGCAAATCGGCTTGATCTCAGATCGAACGCCGGTCCGCACCAACGATTTGGCCGATCGACTCGGTGTTGATTTCGTGAGGAATTGCAGTTCCAGCCTGGATCGGGGCGCTGTCATTGACGAATGCCAACAGGAAGGAGGCCGCGTGGCTTACATCGGAGATTGCCGCCGCAACGACCTGGCAGCCCGACAGGCAAGCGTGGCGATTTCACTTGGGGACGTCGTATGTCAAGCCGAAGATCCGGCGGACGCATTCCTTCTCCGCCGTGACTTGTCAGCCCTTGCGGGCCTCTGGGACATATCCCGCCAATACACGCTGCGCCGCCGAGCTGTCTATACGCGCACACTGATTCCCAACCTGTGCTCTGTGGTCGGAGCGTTCACGCTGGGCTTCACGGGCTTACATGCGGTGTTGCTGACCAACCTCGGAGTTTTCACCGTTTATCGCGGCGCTTCACGCTGGCTGCGCGATGCGCAAATCGCTAGATGGTAATCGCTCACACCTTGCCGATCCCGATTGTCACGTTTTCGGCGATTGAGTATGCTATCGCGTCATGACGAACGCGGGGACGCCAACGCGCGCAGGATGCGCCACTCTGATGCAAGTCGTAGAGCAACTCTGCGTCGAAGTTGCTAATCTGCGCGCAACTTGCCACCGCCAAGAAAAACTCCACCAACTCCTCCAAACCGCCTTCCAGCGATATCGTCAAGAATCCTATCGACAAGCCCAAGAGCCGCAAGAAGTGAAAACGCGGCGGGCAGCCAGGACATCCACGCCATGAGCGTCCCCTTTTTCCCGAATTACGACCCGATTACCATCCGCGGCAATTTCGTCGAGCGATGCTTTTTGTTTGTCCTTGGACAGCAACGAGTATTTGTCCCCTTCCCATGCACCCCAGTATTTGCGTGCATGAGGATTGTACATGAAAATCCGCTTACCCCGGGATGGGTAGTAGAGCGCGTAATGATAGGTGTATTTCTCGTCGTCGGCGGATTTCTTGAAGTAGTAGTTGCGGTAGTAATAGTTCTTCGTGGTGTGCTTGTTCCAGGCGGCGTAATACTGCCGTTGGCCTGGCGCCTGGGCAGAGGTCAACGGCGCAAGACACACGATTCCGAGGCAGAGCAAGATAACGTATCGAAGCATAGCGGTCTCCATGTCTTTGTCGAATTTTTTTGCACAGGCCAAACACCTATTGAATTTCAGGAAGGTCCGACGGATCGTCGCCGGGCCGATCGATGGGATCCGCCGTCGCATGCACCAACCTCTCCTGCGCGTCCGGAAGATCCGCGGGCTCAACTCCAGGTAGCCGCGAAGCCGCCAGGTCATTGCGTAGCGAGTTGAGTTCGGCCGCCCGCTCGGCCATTTCAGTCGGCAGGGCGAAATCGGGTAAGCGCTCTCGGTATTCTGCGGCCGAAACACCAGGATCCTGGCGGCGGCGCAACGTGTATTCCCAGGTGATTAGTTCAATGACGGTCTCGTGATCCGCCGCAAGTTCCGGGTAACGCGCTAGACAAGTTTCGACGCGAACGGCTTTGCCGGCCCGCAAGCGATATTCCAGGTCCACGAAGACCAGCTTGTGCAATACCGCCTGACGCAGGGGCGCATCCGTAGGCAAGAAATCGTTCATGCTCGGCTGACGGCCGGATTGCCAGGCCGCCTCGAAGGATTCGACGACCTGATAAAGCCGGGTTGCATCCGCCTCGCTGAAAATGGTGGTAATCGGCGCGCAAAAGGGACCCACCCCCCACGCTAAAATCGGCGTCCAATCTGGACCCACCCCAGCCGCTTCCGTTCCAATAAGGCCCGTCGCCTGGGCAATTTTGGAAACGGAGGCAAAGGATGCTGACGGTGTT
>SYHD01000274.1 GCA_005799265.1 Planctomycetia bacterium | reverse complement strand
GCCGTTTGCTGGCGCCGGCTTGCCTTCCTGTGGGGTGTCAGATTAAGGACAATGCGTCGGCTAGAAGCACAATCGAAAAGTGTATCACCTCAGCGTAGATGTGGCGGTGAGTTCTGCACTTACGAATAACCGCAGCCGGCAATGATCAAGGCGACTGCCCAAGTGATGGGCGTTACAGAAGTACGACCGAACCGCCGAACAACAGCCGGATCAGGTGCTCCGTTGCAATCATCTCATTAAGCGCCGCATAGTCGAAAACCGCCGTTGGGAGGAAAGTCCAATGAGGGCGACATCGAAATCCGAAAAGATCCGAGCTTCCCTCAAGCATCCGGTTATCGACGGTGACGGGCACGTCATCGAATACCGTCCGCTTTTTGAGGATTATCTACTTGAAGTCGCGGGGCGCGACCTGACAGACCGCTGGCGGCGGCAGAACCTCGACGCTCGCAGTGCCGACAACAAGGGAGCGAAGGCCGGCGGTTGGTATTCGCAAAGCCAGGAAGACCGGATTGATCGCCGCACTACCCGCCCCCCGTTCTGGGCGATGCCGACGCGCAATACGCGCGATCTTGCTACCGCAATGATGCCGAAGCTCCTGGCCGCGCGGATGGACGAGATCGGTATCGACTACTCGATTATTTATCCGACGATGGGGCTTTTTATGCCTCGGGATCCGAACAGCGAGCTACGCCGTGCGACGTGCCGCGCGCTTAACCGTATGCTGGCAGATCTGTTCCGCCCCCATGCGGGGCGCATGACGCCGGCTGCGGCAATTCCCATGCACACGCCTGCCGAGGCGGTGGAGGAACTTGAGTATTGTGTCACCGAACTCGGTTACAAGGTGGCGATGATCGCCGGCCACGTCCGCCGACCGATACCAATAATCGCCCGTGAAGCGCCCGGTTTGGCAGGATTTGCGCAATGGGTTGACAACCTCGCGCTCGATAGCCTCCACGACTACGATCCCTTCTGGAAACGATGCGTCGATCTCAGGATCGCTCCGACGATCCATACCGGCAGCATGGGTTGGGGTAGCCGCACCTCGATCAGCAATTATAATTTCAACCATATCGGCCATTTCGCCGCCGCCAACGAAGTGTCTGCCAAGGCTCTATTCTTCGGTGGCGTGACCCGGCGTTTTCCCATGCTCAAGTTCGGCCTTCTGGAGGGCGGGGTCGGCTGGGCGACCAGTCTGTATGCCGATCTCGTCGGTCACTGGGAGAAGCGAAACCGCAAGGCACTTGAGCGACTTGATCCGGCCAATGTCAATCAGCAGCTCTTTCTCGAGCTCGCAGAAGAATATGGTGACGACCGGTTTCTTTCAAAGGTACGCGCCAATGGTGACGATCAAGCCTGGATCGAGCGTTCGGCTGAAGACCGGGCCAATATTGACGAATGGTCACGCAGCCAAATCACTCGGAAGGAAGATATACGGACCTTGTTCGCTGAACCGTTCTATTTCGGCTGCGAGGCGGATGATGCATCGGTCCCGGGCGCGTTCAACCATCGCCTCAATCCGATGGGTTCTAAACTGAAGGCGATTTTCAGCTCCGACATTGGCCACTGGGACGTCGAAGACATCAGCGAGGTTCTGGAAGAAGCTTATGAGCTTGTCGAACATGCGCATATTGATGAAGGCGATTTTCGTGCCTTCACGTTTTCAAACATCGCGGATCTTCATAGCAGCCTGAATCGCGACTTCTTCAAGGGGACTGCGGTGGAGGATTCGGTTGCCGCCTTGCAACGCAACGCCTCCATATCGAAGGCCCAAGCTGCGGAGTAGACGGCTGGCTTCACTGCGTATGCCAGGCGAATGAAGGCTCATTCGGACGGGGGGCTTGGCCCACAAGATGCAACTCCTTCGGCCAAGTCCACGTCGTCGTGCGCCGCCACTGCGAGGGCGATTGAGCGAGCAGTAGCGTTGAGCGGTCCCAGAAAGCGCGCAGCTGCTTGCTCGGGAGAGAAAGCCACGCGGGCGAAGCGCATCGAAAGGCTGCCTAGCACTTTGCGTGATCTCTGAATGGGAACGGCGAGGCCGAGGACGCGACCAATCCGCGGCGCGATAGTGATGGCGTAACCGCGGCGTCGAATGACCAAGAGCCTCTCTTCGATGCTTCGCACCCCTTCGGCCGCGACAGAGCGCGAAGTGGAAGTAATAAGCAGCGCCCGTATCAGGTGCCTGCGCTCCTCGGCTGGGCAGAACGCCATGTACGCTTGGCCCAGCGCACTGATGAGCAGAGGGAATGTGCGATGATACCCAGCCTGCTCAAACGACAGATGACTCTCCGCTGCAGTGCTGTGCAACACGACAACTGCGTCGTTGCGCACCTTGCCAAGGACGAGCGGCCAACCGTGCTCGCGCGTGAAAGCGCTCATTGGCGCGATGGCGCAGTCGACCAACCGGTCAATGAAACGAATGCCGCTGGCCAACGAAAGTACGTGTTCGGTTACGCGATACCCTGCACGAGGTCCGATGCGCGCAACATAGCCGGCCGCAACCAGGGTTTGAAGCAGCCGCACCAGCGTCGGTTTCGGCAGGCCAGTGACCATCTGCAGGTCGCCGAGCCGGGACAATGGTCGCAAATTGAGCGCTGCGAGCACGGCAAGTGCGCGCAGTACGGGTTCGATTGGAGGAGCGCAATTGTTCGCCATCAAGGTCGGACGTCCAACCCAATCTTACCGTAATACGGAATATTCAGAGAATCAATTTGGCCCCTCATTTTGGTTGGCTTACGATTTTTCAAGAAGCGAACCGGCTAGAGATCCGACGCCGCCAGCGAGTTTTGATAGGAGGAACGACCATGAGCTACCAGACGATCGAAGTGCGCAAGCTGACGCCTGTAATCGGCGCCGAGATCCATGGTGTCGACCTGTCGAAGCCGTTGGGAAACCAACAATTCCAGGAGATCCACGACGCCTGGATGGAGAATCTGGTCATCTTCTTTCGCGATCAGCACCTGTCCGTGGAGCAACACCTCAATTTCGGTCGCCGCTTCGGAAAATTGCACCTCCATCCGGCCGCTCATCAGCCGGAAAAGCATCCCGAGATTCTCATCATCAAAGCTGACGAGAAGTCGACGCGCGTTGCCGGCGAGGAGTGGCACTCGGACGTGTCATGCGACCCGGAGCCCCCGATGGGTTCAATGCTACATCTTACCAAAGTTCCGCCCGACGGCGGTGGCGACACGATGTTCGCCAACATGTATCGCGCCTACGAGACGCTTTCTGAACCGATCCGCAAGTTGCTCACCGGCATGAACGCTGTTCACGACGGCAAGCACGTCTATGAGCGGCCTGGATATCGCGAGGGTGCTGAGTATCCGCGCTCGGAACATCCGATGGTGCGCACGCATCCAGTCACCGGCCGGCAGGCGTTGTTCGTCAATCGGGGCTTTACGACCCGTATTGTCGGTCTGTCGAAAAACGAGAGCGCGGCCATCCTTGAGATGCTGTATCGGCACATAGAGACTCCGGAACTCTGTGTGCGCTTCAAGTGGCAGCCGAATTCCATGGCCTGCTGGGACAATCGCTGTGCCCAGCACCATGCCCTGTTCGACTATTTTCCCAACCATCGCTACGGGCACCGTGTCACGGTGGCGGGCGACAAGCCCTTCTACCGCGCGGCTGCCTGACGCGCGACAGGGTCGCAGCGTCGGCAGGATTATCGACCTCATCCTGGGCGAACATCCAGAAGGATGGACGACAGACACCGCGTTTGTTGTCTTGAGGCGGACGGGCAAAACCCTCGCAAGAGGTCGATCGTTCCACAGGCTCTTGAGATGAGGTTACGTCTTGTCCGTCGTTGACAATGTCAGGGCAGCCGGGATGATAACCGACAAGAAGAAATGCAAAGAGGGAGACTTCACGATGCAATTCAGTCTTGCGACGGCGCGTGGGCTGCTCGTCATCGGGCTCACCTTCGTCACTCTCTTTGCCGGGTATCCGGCGGCCGAGGCGCAGCAGCCGAAGCGCGGCGGCACGCTGACGCTGGCGCTCGAAGCCGACTTTGCAAGCCTCGATCCCTTGCGCGTGACGGCGCTGGTCGAGCGACAGGTCGGCCTCGCCGTCATGGACCCGCTCTTCGACATCGATGAAAAGGGCAGGGTAAAGCCGGTCCTCGCAACGGGTTTCGAAGCGATTGATGGCGGCAAGACCTACCGGATTTTTCTGCGCGAGGGTGTCAAGTTCCATGATGGCACCGTCTTCGATGCCGACGCGGTCGTCTTCAACATCGAGCGCGTGCGCGATCCGAAGAACGCCTGCCGGTGCATAGCCAACCTTGACAGCATTGAGAGCGTCAAGGCAATCGACGCCCGGACGGTGGAGTTCACCCTCAACAGGCCCGACGCGGTGTTGCCCGCCATCTTGTCCGATGCCGCGGGCCTCATGGTGTCGCCCACCGCCCTGCGGGCGGACGAGAAAGCGATCGCCAAGCGACCGATCGGTACGGGTCCGTTCATCCTCAAAGAATGGCAGCAGGGACACAAGATCATTCTTGAGCGCAATCCGAACTATTGGGTGAAGGATCAACCCTATCTCGATCGTGTTGTTATGTTGCCGCTTGCAAACGAAGAGACCCGTCAATCCGGTCTGATCTCCGGCACGATCGATGTAATCGAATCCCCCAGTCCGCGGTTTGTCCGGGAAGCGAGAGCCAACAAGAAGCTAAAGGTACTGACCGGCGCAGGGCTTGGCACCACGTTCCTGAAGATGAATACCCGCAATGAACCCTTCGACGACGTGCGGGTACGCCGTGCCGTTGCCTACGCCACCGACCGCGCGCTGTTCATCAAGGCGATCTATGAGGACCAGTACCCGATCGCGGACAGCCTGATCGGACCTGGCATGTGGGCTCATGCCGCCGTCAAGAACTTTCCCAAATATGATCCGGCGCAAGCCAAGAAGCTGCTTGCCGAATATGGCAAGCCCGTATCGTTCGTGCTGGGAATCACGCCTACGCCGCACAATGCGCTGGCGGCGCAGGCTCTGCAGGAGATGTGGAAAGAGGTCGGGATCAATGTCCAGATCAAGCAAGTAGAGCAGGCCCGCTTCATCCGCGATGCCCTCACCCATAATTTCCAGATGTCCCTTTTCCGGTGGGCGGGCCGTCCCGATCCCGATCTCAATCTCTATCGCGCCTTTCACTCGAAATTCGCTAATGAAACGTCTTCCAACTATACGCAATTCACCAATAAGAAGATGGACGAGTTGCTGGAGCGGGGGCGGATGACGCTCGATCAGGCAGAGCGGCAGAAGATCTACGACGATGCCTCGACGCTCCTGGCGGACGAGGTGCCTTACTTGTTTCTCTTTTACGCAACATTCCACACCGTGATGGCGGCGAAGGTTCACCCCGGACCAAATATCGCCGATGGCGTACTAAGACTGCAGACAGCTTGGGTGGAGTAAGTGCCCGGAAAGTGCCTGCGCCTTGTGGGCACGCTCGTCGGGATATTGTTCGCGGTGTCGCTCATCACGTTCCTGTTAATGAATCTGGCCCCCGGAGATCCCGCGCAGGCGATCCTGGGAGAGACGGCAACGGCCGAGGCGATCGCGGCGCTGCGCCAGCGCCTGGGGCTCGACTTGCCGATTCTGCAGCGCTACTTGAACTGGCTCGGCGGGGTGCTGACGGGCGACCTCGGGGAGTCTTTTCGGGCCAATGAACCGGTGCTGGACGCGATCGTCGGCCGCTTTCCCGTGACGCTGGAGCTGTTGATCGGAGCACAAGTCGTAGCCCTTGGTCTGGCACTTCCCATCGGCATGTACACAGCCTATCGGGCGCGCGGCGCTGCTGACAAAGCCGCACTCGCGGTGGCGCTCGCCTTCGTATCGACGCCGCCGTTCCTGATCGGCATCATTCTCATTTACGTCTTTGCCCTTCTGCTTGGCGTCCTGCCGGCGACCGGCTATGTGCCGGTCAGCGAGAGCCTGTCCGGTAATCTTCTCACGATGACGCTTCCAATCGCTACTCTCGGCCTGTTCGAATTTCCGGTCTACATGCGGCTCCTGCGCAGCGACATGATCCAGACGCTGCAGCAGAACTACATCTCGCTGGCGCGTGCGATCGGGCTGCCGCCATGGCGTATCCTGTTCACCCACGCGCTACGTCCGTCGTCGCTCAGCCTCATCACCGTTGTCGGAATCAACATGGGCCGCTTGATCGGCGGAGCGGTGATCGTGGAAGTTTTGTTTGGTCTGCCCGGCGTCGGGCAACTTCTGGTCGATGGCATCTACCAGCGAGAATATCTGATGGTACAGGGCGTGGTCCTGGTTGTGGGCGTTTTCTTTGTGCTGATTAATTCCTTGGTCGATTTGCTCTACAGCCTGCTGGATCCGAGAGTTCGCGTTGACAGTATCCGTCACTGAACCCGGAGCACCCGAGGTGACAGCCGTTGGCCGGCCATGGTTCAGACTCATGGTCTATCTCCCTGCTGCCTGGCTAGTGCTGGCGATCGCCGCCGCGGTTTTCGTCGCCTTCCTACCGCTGCCCGATCCGTTCAAGCAAGCGTTGTTGCGCATCCTGCAGCCACCCTCGGCGGCGCACTGGTTGGGCACCGATGCGCTCGGCCGGGACGTGTTGTCCCGCTCCATCACAGGGTTGCGTGTGTCTTTGGTCGTGGGAGCCGGATCGGTGGCATTGGGACTTGCGTTAGGCGGTGCGCTGGGTCTCGTGTCGGGCTATTTTCGGGGATTGATCGATCTCTGGATCTCGGCGGTCATGACGGTGGTTCTTTCCTTCCCGCCGCTGGTCCTCGCCATTGCGATCATGTCCTTTGCGCAGCCATCCTTGGTGCTGGTCATCGTTGTGCTCGGCGTTCTGTTCGTGCCGGCTTTCGCGCGGATTGCGCGGGCCAATACGTTGGCCCTCGTGGACCGTGAGTTCGTGCTGGCGGCACGAGCAATCGGAATGCGCGATGGCTTCATATTGATGAAGGAAATCTTGCCCAATCTGGTGGCGCCCATGGCGGCCTACAGCATGTTGATGGTGGCCGTCGCCATCATCGGCGAGGCTGCTTTGAGTTTCCTGGGCCTCAGCGTGCCTCCCCCTCAGCCAACGCTGGGCGGCATGATCGCAGCCGAGCGTGCCAATCTGTTGCATGCGCCCTGGTCGGTGTTTGGGCCGGCTGGCTTCCTGTTCCTAACCATCCTGTCCTTGAATATCGTGGGAGATCAGGTGCAGCGCAGACTGGACCGGCGGGAGGCGGCCCTTTGATGGAGAGCGCGCCTCTTCTTTCGGTGCGGGACCTCAGAAGCTATCTGCGAACGCCTCGCGGCATGGTCCGGGCAGTCGATGGCGTCTCGTTCGACCTGAATGCCGGTGAGACCCTTGGCGTCGTAGGCGAAACCGGTTGCGGCAAGTCGGTTTTGGCCCGTTCCATCATGGGACTCCTGTCCGATTCCATCCTCTTCAAGGCAAGTGGGGAGGTACGCTTTGGCGGGCACGATCTGCGCCAAGCCGATGAGCGTGCCCTGCGGCGGATTCGGGGTCGCGAGATCGCCATGATCTTTCAGGATCCCATGACCTCACTGAACCCCGTGATGCGGATCGGATCGCAGATCGAACAGGTCTTGCGGCTTCATCTTGGGCAGGGCGCTCGGGAGGCGCAGGAACGGGCGATCGAACTTCTCGATTCGGTCGGAATCGCCTCGGCACGGCGCCGTGCGGCGAACTATCCGCATGAGATGTCAGG
>SYHD01000273.1 GCA_005799265.1 Planctomycetia bacterium | reverse complement strand
GAGAAGGCCCGGCTCAGCATCGTCACCTCCTTGGCAACGCATCCGGAGGGTCTGATCTTCAACGACCTGAAGGACCTCTGCGCCCTGACTGACGGAAACCTGAGCCGGCATCTGCAGATCCTGGCCGAGGCGGGTCTTATCCAAATCTGGAAGGGCTTCAAGGACCATCGCCCGCAGACGATGTGCCATTTGACTGGTGAAGGCCGCAAGCGATTCGTCGAGTACATCACGGTGCTCGAGAACATTGTGACCGACGCGGTGAGCGCGGAGAAGACGCCCGTGGAAGAGCCGAAGCTGTCGAAGGGATGGTCGCCGGCATAAAGCGGGTGTTTTTTTACCATCCCACTTTGCGGGGCAAATTGGTTGGGCTGGGAAAGAGGCGGCGAACTGAGATTGCATTGCATGTGTTAATAATCCCGGCCATGTACGGTTCTGTAATTGTTTAGCCATCGCCCGGCGCCATGCGAGCGCTAAACCAACGCGGAGAAAAACATGAAAATCATCAAGGCCGACGTCCTGGGTATGTGCTTCGGGGTGCGCGACGCGCTGGCGATCATGGATGACGTCCGCCGGCCCGATAGCGTCACCATTCACGGCGAACTCGTCCACAACGAAAAAGTGCTCGACGACCTCGAAGAGCGTGGCTTCCGCATGCTCGCCGAGACGCGACGTCAGGCGTTGCCGATGACTGACACCGTACTCATCACCGCGCACGGCATCAGCGCCAAGGAACGCACGCGCCTGGCGGACGCCGGCAAGAAGCTTATCGACACGACCTGCCCGCTGGTCACGCGCGCCCATCACGCTGCCCAGAAATTGCAAGCCGAGGGACGCCACGTGCTTGTCATCGGCAAGCGCGGTCACGTCGAGGTGCAGGGGATCGTCGAAGACCTGCGCAGCTTCGACGTGCTGCAAGCGCCCGACGAGGTGCGGACATACGCCAACACCAAGCTCGGAGTCATGTGCCAGACCACGACGCCGACGCGCCATGCTGAACAGATTCGCGCCGCGATCAAGGCAAAGAATCCGCATGCCGACATTCGTTACGTCGACACGATCTGTCATCCGACCAAGGACCATCAACAGGCGCTGGAGCGCTTGATGAACGAAGTCGAAGCGATGGTCGTCGTCGGCGGCCACAACTCCAACAACACGCGCCAGCTCCTTCTGCGCTGTCAGGAACGCGGACTGCCCGCCTATCACGTGCAGGGGCCGGAAGACCTACGGCCTGAATGGTTTGAACATGTCGAAGCGGTCGGCCTGAGCGCGGGAACTTCCACGCTCGATGAGACGATCGACGCCGTCGAATCGGCGTTGCAGCAAATTTCGGTCGAGCGCCTGGTGGCTGCGTAGTGTGTCGACGAGTCGCGACCGTACGGGGCGGGAACGCTTGCCCTCGCTTCCTTAGGGACGCGGCGCTGAAGCCCGCCGTCAGCTTGATGGGCCCGATCCGGCAAGGTAAAGAATAGGAGTCAGCCAGATCAGAGGAAGCCTTCAAGAAACTGAATAAGAATGTGCTTCGCTTCGATGATTTCATGCAAAATGTGATTTCCCTCGAAACGCACTTCGACCTCGTATTTGGTGGATTCCACGCAACCTTGCGCGTGAGCGACCGCGTCACCGATGGAAACGCACTCGAACTTGGGATGGCCTACCGCCCTGATGATGAAACCCTGTGTCAAACGCGGTTCGTGTAATGAGAAAGCAGACACCTCTTGCTTGTCCGCCATCAGGATCTTCTCCAGTCGTTTGTACCTGAAAGTTCCATCATTGGCGATTGCGTGCACCTCCGGCTTCACGGAAGGATTGAGCGCATATTTCTTCTTACCCTGGCTCTTTTTGAAAATCAGAATCCCATGCAGACAAAGGTCGTTCGCCACTTCATGAACGATATCTGCGTAGCGCTCGTCCACACCACGCCCTTTAGCCAGATCGTCGTACCAGAGGTAGCCCTTTTCCTTGCCGCCCCAATAGTTGCCCTTTCGTAGTTTCCTGACGATCAAGACGGCTACCACGAACTTGCGCGGCAGAAATGGCTCGCCGGTGTCAAATCGTCGTCGTGCCTCCAGGACTGCGCTCAAAAGGTCCGCAGCGTCCCCCACGAATTCTGTCATGACCACCGAACGGGCTCGTAGCCTCGTGCGCAGTTCTTCCAAAGGCTTCCGCTGCACGCTTTCCACAAGCACTACAGGGCCAGGCTTATTCAAGACGCGCACAAAGAGGGGTTGAACGGGAAAACCATTCCGCTCATCGTAAGTGGTTGCCAAGAAATCCCAATTGCCCCACGCTGGATCTTGGCTAAGAATAGTCTCGACTTGAATTGCCCAAGCTGCGCTGCCGGGAAGATACATCTCCCGCGGGTGGAGGAGATAGATTCGATGGTCGGCCATCATCCCTCCCCCATTTACTCCTTGGCTTCTCGGGTGTGGGTTTGATGCTCTCAGGGGAAAAAAATCCCCCCGGGGTAGTGCCAGGGGGTAAGATCGCTACAGCAGGTTCGTCCCGGCAGATGGTTTTTTCGACTCTCCGCTTACAGACATGCCTACATCATGCCGTCAGAGAGCCGCCGCATCGCCATGGCTTCCACTCCCTCGCACAGGCCATCGATGCTACCGGCCCTTTTCCAACCTGAATGGTTAGCTGTGAGGGATCTTCCACTATTAGGATTATCGGCAACTGGCTGCAAAATGTCAAGCCTGGAAAAGCGAAAAATAACGCCATTTTGCATGCGGATCGGCCGCCCTGGCTGTACGAGATCACGATGCTGTTTCACCGCGTCTTCTTCATGGGCGTCACGCTGGCGATTTGGGTCGGCCATCGCCTCGAATTTTTTCATTGGCGGCGTGCGATGAGTCGGCGTAGGATGGAATTCGTGTGATCCTCTTCGAGAGACCGTTATGAAACCGATCCGAGCCATCGCGTCCGTTGTTTGCTTGCTTGCCGCCGCGCCGGCATTCGCGCAGGACAAGAAGCCCGACGCCAAAGACGCCATCAAGGAGATCGCTGGCGCCGCCGAGTTTTTGCGTGCGGTGCCGAAGAAATTCGCGACGCTCCTGTCCGCCGATCCCGCCAAGCACGGCGTGACGCTGCTCCTCGATGGCGACAAGACGCCGACGACCTGGCCGCTGACGCCCGACGCCGAGATCAAGATCAAGGGCTGGTGGGGCCGGCTCGCCCAGTTGCCGCCCGAGCAGCGCGTCTGGGTCTGGTTCAAGATCGATCGCGCCAAGAAGCCCGTGGCCGTCTTCATGCTCGCCGATGAGCTGAGCGAGCAGGAGATCCACGGCGGCGTGCAGGTCAAGACCGTCGGCAAGGAACTGGTCCTCGTCGGGCCGAAGAAGCAGGAAAGCACGCTCGCCGGCGCGGACAAGCTGCCCCTGGATCGCGGCGGCGAAAAGTGTTGCGAGAGCACCGTGCTCAAACCCAAGGATGTCGTGTTCGTCGAAACCAGCAAGGGCAAAGTGGTCAAGCTCTACGATACCGAGGGTTTCGAGGCTCTGCGCAAGAGTCAGAAAGCTCGCTTGCGCGAGGTCTGGCTGAACGAGGGCCTTCCGGGCAACGTCGGATTGTTGCACGTCTATTCCGGCGAAGTCGATGTACTGCTCGATCACGAGGCGATGCGCTGGGCTCGTTCGCTCAGCATGGGCGACAAGGTCGAACTGGCCGCGACGCCGCCGATCAAGGCCGTCGTCAAGAGCGTGACGGCGCAGCGCGAGAAGACGCAAGTTCGGCTCGTCGCTAAGACGTTCGACCTCGCTGACATGCAAATGGGGCAGCGAGTCCATCTGAAAATGAACGCACCCTCCGCGGAAGTCGAAAACGCCCTCATCCCGCCCGGCATCGACTTGCCCAAGACGAAAGAGGAACGCATCGAGTGGTTCATGGCCAACACCTACTGCGCCTGCGGCGTCGGCGGCGACGGCTGCACCGGGCACTTCTATTCGCTGGCCAGCTGCAACCCCAACGCTTGCGGCGCCCCGAAAGCGACGCGCCAGTACATCGGCAAGAAGATCGACGACGGCTGGACCAACCGCGCGATCTTCGACGCCCTCTACAAGCAACGCGGCCCAGCGATGCTGCGGGCGCATCTGTTGCCGTGAACCAATGCACAAACGATTCATTTGGGCTCGAAGAGTTTTCTCTGCTGCTGTTGCAGTTTCCTGATCCGTTCATCCTCCGTTTGGAGCTTTTGCATCCATCTCACAAACTCCTCTTGTGTAACCAGCGTGACCGCGCGCGTTTCGGATCGACCAACCGGTATCGCGGAGGCCGGCTCGCGTGCGAGGCCATGCACCTCGAGATGGTACTCGATCCGATCGCCCGATTGCAGCGTCACGATCCTTCCCGTGCCGTCGACCAAGCTTTTGGTGTCGAGGAATACGCGTCCGCCGCCGAGCGTTCGTCCCGGTTGCTCGTGGTAGATCGGCGCAGCTACGGCGTGGAACGGCACCTGCTGGTCGAACTTCGTCTTGAAGAACACGCCCGTCATCGGATTGAAATCCCCGCTCTCCTTGGTCGCCGCCACTTCCATTAGCGCAAGTCGAATCCAGGGCACCTCGTCGGGAGGCGCGTTGCCGGGGACTTTTTTCAAGACGCGATACAGCAGGAACGCCTTGCTCAGGCCATGCGGCGACGCGCAGCCATACGAGATCCGCGCACGCGCGCCAACAATCACCGGCATGAACGAAACATCAATCAGGCTATCTTCAGCCAGATAATCGGCCAGGAATCGCACGCTTGGCGGTTCCTCTGGACGAAGCGCGATGGTGCGCCGCAGCGATGGCATGTTCCGCTGGCCCTGCTCGTCCGTCACGACGATGCGATACCGCGTCAACTCGTACTTAACCTTCTTGGCGTCAATGAACTGCTCCAGCGCGAAGGCGCCCTCCGCCTCTCGTTCCTTGGTCAGTTTCAGCGGAACCTGGCGGAGTAGGATCTCCGGATCGTCCGTATCGATTGGGCAACCGAGTATCTCGACAACTGCGCTCTTGATCGGCTTGCCGGTTCGGATCCAGACATGCGCCGTGGAACCGGGAATCGCATACAAGTCGCCGCGCGCTTGCAACTTCCGATACGCCTCGCCGCTCGGCTTGCGCGGAAAAAACTCCGGCGGACTGACCCACGCTCGAAGCTCGACCACGGTCAGCTCTTGGCCTTGGCCGAGAGAAGCGACCAGGATTCCGAGCAAGAATGGACTGTTCATCGCTGTTCTCCGTCTGCCTGAGTACGTTCTCTGGTCGCTGACGCTCCTTGTTCGTCAACGATCAGAACGTGCCGGATCGTAACCCTGGCGGATACCGGAGGCAACGGTATTTTCGCTATAATTACCAACGCGCCTGTCCAAAATCACGCGCGGCACTGGCTGCTTTATTGGAGAAATTTGCCATGGAACTCACTCGCCTCGCTGCCGCATTCATCCCTGCCATCGTATTCACGGCGCTCGTCGGTTTGCCGATGAATGCGCAACAAAAAGGCGCCACGCTCAAGATGGCCCTCGTCAACATCAAGAGCGTCTATTCCGACACGACCGACGCCAAGGCCAATCAAATTGCAATCGACGCCAATCTCAAGCGCCACGTTTACTTCATCGACAAGCTCGCGGCCGACGGCGCGGAGTTCGTGGGTTTCCCGGAACTCTCGCTCAACGGCTATCGCTTCTCCAAGAACATGACCTGGCTTAAGCTCGACGGCCCCGAAGTCAAGGCCCTGCAAAAGAAGGCGATCGAGAAGGGCATCTACATCTCCGTCGGCATCGCCCTGGTGGACAACGATGGCAAACACTGGAACGTGCAGATCGTCATCGATCCGCAAGGGCGCATCATCGGCCTGCATCGCAAGATCTGGCTGACCAAAGAAAAGGGATTCTGCGAGGCGGGCAGCGACCACAAGGTCTTCGATGTCAAGGGCATGAAGATGGGCATCGCGATCTGCGCCGACGGCAGCGACAAGAAAAATCTCGAAGAGCTCGTCAAGAACGGTGCCCAGATCATCTACGGCCCGCACGCCAACACGACGGGCGGCACCGTCGCCGGCTGGTACAAGTTCCGCTCGGCCTGGGGCGGCGAAATCGGCTGGATTGCCGAGCTGAAGGTGCACGCCGCCCTGCACAATCACGCGGGGACGTTTCATCCTGACTTCAATCCGCCCATCGCAAAGGATGGCAACAACGGCTTTGCGTCTGGCGCCTGGTTCATCGGGCCTGATGGGAAGACGCTGGCGCAGATGCCGATATCGACGCAAAAAGGCGATAGTAAGGAGAACGTGCTGATTTACAGCGTGCCGATTCCGGGACGGTAGCGCCGACAGACTCGCCGCTTGCGGCTTGGTGTTCGCGAGGCACGCCGTGCGAATGTTAAGCCTCAAGCGGCGTTGAGCGGCGTCTAATCTTGACTAAAAAGTACATATTACTAAAATGAGGTTAGAGTTACCTTGTGGAGATTTTCACAATGAAAATCACGGCCCAAGAAGAATACGGTCTCCGCTGCCTGCTACGGCTCGCCAAAGCCGACACCGGATCGATCACGTTGCCGGAAGTCGCGGCTGCGGAGGGCTTGTCTGTCGCATACGTCGCCAAGCTGATGGCCGTAATGCGAAACGCGGGCATTCTGGACAGTGTGCGCGGCCGCTCGGGCGGCTATCGACTCGCGAAGTCTGCCGATGAGATCGGGCTTGGCTCGATCCTTTTGATTTTGGGTGAACCCTTGTTCGATGAAGTGGACTACTGCCAAAAGCATGCGGGCACCGCGGCGCCCAACGGAGTTTGCACGAATCATTCAACTTGTACGCTCAAATCGCTATGGCAGACGCTCGAGCACTGGATCCGCCATACGCTCGATCAGATCACGCTTGCCGATTTGATTCGCGATGAGCGGCGCGTCACCGAATTGCTGCGCGAACGTCTGGCGTTGGCGGCCGTGGAAGAGACGCCGCAACTGCTGTCGTTGAATGTAATAGCCGATTGAGCCGCTCGCGGCTTAGCGCTCCCGAGACGCCTCGCGAGCGCTAAGCCGCAAGCGGCCATTGAGGAAATGACCATGACCACCGCAACCCAAACCATCGAGCAACTTGCCAACAAAGAATACCAATGGGGCTTCACCAGCGACATCGACGCCGACGCCCTCCCCAAGGGTCTGAGCGAAGACATCGTGCGCCGCATCTCCGCGTTCAAGAAGGAGCCGGCCTGGCTGCTCGACTGGCGTCTGAAAGCGTATCGCCACTGGACGACGATGGAGGAGCCACGCTGGTGGCCTAACGTCACGTTTCCGCCGGTCGATTATCAGAACATGATCTACTACTCGGCGCCGAAGCCGAAGAAGCAGCTTACGAGCCTCGATGAAGTCGATCCCGAAATGCTCAAGACGTTCGAGAAGCTCGGCATCTCGCTCGACGAGCAGAAACGACTCACCGGCGTCGCCGTCGATGCGGTCTTCGACAGCGTCTCCGTTGCAACCACGTTCAAGGGCAAGCTCGCGGAGATGGGCGTCATCTTCTGCTCGTTCTCGGAAGCGGTGCACAATCATCCGGAGCTAGTGAAAAAGTACCTCGGTTCCGTGGTGCCGTACAACGACAACTATTTCGCGACCTTGAACT
>SYHD01000272.1 GCA_005799265.1 Planctomycetia bacterium | reverse complement strand
CGTGAACTGAATGCGCTTGAACGACAGCGACAGCGTCTTGGCGAGCGTGCTCACCAGCAGCGTCTTGGCCAGACCCGGTACGCCGACCAGCAAGCAATGGCCGCGTGAGAAAATGGCGATCAGCATCTCTTCGATGACCTGGTCCTGGCCGACGATCACCTTGCGGATCTGAGTCAGGATCTTGTCGTGAGCTTGCCGAAGGTTTTCGACGGCTTTGACTTCGTTGATGTCCGACATGGGAATCCTCGTGGTTCATTTCGTTGTGGTGTATTTCCACATTCGTTTGGCATTCGCGTGGTGACGGGAGTCCTGCTCCCCAGATGATTAGTGGCTCCAATCGCGAATTCGGCACGGCGGTCCGACCTAGCAAAGAGTTACTATTATTATGGTATTGAGCCTATTCTTGACGCAGCAGAGACCGCGACCCTGGTTTGATACTCTTCGCCTTGCGGGAACGCCAACGACCGTTGTCGGATGACGCGACTCGGCCTTGCGAGCAGCACTCTTGGGTCAATCGAGCATGCCAAGTTACGATCCAACCATGGCTTGGCCCCGAACGTTCCGGCAAATGCTGGGGTACACTTCGTTCTATGGCGTTTTCCTGGCCATGGGCGTCTTCATTACCTGGTTCACCCTGTGGTATTTCTGGTGGCAACAATGGCGCATGAATAATGTATACATCGAAACGACCGGCGTGATCGTCGGCAAACGCGTGGTGGATTGGGAGGAAGTTGGCCCGGTGCCACAGGTTCAGGTCCGCTACCGTGCCGGCGACAGAGAATGTGAAAATTGGAACCGCCGCTGCGGGTATCCCTATTTACGGGATTTCGCCGCGATCAAAATCGGTGACCAACGACCGGTGTGGTTTGACCCCGCAAAACCGAATGCCGTCATCGTCGAGAGAGGCTACGCCATACCCTTGTGGCTCTTCTACCCGATGCTGGCGCTTGGCCTGATCCTCACCGTCTGTGCGGGCAACACGATCGTCCGCGGCATCATCGCGTTTTGTGCGACCGAATCGTCCAACCAGTGATGCTAGTTCGCTAGCTGCCGGACGTGACCGTTTTTTGACGTGGCCTGGATGACTGAATAAAGGCAGGCGGAGACGCACCCCCGAAAGCGCTGAATCCGATCCGTGTTGCCGAACGACGTTCCTCTGAGAAAGATCGGTCCTGTCTGGCGTTACGACGAAAATCGGCTATGATCGACTCTATTCTGCTCGATTTCCCTGCGACGGATTAGCCATGACGACACGCTTGCTCCTCAGTATCGGCTTGACGGTGCTGCTGACGATGCCGGCGTTCGGGCAGGACAAAGCCCTCGATCCGGTTGCCGTCAAGTTCTTCGAATCCAATGTCCGCCCGGTGCTGGCCAATCGCTGCTTCTCCTGCCATGGCCCCGAGATGCAAAAGAGCAAGCTGCGTGTCGATTCGTTAGCAGGGTTGCTGCAAGGGGGCAAGTCGGGACCGGCGCTGATGAGCGGCAAACCGGACGAAAGTCTGTTGATCCAGGCGATTCGGCACGGCGAAAGCCTGCAAATGCCGCCGCGAATGAAGCTACCCGCCCGAGAGATTGCCGATCTGACGGCCTGGGTGAAGATGGGAGCGCCATGGCCCAATGCGAAGCCCACGGTCGTGAAAGCTGAGGCCGAGGATAGCGAACCTGTCTTCACGATGGCGCAAACCGGGCACTGGGCGTTTCAGCCGGTTCGCAAACCAAAAACACCGGCAGTGAAGAATCAGGCCTGGGCACGCTCGCCGATCGACGCGTTCATATTGGCCAAGCTGGACGAAAAGGGATTAACACCCGCGCCGGCCGTGGATGCGCGGACGCTGATTCGGCGCGTCTACTTCGATTTGATTGGGCTGCCACCCTCGCCAGCGGAAGTCGAGACTTTCGTGAACGAGTTTGCGAGCGCCAAACCGCAAGCTGCATTGGCCAAAGTTGTCGATCGATTGCTGGCGTCGCCGCGCTACGGCGAACGCTGGGGACGGCACTGGCTTGACCTAGTCCGTTACGCGGACTCCAACGGCATGGACGAAAACCACGTCTTCGGCAACGCCTGGCGCTATCGCGACTACGTCGTCAAGGCATTCAACACCGACCTGCCATACGATCAATTTGTCCGCGAACAAATCGCCGGCGACCTTCTCAAGGACGACAGCGGAAAATCGACGGATGATCGGCTCATCGCTACCGGGTTCCTTTCGATCGGTCCAAAGATGTTGGCCGAGGACGATCCGGTCAAGATGGAAATGGACATCATCGACGAGCAAGTGGACACGTTGGGCCGCGCGTTTCTGGGCATGACGCTCGGCTGCTGTCGCTGTCACGATCATAAGTACGATCCCATTTCGATCTCTGATTATTATTCGCTGGCGGGCATATTCAAAAGCACGAAGACGATGGACAACTTCAAGGTCGTCGCACGCTGGCAGGAACGGTTGCTTGGCGCCGTGACGTCCGAGAAACAACCGGTTGAACTCAAGTCGGAGCAACCCAAGAAGGTGGACAAGAAGGCGCCCAGTGGGCCCGAAGCCATGGCCGTCAGTGAAGGCAAGGCAACCGATCTGCGCGTTCATCGCCGCGGCAATCACCTGACTCTCGGCAAGGAGGCGCCGCGCCGCATGCCGCGCGTCTTCAGTAATCTCAAGCAGGGCCTCATTGACGCGACACAGAGCGGCCGCGTGCAGCTTGCGAATTGGCTGACGCAGCCGGAACATCCCCTCACGAGTCGGGTGATGGTCAATCGCCTGTGGCACTGGCACTTCGGCACCGGCCTGGTCAGCAGCGTGGACAACTTTGGCCTACTCGGCGAGAAGCCCTCGCATCCCGAATTGCTCGATTGGCTCGCGGCTACCTTTGTCGAATCGGGCTGGTCCATGAAGGCGATGCACCGGCACATCGTCCTTTCGAGCACCTATCAGATGAACGCCGCCTACAACGAGGCCGCGTTTCAAATCGATCCGGACAATCGCCTGCACTGGCGCCACAGCCGCCGTCGACTCGAAGCGGAAGCGTTGCGTGATACTTTGTACGTTTTGGGAGGCAACCTCGATCTGACCATCGGCGGCACGTTGTTCGCCGCCACGAATCGCAAGTATGTGCCGGGCTATCCCAACGCGATGTATGACAAGTATGACATCCCGCGCCGCTCCATTTATTTGCCGGTGATCCGCAGCGCGTTGTACGATGTGTTGCAGGCATTCGACTTCGCCGACCCGAGCTTTCCCAGCGGCGAGCGGGCCACCACAACCGTCGCACCGCAAGCGTTATTCCTCATGAATGGCAAGATCGTTCACGACCAAACACGCCTCTGGACGGCGAAACTGTTCGCCGACAAGACGCTGAACGACGCCGGCCGCATTCGCCGCGTTTATCTGCAAGCGTTCAGCCGATCGCCCACTGACAAGGAGATTACGCGCTCGCTCGATTTCGTCGAACGCATCGAAAGTGAACTAACACGCAAGAAGACGGCCGATGCGCACGCGCAGGCCTGGCAGAGCTTCTGCCGAGTGATCGTGTCAGCGAATGAGTTTGTGTATGTGGAGTGATGGATTCAGTGGCATACGATTCCAATCGTGTGACGTAACCGTTCACCCCTCTCCCCTGTACTCAGGGGAGAGGGGTGATGAACGGTTACCAATTGAAATCGCATACCACGAAGGGAAACAACCCATGTTGACTCGCCGTCATATGCTGCAATCGAGCGCCCTCGGATTCGCGAACCTCGCGCTCGCTGGGTTGCTGTCCGAAAGCCAGGCGCAACCGGTCCCCGCCAATCCGTTGGCGCCGCGGCTGCCGCACCATCCCGCCAGAGCGAAACGGGTCATCTTCCTGTTCATGCACGGCGGGCCTTCGCAGGTCGATACGTTTGACTACAAGCCGCTGCTGCAACGCGACGATGGCAGGCCGCTCCCGTTCGCACGGCCGCGCGTCGTGTCCAGCGTGACCGGCAACCTGCTCAAGTCGCCGTTTCGCTTTGCGCAATACGGCCAGAGCGGCCAGTGGGTTAGTGAAGTATTCCCCCATATCGCGAGCTGCGTCGACGACCTATGCTTCATCCGCTCGATGCACGGCTCCAATTCGCGGCATGGCGGCGCCCTGCTCGAATTGCACACCGGCAGCGATACGTTCGTTCGCCCCAGCATGGGCTCGTGGATCACCTACGGCCTCGGCACCGAGAATCAGAACCTCCCCGGCTTCATCACCATCTGCCCGACGCTAACGCACGGCGGCGTCAACAACTACGCCTCTGCGTTTCTTCCCGCCGTCTATCACGGCACGCCGATCGGCAACGCCAGCACCGCCTCGGAGCGGGCGACCATCCCGTTCATCCAGGGCCCGACGCCGACCGGCATCCAGCGCATGGAGCTCGATTTTCTGAGCGCGATGAACCGTGACCGCTTGACGCACACCGGCCCCGATGCGGCCCTGGAAAGCCGTATCGCTTCCTTCGAGCTGGCGTTTCGCATGCAAGCCGCCGCTCCCGAACTGCAGGACATCAGCCGCGAGACGCCCGAAACTCTGCGCCTCTACGGCATGGACAATGACCCGACGCGCAACTTCGGCCGACAGTGCTTGATGGCGCGCCGCTTCGCCGAGCGCGGCGTGCGTTTCATTCAAGTGACGCACAGCTACAAGTGGGACCAGCACGATCAACTGCGTCGTGACGTCGCCAAGAACGCACTGGAAGTCGATCAGCCGATCGCGGGGCTTATCAAGGATCTGAAACGGCGCGGCCTGCTCGAAGACACGCTTGTCGTCTGGGGCGGCGAGTTTGGTCGCACGCCGACGGCACAGGGACGCGACGGCCGAGATCACAACCCGCAAGGATTCACGATGTGGCTCGCTGGCGCTGGCGTCCGCGCCGGGTTGGCGTATGGCGCCACCGATGATTACGGCTACTACGCTGAGCAGGACAAGGTGCACTTCCACGATCTGCACGCCACGATGCTGCACCTGTTGGGCCTGGATCACCTGCGTCTGACCTATCGCTACGCTGGCCGTGATTTCCGCCTTACGGATGTGCATGGCGAGGTTGTCGAAGGAATCCTGGCGTAGCATCCGACAACGCAAATTCGAGGCATCATGGTTCGGCAAATCATCATCACGCTGATCGGCATTCTTGTCCCCGTAGCGGCTTCCGCCCAGACGGCGCGGCCGATTGTGCGCGTCGGCATCGACAACGGAGACCGGCGTGGGCGCGATCAGCGCGTCATTCAGGCGGCCATTGATTATGTCGCCAACCTCGGCGGCGGGACCGTCGAGATCGCGGCGGGACGCTATTCCCTTCGCAACGCGGTGCAACTGCGGAACAACGTGCATATCGTCGGTGTGCCGGAGAAGTCGGTGCTCGTCATCGGTCCCGGCCGTAAGGCCGCACTCGCCAAGGATGTCGCCAAGGGCGCAACCGAGATCACGCTGGTCGATGCGGCGGGCTTTGAGCTGGGCGACGCGATCGCCCTCGAAGACAAGGCGGGGCACGGCTTCGAAGTGACGACGGCCACGCTGATCGCCCGACTGGGACCGAAGTCGTTTCGCATCTCACAACCCGCGGAGAACGACTACCTTGTCGCACGCAAGGCCGAGGTCAAGCACGCCATCTCCGGCATCGCGGGCGTGAACGTCAAGAACGCCTCAATCAAAAGTCTCACCGTCGAGGGCAATCACGGCACGCCCGGCTCGGAGTATCTCGGCGGCTGTCGCGGCGGCGGCGTTTACCTTTTTGGCTGCGAAAACGTGCTCGTGAGCGGCTGCATCGTCCGCAAATTCAACGGCGACGCCATCAGCTTTCAGAAAAAGTGCACCAAGCTCACCATCGAACAATGCCTGTGCGAGGACAACTTCAACGTCGGACTCCACCCAGGCAGCGGATCGCATGATTGCATCGTGCGCAAGAACACGCTGCGTAAGAACGGCTACGTCGGACTCTTCGTCTGCGTGGGCGTTCGCAAGGTATTGTTCGAGGACAACGACATCACCAACAACGCCGGCTGCGGCATCTCGATCGGCTTCAACGACACCGACAATCTGTTTCGGCTGAACCGCGTCATTAACAATGCCGAGACGGGCGTGCTTTTTCGCCGTGATTCGCCCGAGGCCAAACATGGAGCGCATCGCAACGTGTTCGAAAAAAACGTCATCAAGGACAACCTCGGCCCGCGCCTCGACAAGAGCAATAGCCGCGCTTCCTCGGCGGGCAAGGCGTGCGTCGTCATCGAAGGCGCCCACCATGACCTGACCTTCCGCGACAACGACCTCGGCTTTTCGAGGCCGCACGCCGGTTCCGCGTTTTTGCTCGATACGGAGGCGAGTAACTTGCAATTGCTTGGCAATCGGCTGCATCATCTCGAAAACTTGAAGCAACCCTATCGCACTCCTTGATTTTTGCGACACCAATAGATCAATCAATGCTGTTCCCTCGCCGCGCCATGTCGTATTCTACCTTCCCACCGATTTCTCATACTGGAGACGCATCATGATCCGCTTGGCCACTATGTCCGTGTGTACCCTTTTCGTGGCGTTCGCTGCTCCCGCGCTGTGCGGCGATCCCACGCCCATCGTCCTGAAAAAAGGTGACCGCATCGTCTTTCTCGGCGATTCGATCACCGCCGGCGGCAATGGAGGCAAGGGTTATATCCAAGTCATCCGCAACCACCTCGCCGACAAAAAGAAAGATCTCGCCATCGAATGCATCGGCGCCGGCATCAGCGGCAACAAAGTTCCCGACCTCCAGAAACGTGTCGACAAACACGTCATCGACAAGAAGCCGACGATCGTCGTCATCTACATCGGCATCAACGATGTCTGGCACGGCGAGAAGAACCCGAAGAACGGCACCGCGCCCAATGCCTTCGAAGCGGGCCTCAAGGAAGTGATCGGCAAATGCACCAAGGCCGGGGCTCAGGTTGTCCTGTGCACGCCGAGCGTCATCGGCGAGCTTCCCGGCGGGGCCAACAATCTCGACGGCAAACTCGATGAATACGCCAACATCAGCCGCAAGGTTGCCAAGGAATTGAACCTGAATATGTGCGATCTGCGCAAGGCCTTCGTCGATAATCTTCAGGCGAACAACACGCAGAAAAAGGCGGCGGGCATCCTCACCACAGACCGGGTGCATCTCAACGAGGCCGGCAATCGTCTGGTGGCCCAGACGATCTTGAAGAGCCTGGGTGAATGAGTTTTGCTTGTCAGTGCATCAATCTACAAGCCCGCAGCGCCAGCAAGGATGAGCCTTGCTGGCGCTGCGG
>SYHD01000271.1 GCA_005799265.1 Planctomycetia bacterium | reverse complement strand
GGCGGCGACCCGGTTAACGGAACTAATTTCATCGATGTGCTCAAGATGTTTCAAGCTGACCCGCAGACCGAAGCCATCCTCATGATGGGCGAGATCGGCGGCAACGCGGAAGAGAACGCCGCCGCGTTCGTAAAGGCACACGTCAAGAAACCCGTGGCCGCCTTTATAGCGGGGCAGACGGCGCCGCCAGGCAAACGCATGGGGCACGCGGGGGCAATCATCTCCGGCGGCTCCGGCGGCGCGGCGGACAAGATCGCGGCGTTGCGCGCGGCCGGCATCCTCGTCGCCGACAGCCCGGCAGATCTGGGTTCTACTCTCAAGAAGGCTATGAAGCGTTAATCGTCACGCCGTCTCCGCCCACTTCAGCCAGGCTGTCGCCTGCGCGTCGCTCGGCATGCGCCAGTCGCCGCGCGGCGACAGACTGATTGAGCCGACCTTTGGCCCGTCCGGCAAGCACGATCGCTTGAACTGATTCGCGAAGAAGCGTTGGATGAACACCTTCAGCCAGCGGCGTTTTTCGTCCGGCGTGTAGACGCGTTCAAACTTCGCGTGCTCGGCGAGGAACAAGATCTTTTCAGGCGGCGCCCCGTAACGCAGAAAGTGAAACAGGAAGAAATCGTGCAATTCGTACGGCCCGATTACGCTCTCCGTCGCCTGCGTGACCGCTCCGTCTTTCGCAGCCGGCAACAGCTCCGGTGAGATTTCCGTGGCAACAATATCAAGCAGCGTCTTCTTGGCGGCGCCGTCAAATTCGTTCAGGGCGGCCCAGCGGACCAGGAACTTGACCAGCGTCTTGGGGATGCTGGTGTTCGGATTGTACATGCTGATGTGATCGCCGTTGTAGGTACACCACCCAAGCGCCAATTCGGAGAGATCACCCGTGCCGACGACAAAACCGGTGTTCATCAACAGCGACGTGCGCATCCGTGCTTGCACGTTTTCGAATATCAAGTCTTGACGTCGTTCCGTCGGCACTTCATGGAGTTTGGCGGTCAAGGCGTCAACCGTCAAGCCGTCGAGGGCGATGCCGAAGGGACGATGGCCGAGCGAACGCATTTCTTCCAGGCAGAGAAGACGAATATCGACTTCGCGCGCCGACACGCCGAGGTGCTGCATCAGCGCCTGAGCGTTGGCCTTGGTGCGCGGCGTCGTGCCGAAGCCGGGCATCGTCAACGCTTGAATCTTCGGGCGAGGAACAGACAGTGCGTCGAAGGTCTTGCACGCGACCAAGAGTGCCAGCGTCGAATCGAGCCCGCCGGAGACGCCGATTGCGATCGCCGGAGAGCCGATGTGTTCCAGCCGTTTCGCCAGCCCGGCGACCTGCGCGTGAAAAATTTCCTGGCAGCGCTCCGCGAGTTGATCCTGCCCGCTCGGCACGAAAGGATGCGCGTCGAACGCGCGCACCAGCTGCACCGGCGATTTCGGCAACAAGAACGAGATGCGTCGATACTCACGACTCCCTAACAACGCCAGCGAATCATGAAAGCTGTTCGTCTTCTGCCGATCGTTCTGCACACGGGCCACATCGATGTCGCTGACGACCAGCAGGTCCTCGCGTTGAAAACGGGGCGACTCGGCGAGCAGCGAGCCGTTTTCGGCGATGATGCCGTGGCCGCCGAAGACGACGTCGGTCGTCGATTCGCTGACACCATTGGACGCATAAACGTACCCGGCGATACAGCGGCCCGATTGATTCTGCACGAGCTGACGGCGATAGCCCGCTTTGCCGATCACCTCGTTGCTCGCGGAGAGATTGACGAGGATTTTGGCCCCCGCGAGGGCTTGAAAGCAACTCGGCGGGATCGGCGTCCACAGGTCCTCGCAGATCTCGACGCCAACGACGGCTTGCGGAAACAGTTCATCGGCAAAGAGCAGATCCGTCCCGAACGGCGTGTGGCGATTGCCTTGCCATTCGACATGGGCGACGCGGCTCCGCATGCCCGGCGTGAACCAGCGCGTTTCGTAGAACTCTTTGTACGTCGGCAGGTACGACTTCGGCACGACACCCAGAAGCTGCCCCTTCTGGCACACCGCGGCAACGTTGTAGAGTTGATCATTCACGAGCCACGGCAAGCCAACGAAAAAGACACCCGAGAATCGGCGTTCGCTTTCGTCCAGCAAATGCTCGAAGGCCGCGCGCGCGGCATTCTGCAGTGCCGCCTGATGGAAGAGATCGCCGCAGGTATAGCCTGTAATCGCCAGTTCGGGAAAGACGAGGACGTGAACGGCCTGCTGCTCGGCTTGATCGAGTAGATGGAGCAACCGCTTGACGTTGAACGAACAATCCGCGACGCGCAGGTGAGGCAGCGCAGCGGCTACACGAACGAAACCGTGCTGGAGCATGGTGGTTCTCTTACGCTATTACCTCCGCGAATCGCAGCGCCTATCGCGAGGCTTGATTCGTTTCATTGTATCCGAACCTGACCTCGCCGCTCACGATCACCGCGTGCGCTCGTCCGCGCACCTTCTGACCATGGAACGGCGAGTTGCGGCTCTTGGACGCGAACTGGAAAACATCGATGGACCACTCGACGGCGGGATCGATGATTGTCACATCCGCATCGACGCCAGATTTGAGCGTGCCGCGTTCGATGCCGAGCACCTGCGCCGGCCGGATCGTGAGTTTTTCGAGGAGTTGCGGCCAGGAGAGATGGCCGGGGGTTATGAGGGTGGCGATGGCGATCGGCAGCAAGGTTTCCAGGCCAATGATACCGAAGGGGGCCTGATCCAGTTCGCGGATTTTCTTCTCCGGCGCTTGCGGCGAGTGATCGCTGGCGAGAACGTCGAGCGTTCCGTCCTTGAGGCCGTCGATGATCGCACGCAGATCGTCCTGCGTGCGCAACGGCGGGTTGAGTTTGTAATTACTGTCGAACGAACGCAAGCAGACATCAGTCAAGAAGCAGTATTGCGGGCAAGTCGAGGCCGTGACGTGCACGCCGCGTTCCTTGGCGCGGCGAATGAGCTCGACGCTGCCGGCAGTCGAAACATGCAGAAGATGAAGGCGAGCGCCGGTCAAGCGAGCCAATTCGATGTCGCGATGGATCATGACTTCTTCCGCCGCGGCCGGCATGCCGCGCAAGCCCAGGCGCATGCTCTCGATCCCTTCGTGCATGATGCCGCCTTTGGTCAGTTCAAGGTCCTCGGCATGACTGAGAACGGGCTTGTCGAACATACGGCAATATTCGAGAGCTCGGCGCATGAGCTCGGCGCTGACGACGGGCACGTCATCGTCGCTAAATGCGACGGCGCCTCCTTCGACAAGCCCGCCGATCTCCGCGAGTTCCGCTCCCTTGCGCCCCTTGGTGATGCAGCCCACGGGGAAGACGTTGGCGTTGCCCGCACGCTCGGCCTGCAGAAAGACGAACTCGGCCGCGGCCTGATGATCGAGCGGCGGCTCCGTGTTCGGCATGCACGCCACCGACGTTATGCCGCCGCGCAACGCGGCCAGCGAACCGGTCGCGATCGTCTCGTCCTCTTCGCGCCCGGGTTCGCGCAAATGCACGTGCATGTCGATTAACCCGGGGCAAACGATCATGCCGCGCGCATCAATCGTGCGCGACGCTTCAAGTCCCAATTGCGGCCCAATGCCGGCGATCTCTTCGTCGCGAATCCACAGATCAGCGATCTTGTCGAGGTTCTGAGACGGATCGATGAGTCGGCCGTTAATGATGCGGAGTACGTTCATGCGATTGAATCTTCAATGTAAGGTACCAATCAAACACTTTCGTCTTGACGAGCCGTGACCGTAAGGATGCGAAGCATCCTCCACTCCCTTACGGTCGCGGCTTGTCGTCAGGCTGCCCACACAGCAGATACAGCACGGCCATGCGCACCGCCAGGCCGTTCGTCACTTGAGTCAAAATCGCGGAGGCAGGGCCGTCGGCGACTTCGGGCGTGATTT
>SYHD01000270.1 GCA_005799265.1 Planctomycetia bacterium | reverse complement strand
GATCAAGATCGCAACCGGCGTCCGCGCTCGGAGATGATCTCGCGCTCGAATTGGGCGAAAGAAAGCAGCACGTTCAATACGAGTCGCCCCATCGAGTTCGCTGTGTTGAACTGCTGTGTCACGGACACAAACGCGACCTTGTATTTCTCGAAGGTCTCGATCAGCTTGGCGAAGTCGAGCAGCGATCGGCTCAGGCGGTCGACCTTGTAGACGACCACGCAGTCGACCTTGCCTGCCTGGATGTCTGCCTGGAGGCGTTGCAAGGCGGGGCGTTCCATGTTGCCGCCGGTGAAACCACCGTCATCGTAACGCATCAGGACCGGCGTCCAGCCTTCACCAGCCTGGCTGGCGATGTACGCTTCGCCAGCCTCCCGTTGGGCGTCGAGGGAGTTGAAGTCCTGGTCCAGGCCTTCTTCCGTTGACTTGCGGGTATAGATGGCGCATCGGACTGTGACGCCAAGCCGAGCCGCAGGTTTTGATTTGCTCATTTTTCGCCCTCCAAATTGAAGAAGCGGAAGCCGTTGCAATGCGTCCCGGTGATCTTGCGGGCGACCGCCGAGAGCGAACGGTAGCGTTCGCCCTCGAACTCGAAGCCGATGGCCAGGACATGGACCTCGATCTTGCGGCCCCGGTATTCGCGGACAATCGACGAACCGGGCAGCGGTAAGCGCAGGTCGCGGTTAACCGGCACCTTGCACACCGTGCCGATGATCTGAATCGGGGCAAGTGTCGATGGCGGCATGACGCGGAGTTCGGTGCCGGACGCGAGTTCCTTGGCCCGCTGCTGGGCCCGCTCGCTCAAGCCACCACATTCGATGGTCTGGAGTTTCCACAGGATCTTGCGAACCAGATAGGTCCGATGGCAGGAACGCGTCGCCTCGCCGTACAGTTCGGCGAAACGATCGGCGAGCTGGCCCGCGGTCATCTTTCCGAGCGCGGCCATCTCCTTTTCGATGTCGAGTTGCATTGAATCCTCGTAAGTTAGAGTGCGTTAAACCCAAGACGCGGAGACCCACTGAGCCTCGGGTCCGCACCCGGATCAAGGCAATCTTGCGAGGATTCCCGAACTTCTTCGGGAGGAGATACTTGGATGCGCTGGGTGTCCTTTTTCAGGCGCAACGCACCCTGCGCCAAGATGGCGGCGATCTGCGTCATGCGTTGCTCGGGCGTCGATTCCAACAGGGGAGCCGTCATGTCGTCAATCTCCAAATAGGTCAGTGTAAAAATCCAAAACGCCGAGACCCACCAAGCCTCGGGTGCGCGCCCGACGCAAGGCAATCTCGTGAGGATTCTCGAACTTCTTTGGAGGGAGCCGGCGTGCTCCAAATGTGAGGTCCTGACTGTTATGTACGCCGTTTACTCTTGATTTGTCCGCTTTGAGAGAATTGTTTTGCCGGTGAGATACGAAGTCTGGATTCACGACCGTGGACATGAGCGGGTGGATACCCCGCACCTTTCTCCGTCATTGGCGTTTGGATAGAACAGCTTTGGCAAAGAGTCGCGGCCCGGCAGAAAAACCGAGCCGCGTTTTCAAACAACGGTCGTCGCCCTGTAGTTCAAATTGGTGACGATAGCCATTCGACCCAGGGGTTAACGCAAACCTGCGAGCCCATTTGTCGTTCTTCCGCCATCCTCCGCAACGAGTTGCGTCGCGTTTGTCTCTGTCGTTATCTTTCCATTTGCCGCCGTGGGATCATGGATTCGCCACTCGGCCCCTTCTTGCCGCCAAACTCTCGGTGTCTCACCCATGTCGCGCCGTTTTGGTTATAGCCCGTCTCGATGATTCGATGAAACCCCGATGGCAATGTGGCGTCAACCAGGCGTAGCCGACACGAAAACATGCGATGCAGGTCATTGACTCGTTGACCGCTAGACCGCAGCTATCCGCGCATCGTGCTTGACGGGTGGTCTCATTGGTTCTTGCTTCGCTACCTCGTCTCACGCGGGTTAGGTATGCCTCTGGAACCTCAGCGGAGCAACTCTTCGATTGGTCTTACATTACGATTATCCACGATGCGCACTGGCCGGCCGCCGGGCGTGTCGTTGTTTTTCGTGTAATCGATGCCCAGAATCCGACAGACTGTGGCCAGGAAGTCGTAAATGCTCACCGGACGTTCAGCGACGGTCGCGCCGGTGGCGTCGGTGCGGCTGATGACCTGTCCGCCGCGGATGCCGCCGCCGATCATCAGCGTGCTCCAGGCGTGCGGATAGTGATCGCGCCCGCCATAGCCTTGTCGGCCGACGATCGGCGTGCGCCCGAACTCGCCCATCCAGATAACCAGCGTTTGGTCGAGCAGCCCGCGGGCATGGAGGTCGTCGATAAGGGCGGCCATGGCGAAATCGTTGGGAGCGGCCAGGTCGCGCGTCACCTTGAAGGCGCCGCCGTTTTGGGGATTGCCGCCGAAGCCGTGCGTGTCCCAACCGCCTTGCTGCACCTCGACAAAGGGAACGCCGACCTCGATGAGGCGGCGCGCCATCAGACATGCGTCGCCGAGTTGCGTGCGGCCGTATGGGGCACGGACGCGGTCGGGCTCTTGGGACAGATCGAAGGCGCGCGCCTGGCGGGCGCGCATGAGCTGGGCGGTGCGTTCGACGGTCGTCGTTTGCCCCTGCACCGCCGGCGCCTGGTGTGTGCCATGAAAGCTGCGCTGCATTTCCTCCAGCAGCGAATACCGATTGTCGAAGACGGCAGCGCTTTCCAAGGCGTTCAAGTTTTCGACACCGCGTGTTGGATTGCGCACGATCAGCGGCTGATGGCGCGGCCCGAGGAAACCCGGCCCGTGGAAGGGATCCGGATTGGGCGGACCGCCGCCGTAAATGCCGACGAAATTGGGAAGCGGGAAATCGCTGCGACCGATCTCCGCGGCGGCGATGCAACCGAGGCTCGGGTGCAAGATGCCGCCGGCGCCGCGTTGGTAGCCCGTGTGCGTCAGATACTGGGCGCGGCCATGCTCGCCTTCGCCGGTCGACATGCCGCGAATAATCGCTGCGTGCCGCATGCGCTCACCCAGGCGCGGGAACAACTCGCTGACCTGGATGCCCGGCACGGCTGTCTGGATCGCCCGGAAGCCGCCCCGGATGTTCTCTGCAGCGTCCGGTTTCGGATCGAAGGTGTCGATGTGGCTGGGGCCGCCCGCCATGTACAGGAGGATGCACGACTTGCGCTGCATGCCGCCGGCGCGAGCGGCGAGGGTGCCCAACCAGCCGGAGGCGCTAATCGCAGCGCTGCCGGCGAGAGTGCGAATGAAGAAATCGCGTCGGTTCATGAAAGGCTCCTTGCTACGCCGCGAGCGGCTGTCAATGGTTCAGCAAGAACTCCGCCGAGTTCAGCAGCGCCCAGCAGATATCCTGATACGCTCTCTGCCCCTGGCGATCGAGGTAGGCCGTCAAGCGAATGCGTTCCGCATCAGTGGGGCGGCGAGACAGAATGTGCAGGTACAGCAGCTCCACATTCTCCCCCGCCGCCTTGCCGTTCTTGTTGGGAACAATCCGATTCGCCAGGTCTTTGATGAACTGACCTGTTTCCTTCGCGTTCATGAGCCCGAGCGTGTCCGGGATGCCTTTGCGGAATTCGGTCGCATCGGCATCCTCGATGAGGTCCGCGTAAAGCTGGGCCTTGGGACCATTGCCGGGCTTTTTCGGCAGCAAGACTTCACGGGTGTTCTTCATTTGTCGAGGTGTCAAATCCTTGACGGCCATGCGCGCGAAGAGGGAGACGGCGTCCGTTTTTGAGTCTTTACGAGAGACCGAAGTCGCACTGGTTCGTTGATAGGCATCGCTCAAACAGATCGCGCGAAGCACATATTTCACATCGAAATCGTGAGCGATGAACTGCGCGGTGAGAAGATCGAGCATTTCCGGATGCGAAGGCGGATTCTTTTCGTGCAAGTCGTCCACGGGATTCACGAGGCCGCGGCCAAACAAGTGCGCCCACTGGCGGTTGACCATCGACTTGGCGAAGTAGGGATTCTTCGGCGAGGTCAACCAATCGGCCAGCACGGGACGCAGCGGTCCTGATGGATCGAGTTTCGGCGTGTCGTGTTGGAGGAACTTCGGATCGACGATCTTGGCCGTCTCGGGGAGCTTACGTTTGCCGAACTTACTGGGCTCCTCAGTGATTCCGGGCGTTCCTTCGTTCTTGCCGCGGTTTTCGCGGACCTTGAAGAAGAACGCTGCCATGCCCCAGTAGTCGTTGCGCTGCCAGGGGCGATCGAGGCGATCGTTGTGGCACTGAGCGCATTGAAGCTGCACGCCGAGGAACATGCGGCCGACGGCGTCCGTGAGCTTGTCGACCTCGCCATTTTGAAACAGCGTGGCGGCGCCATTTTCTTCGGGCCTACCGGTAGCGGTAAGCGCCTCGTGAACGACCTTGTTCCAAGGTTTGTCTTTCTGAAACGCCTCGTCGAACCAGCCGCCGAGTCGTTCGACCATGACATTGCGATTGAGCCCCGGGGAACTAAGCTCGCGCGGAACTAGGCGGCTCGCCCAGATACCTGCCATGTAACGCGAGTAATGCGGGCTTGCCAGCAGGTCATCGACAAGCTTCGTGCGTTTGGCCGGGTCCTTACTCTCAAGGAAGGCCAATGTCTTTTCGTAAGCCGGGATGGTGCCGGTGAGGTCGAGGTGGACGCGGCGCAAAAAGTCGGCATCGTCGGCGCGCGCCGCTGGCGGCACTTTTTCCTTATCCAGTCGCTGTTGGATGAGACGGTCGATTTCCTTTGCCAGGGAGGGCGCGTCGAGCTTGGCCTTTTCTTGCGCTGCCGTCGTGAGGCTGGAAGCCATCAGAATCGTCAGTGCCAAGCCGATGAACCGTTTCATGATAGTTCCTCACCTGCCTGCTACCGCGCGTGTTACACGTCTCGAATCTTACACCGATCTGAGGAGTTTTCACCTGGTGTCTACAAAGTTAAACACCAGTGCCGTGAAATGAGACCTGGGAGAAAGACTCGCAAGAGCAATATTGGAAGCGTCCTTGACGGAATCGGCTTCCATCGTTAAATACTTAACTGTCTTGAGGATTGTTTGGAGGGTGCCATGCCGAACCGCCAAGTTTCCGTCGCCCTGAACCTGGACGACGGATTCCCTGTGTCCGCTTCGCGCGAGGCGATGGTCGCGGTCTTGCGGGCTTACGGTGCCTTGCAGCGGCTCATGGAGCCTTACTTCGGCAAATTCGATCTGACGCCGCCGCCGTCGGGATCGGCCGTGAGCGGCGCCTTCACGTCAGTCTGGATTTTCTGAAATGCCGGTTTACCGCCGGAGCCGTAGAGGGTTACCGACTGCGTCTTGCCGCGCGTCAGGACCTGGGGGAACGCCGCCACGAGCGCGGGTCCGGTGAAGATTGCCAGGCGGTAGACGTTGTCCCCTTTTTGATAGGCTCGCTCCTCGACCTTGAGAAGATAGCTGCCCGCGTCCCGCGGCTCGAAATGGAGCATCGGTTCGGCGTCCCGGCCATCATCGTGGAGCAATTCCTTACCCGTGGGGCCAAAGAGCGTCACGGCCGGGCGGGCGGCGCCATCGAGCGTTTCGGAGCGGAAATGAAATGTGATCGGCTGGCCGGCGCCGGCATCAAAACGGTAGTAATCGCGATCGGTCCCTGGATCGAATTTGCCGTTGATGACGGTCGGCAGTTTGACTTCTTGCGCGGTCGCCGGCTCGTCGTTTTTCTCCTTCTCGTTCACTTCCGGAAGGGATCCAACCACGAGACGGCGCGGATTGGACAGCCCTGTCAGCGTGGCAGTCCAGACGTCGTAGTCGCCGTCCACGACGGTGTCGGGGATCGTGACTGCGAAGCGATTGTCAGTAATTTTCTTGGCCGTGATATCGGGGTGCGAACAGAAGAGGGTCCGCACCGCCTTGAGGTCTTTGCCTTCGAACGTGATCTCGACGGTGGTTCCGCGTTGGCCGCCGGCCGGAAAGATGGCCGCCAGGTGCGGTTCCTGGCCCCGCGCAACGGCCACGAAAAAAAGACCGACGAGGAGGGCCAGGCAACGGATGCACATCATCAAGTCTTCTCCACCTGAAGCTCACGCAAAGGCGCAAAGGCGCAAAGGTTGATAGCTGCAAATAATTCGTGGGACGCGCAATGGAATTTGACTTTGCGCCTTTGCGTGAGCTATTGAGATCACGACGCCGGCAGGTCCCACACGTGCAACGGCGACATGTTCGCGGCATAGACGCCATTTCGCAAGGGCCGACCGTTGCCGTTGCTGCCCGCATTGGTGGCGGCGACAACCAGGCGCGTGCCGTTGGGGTGAACGGCGAGCGACTGGCAGTTGGTCATCCGCGTCGACAGGAAGAATGGGGTCTGCTCGCCGGGGCGGATGAAGAAGAACTTGCCGGTGCCGGGATTGCCGCTGGTGACGCCCATGAGGAAGCCCGTCGCATGGAAAGCGACATCGTACATGTAGCCATCGGCGCCGTCGCCGACGACGAGGGTATGCCGCAGTTGCCCGCTGGCCCAGTCAAACAGGAGGGCCGTCGGATGGCCTTGAACGTTGCCGCCGGTGCGCGCTCGCGAGCCGGCGCAGGCCAGCGTCCTGCCCTGGGCGTCGAAGACGAGACGACGCACGCCGCCGACATTCTGCTCGAAATTGGCCGCATTGAAAAACAGCGGGCGACAGGCGAACTCGCGCATCTTGCGGCCATTGGCAACGTCCCATTGCTTGACGTTGCCATGCAAGTCGCCGGACACCAGCGAGCGACCATCCGGATGAAAGGCCACGGAGAAAACGTCGTCGTTGTGCTCGGTCAGTTCGTGCAGTTTGCGTCCATCCTCGATGGACCAGAGGCGGACTTTCTGGTCGCGGCCGCACGTCGCCAGGAGCCGGCCATCCGGACTGATGGCCAGATCGCGAATCCAGCCATCATGAGCGGCGGCCATCGTTCGCACCGGCGGGGCCTGTCGTTCAGCGTAAGTCCAGGACCGGACTTCGCCCCAGGAATCGGCAGTGAACAAACGTCGGCGATCGGGATGAAACGCCAGCGCCTGCACCCAGCCGCGATGCCCGGTGAGGGACGGCATGGCAGTGAACCCGGCGTCGGTCACTTCCCAGCGGCGGACCGTCGCGTCATAGGCCCCTGCTGCCAGGAACCGTCCGCACGGGCTGTAACGGACCGTGCCAAGCTGGCAATCCAGGTTGACCGTCGGTCCCTGGCGCGGCTCGAAACGATTGGCTGGTGCTTGTGCTTGAGCGGTCATGGTTCCAACCTTGAAGAAAAGGATGAGGGATGAAGGATGAAGGATGAAGGATTGCATTTTTTCATCCTTCATCCTTCATCCCTCATCCTTGCTCTGTTACGCCAGCAACGCCCGGATCGGCTCCATGTCTTCGTGAGCGATGGGCAGAGGTTGGCCGGCATTGTTGTACCGCGTTCGGGACGGGTTGATGCCCAGGGCCGTGAACCAGGTGTGGAACAGATGGCCAATGTCGTGTTCGTCCCCTTCGACAAAGGTCCCCAGGGCGTTGGTGCGGCCGACCACCACGCCGCGGCGAATCCCGCTGCCGGCCATCACTAGCGACCAGCCTTCGGCCCAGTGATCGCGACCGATGTGGCCGTTGATGCGCGGCGTGCGGCCGAACTCCGACATCAACACCACCAGCACATTGTCGAGCATGCTGCGGTCGGCCAGGTCCTGCATCATGGCGGAGAACGCCTGATCGATCTTGGGCACCGCGTTGCTATGGCCGTTGAAGTTGTCGCCGTGCGTGTCCCAACCATGGGAGTCCACCTTGACAAAGGTCACGCCGGCTTCGAGCAAACGCCGGCCCAGCAGCATGTGGCGGCCAAATTCACTGGGTCCGTAGCGCTCCAGGTCGCGCGCGGGCAGCGTGGTGCTGTTGAAGAGGTGGGCGTGTCTCTGGAGCTGGGCAGCCATGTCGTAGACGTAGCTATTGGCCTCGGTCCCCTGCGTGCGTCGCTGTTGCACGTACCGGCGATCGGCAAGCTGGCGCAACGCGAGGCGTTCCCGATCATCCTCTTCGCTGACGCTGTCGGCGCGCAGCAGATTTTCAGGCGCCCGGCCGCCGCCCAGCGCGAGGGCGCCGTAGCGTGGACCGAGAAAGCCGGCGTCCGAGGTGACGAAGCCGCCGCTACCTGGTTTGACCCAGATGTAAGGAGGCAGGCCGCTTTCACCTGGGCCAAGCAAGTTGGCGACTGCGGAACCGAAGTACGGATACGTGACGCCGCGATTGGCCGGGTCGCCGCGCTGGATCCTGCCCACGCCCGAGGAATGATTGTTGTCCTGCGTGTGCAAGCTGCGAATGACGGCCAGGTGGCGCATCTGCTGGGCAGTGCGCGGCCACAATTCGCTGATGTGGATGCCCGGAACGGTCGTCGGGATCGCCCGGAAAGGCCCGCCGAACAGCGTGTTCGGTTTGGGGTCCCAGCTTTCGAGCTGGCTCAGACCACCTTCCAGCCAGACGAAGAGGACCTGCTTGCGACGCCGGCGCAGCTCCTGCGCCAGACCCGGCTGACACAGTCCGAGCGCCCCTGCCGTGGTGCCGGCGACGCCGCCAAGCCACTGACGGCGTGAGATGCGATGGTCGAGCGGGGTGCAGAGTTTCTTAAAGTTCATGTCGTCTCCCGGAGGAATGGATGAAACCTTTTCATCCTTCATCCTTCATCCTTTTCCTAATGATTCACGCAAAACTCCGTCGAAGCAAACAGCGCCCACGCCAGGTTGCGCAAAGCAACCGGCCGGCGGCCTTTCCGCTCGTCCAGATAGCGGACCGCGTCGGCAGCTTCGTCAATCCCGGGGAGCCGGGTCAACACGCTGAGGTACAACTCCTCCACCGCCTTGCGATTGTCGATCTCGCGCCCGAGGCGATCGAGCAGATTGCCCGGTTGGGCCTCAAGCCAGCTCAGCACGGACTTGTCGTTGAGCAGGAACAGCGTCGCTTTCAGCGTGGGACTGAATTCTTCTTCCGGTTCGCGCGGTTCCGAGGCGAAGGCTTTGACGAAGGTCGGACTCATGGTATCGAAGGTGGGGACTCCCTTCGCCGCTTTCACCTCCGTCATCCCCGTCGCCTGCAGCATGCTGCGTAGGAGCTGCTCCGCTGACATTCTTCGCTCCAGGGCCGTGCGAAATTCCTCCGGCTTGGCGTTCTTGACCAGCGGCGGAAGCTGGCTCGAACGCTGGTAGGTCTGGGTGAGCGCGAGTTCACGCACCAGCCACTTGATGTCGTACTTGTGGGCGACGAACTCCTTGGCCAGCAGGTCAAGCACTTCCGGATGAGACGGCGGATTGTCGCCATGGTCCAGGTCCAGCGGATGAACCAGGCCTCGCCCCATTAGCACGAACCAGAGCCGATTCACGATATTGCGATTGAACGCCTGGTTAGCCGGGGTCGGCAATTGTTCCGACAACGCAGCCAGCGTGCTGAACTTCAAGACGCCCGGCTTCTGCTGCTTGACGTCCGGCTTTTCGACATATTCCTCCCCCTTCTTCAGTGTCGGGATCGCGATTTCCTTCAGGCCAGGGACGCGTGGCCCCGTTTGCACCTTGTCGCCGCCGAAAACCGATGAGAACTCGATCTTCGCAGTGGTTGGCTTTTCGGTCACGCCCGGCGTGGTCGTCTTCGCCGTCGAGAGGCTGACGTTTTTCACGAACACGAACAGCCCCTGGAAATCGTGCTGCTTGTAGTCCTTGATGGTGAGATGATCATGGCACTGGGCGCAGCGAAAATCCTTGCCCAGGAAGAGCCTGCCGATGTCTCGGGTCAGGGCGGGATAATCGACGGGGTTAGCGCCATAATTCTCCAGGCGCTTGGACAGAAAGAACGCCGCACCCGGCGCCTTCTCCTGCGGGCCGGCGGCGAGAATCTCGCGGACGAGTTCGTCCCACGGCTTGTTGTCCGCGAAGGAGCGCTGCAGGTATTTCTTCCAGTCCGCATGATCCCCCAGGCGTTCCATCAACATGACATGGAAATGCCCTTCCATGCTCGCCGCATATTCAGGCCCGGCCAATAACGCATCGAGGAGTTTGGTTCGCCTATCGACTTCCTTGCTGTCGAGAAATCGGCGAGCCTCGGTCGCGGAGGGAATCCGACCGGCGAAATCGAGATAAACTCGGCGCAGGTATTCGGCATCATCGGCCGAACCGCTGAAGGTTTTTCCCTTCGCATTTGCCAGGATGAGCGCATCAACTTGTCGATGAAGGGATTCTTGAGCAAGGCCTGCTTGAGCAAACAGCCAGATTCCGCAGATGGAAATGACAATTCGCATGCGGACGTTCCTCGGTATGGGGGGCAAGAGGGAACGAGCTACCAGCAGAATATCACCATATTACCTCAGAGGAATGAACACAAGCTTTCTTTCCGAGTTTCGAAAGATCCCATCCGGAACCCACTACCTGCGCCAGGGTAGAGTTTCAGGTAACCGTTCACCTCCCCTCTCCCCCTGTACTCAGGGGGAGAGGGGTCGGGGGTGAGGGGGAAGAACAGACAATTGCGCGACGCTCTAACCCCTCACCCCCAGCCCCTCTCCCCTGAGTACAGGGGAGAGGGGTGAACGGTTACAGGTTCAGTTTGGCACGACCATCGTAGACCTCACGCGGAGCGTGACGTCCACGGTCAAAATTGAGACACTACCACATTTACGCGGGAGAGCAGGAAGCGTTGCAGAGCTTCTGAGACGGGAACTCACTTCTTGGTCCACTTCGCCACATCGACCACGTAGACCTGCCGATGCCCTTCATGCGCGGAATCGATGCACGCCTTCGTGCCGTCGCGGTTCCAGCGCGGGTGCAAATCGCAGCGGTAGGGGCCGGTGATCTTCGCATCGAGATGGAATTGGCCAAGGTCGACGCGCTTCTTGGCGAACGGATCGAACAGCATCAGTGTTTGCAAGCGGTCCTTGTCGGGATAGGTGTCGTTCAAGATCCAGCGCCGATTAGGCGAATACGAGCAATGGCCGTCCTTGACGAGGAGCTTGTCGCCGACGCTCGTCTTTTCCTCGGTGCGCAGGTTGGCGAGATAAAAGCGATCGCCGAACTCCTTGGTGCGGGCCCACGCCAGAATCGTGTCATCGTCGCGCCAATCGAAGTGCGAGATCATGCCGTCGTCGAAAACGAGCCGGCGGTCTGTTCCGTCAGCCTTGGCGGCGTACATGCGCGTCCACCAGCCGCCGCCATCTTTCTGCCAGCGATGCAAGAATAGGAAACGATCGCCCGACGGGTTGAAGAGCAGATGATTGAACCAGTGCTGCTTGCCGGGCTTGAAGCGTGCGTCGGGCTGATGCTGCGCGGCCCAACCGATCGGGATGATGAGCTTGCTATCGCCGGTCTGCATGTCCATGTGATAGATGCCCATGTCCTTCGGCGCGGGATCGTCGGCCCCGCGTTCGGGCAGGGCACAATAGCCGTAGCCGGGACGCAGGCGGTGCAGCCGATCGAAATCGAGCGTGACCGCTTGCTTGCCGTCGGGCGAAAGCGCGTAAACGGGGCGGGGCAGCGTGCGCGTCTTGCCAGTGTGAACGTCGCGAATCGTGGCGACATAACGGCCGTCTTTGACGCTGTTGTAAACGACCTCGCGCTCCGGGGCAGAGCCGAGCCATTGCAGGCGCGTGCCCATCTGCCAGCACCAGGCGGTTGTCGTGTCGAACGGAATGTATTTTTTGGTTTCGAGATCAACCATGCCGACCGTCAGCGCTTCGCCGGGCGTGGGTTGTCGATCGATAAAGCCGATCTCGTTGGCGAGCAGATAGCGGCCCGTTTTGTCCCATGGCGTGATGTCGTAATAGCCGACGAAGTGGTGCTTCGGCCCTTGCGTGACGGCGACGGCGACGGAGGCGTCGCCCTTCTTCGGGCCGCCGGTGAGCGCAGGCGTGAGGATGCCGAGCGATATCACAAGCGCAAGAAATCGTCTCATGTTGATTCCTCATCGCCCGGGAACAAGCCGTTTGGCGAATCCGACGAGCTGTTCTTTTTCTTGCGAATACTCCCGTTCTTCTTCGCATCGAGCCGCCTGCCGTTGGCGGTGTTGGGAACGCTGGTGCGCGGATCCTCGACGCCGTCGAGCGGTTGGCCGACGGAGGTCGCATCGAGCCGGGCGCGGATGCGCTTGGCGTAATTCGCGGAAAACTCGAAGCCCAGATAGTCGCGCCTCAGCTTCTTGGCGACGATCAGTGTGCTGCCGCTGCCGCCGAATGGATCGAGCACGAGCTCGCCCGGATGCGACGACGCTTCGATGATCCGCCCCAGCACGCGCTCGGGCATCTGGCAGCCGTGAAAGCCCGCCCGCTCCTTGAATGTGCCGCACACGCGCGGATAGTACCAGGTGTCCTCGTTCGGATCGAAGCCCTCCGGCATATCCTGCGGCCGCAAGATCCAGGTGTCGTCCGGCAAGCGCCCGCCCGCTTTGGCGCGGCCATCGCCGTAGACGAGCTGCCGTGCCGACGGGACCTTGATCGCATCCGCATTGAACGTGAAGTGCCTGGGATCCTTGACGAAGTGGAAGAGATGCGTGTGGCTGCGACTGAACTTCTTTGTGCAGTTGACACCAAACGTGTAATACCAGATGACCCAGCTTCGGCACGAGAAGCCGAGATCGCGTTGGAAGAGCACCTTCAGCTCGGCGGCGAAATCGTCGCCGATGGCGAGCCAGAAGGTGCCGGTTGGCTTGAGCACGCGTTTGACTTGCTCGCCCCAGGTTTTCGTCCACGCCAGATATTCGTCGGTACTCTTACGATCTTCGTAGACATCGTACTTGTAGCCGATGTTGAAGGGGGGATCGGCGAAGACGAGATCGACGGTCCCCGCGTCGAGCTGGGTCATGCCGGCGATGCAGTCGGCGTGGTGAAGGTGGTTGCGCGTCACGGTGCGTCCTTGGTTTAGCGGGATCGTTTTTCGCGGCTCCTCTTGCGCATTCGCAGTTGTGGGGTTACCCCTGGCGTGCCTGGTTGAAGCGTGTGCCGACGGCGGTCCAGTTGACGACGCGCCACCACGCATCGATATAATCGGGGCGGCGATTCTGGTAGCGCAGATAGTAGGCGTGTTCCCAGACATCGAGACCGAGGATTGGGAACTGGCCGGTCATCAGCGGGCAGTCTTGATTGGCGGTGTGCGTGATCGACAGGCGGTTGTTCGACCAGACGAGCCACGACCAGCCGCTGCCGAAGCGGGCCAGGGATGCGGCGCGGAACTGCATCTTGAACGTGTCGAAGTTGGTGAACGTGGAATTGATCGCTTCAGCGAGCATGCCGGCCGGGTTGCCGCCGGCGTTCGGGGCCATGATCTGCCAAAACATCGAGTGATTGTAGTGTCCGCCGCCGTGGTTGGTGACGGCCTGCCGAATGGCTTCGGGAACCTGGTTGATCGTGCGCAGGATCTGCTCGAGCGGACGGCGTGCGAGCTCGGCGTTACCCATGACGGCAGCATTGAGGCCCGCGACGTAGGCGGCGTGATGGCGGTCGTGATGGATCGCCATCGTCCGCGCGTCGATGGCGACGTCGAGCGCGTCGTTGGCGTAGGGAAGAGCAGGCAGGCTGAACGGCGGCGTGCCCTGCGCGGCGAGTGTAAGATTCGGCAGGAGGCTGACGGCCAGGCCGGCGCCGGCGGTTTTCAACAATTGACGTCGCGATAGGATCGACATGGCGGGATCTCCGTGAAGGTAGGTTGCGGTCGAGAGCATTCTACGTTTGGCGCCTGGAGATTGCCAAGGATTTTCGGCGCGTGCTGCTAACCCGTGCGCGGCGCTTCGTCGCGCCGTCCGCCCAACGATAACAAGATTGTCCCGACGAGCGCCCCGCCCGCGCCGCCGGCAACCCAGGTCCAGGGGATGTGCTCCGTCGAGCCGGGAGACGCGATGCCGACGATCAGGAGGATGGTGTTGTGGCAAACGTGCAAGATCACGCATGGCCAGACACTGCCGGCACGCCAGCCCACCGCGCTCAGAATTACCCCAAGAATGCAGCTCGGCACGAGGCGCAAGAGGCCAAGCTCGCCGCCCAGGATGACGTGCGAAATGCCAAAGAGCAGGCCGCTCATGCCGATGGTCGCCAGCGTTCCGGTTCGATCCTTCAGCGCCTGAAACAGCAGCCCGCGAAAGAAAAATTCTTCGAGGATCGCCGGCACGATCACCGCGGCGAGCACGCCCCAGCCGAGGCTGGCGCGCGCTTCCTGCATCCGCTGGAGTATCGCCTCGGAGATTTCCCGAAGAGACTCGCGCATCTCGGCCGTCTGCAGCGATTGCAACATGCCAAGTTCCAAGGGCCAAAGCGAGGCTCCCAGAATGAGACCGGCGCATAGGGCAGCCGGTCGCGGCATGCCCAGGCGCAGACCGTTGTGCAAATCCACGCGGCCCAGGTACAGGAACAGTCCCGGCAGACAGCCGAATAGAAGAAGGTTGACCATTACGCCCAGCAGGATCCCAATCGTCGGATTGCTCCCGGAGGCCAGGCGTTGCATGAGCGCGTGCAGCGCGAATTGCGCCGGCACCATCAAGGCGACGGACCACAGGGCAGCCGGGATCGAGGCGCTCGGTTGCGGCACGTCGGGCCGGCGCACCAGATCAACCCAGCTGCTTTGCTCGCTGTAGAGCACGCTTTCCGCGCCGAAGACGCGCGCCGCGAGCGCCAGCGCGGCCAGCGCGTAGATCAGCGTTGTCATCACGACGGTCGCCGCCACCAACGGCTCGACGCCGCGCTCGAAAAGGTCTCGCGCCAGAAGTACGATGTTGACCAGCGGCAACACCGTCAAGACGCCCTTGAGTTCCAATCCCGGCAGCATCGCCATCACGCCGGGCGTCAGCGACCCGAGCATCAGCGGGATCAAGTAAGCCTGCGCTTCCTTGAAGCTGCGCGCGAAGCTCGTCAAGCACAAGAGCAACGCCGAGAAGAAGGCCGCGAACAACAGCAAGAGCGCGAGGATCTGCAGCAAGATCGGCACGGAGAACTCTTGCTCGCGGAACAGAGTGGTCCCCAGGCCGCTCCAACTCACCGTCGCCATCATGCACACGAGATTGACGAGCGCGGTCAAGATCGCCACGGTCACGACCGACATGTACTTGGCGCCCAGCAGCTCGAAGCGCGACACCGGCGCGGCGACGAGGATTTCAAGGGTGCCGCGTTCGCGCTCGCCGGCGGTGAGATCAATGGCGGGGTAGACCGCGCCGGTGATTGTCATGAGGATGAGAATGAGCGGCACCAAAGCGGCGAGCGAGATGCCGCCGCTGCCTGGCATTTCGATTGGTTTGTGCTCGACGCTGAGCAGCGTGACGTGTGGGATGGTCTGAAGCGTGGGTGGAATCGAGACCAGACAGCCAAGTAGGTCGCGTTGTCCTAACAGCATGCCCACATGGCTTAGTTTCCTGAAGGAACTGTCTAGAGGAAGATTGAGGCGCTGTTTGAGGTTTTGCTCATTGGCGGCGGCGAACATCGCCTCGATGTCGGCCAGAGCAGCGCGGGATTGAGCGAAGGCCGGCACCGAGTAGGTTTGGCAGCGCCAGTTGTGATCCTGGGCTGGTCCGTTCGGAACGAAGACTTCGTTGGCAGGAACGTTGGGGATCGTAATGACCAAGTCGATCTTGCCTTCGCGCAGCATGGTTAGCAGTTTTTCCAGAACCTCGGTCCGGTTTTCCTCGGTGACCTTCAGCTCGTCCATGTACCAGACGATCTGTGGCAGGGTTTGATCGCGGGTCAGTCCTTTCTCGGAGGTCGGCTTACCGTGGGCGCGCCGCCAGGCACGCTGGCCTTGATCGAAACGCCGCTCGAACGCCTGCGCCTCCTTATTCGTCAAGGCGCCAACGCGATACTCCGGCCCCGGCCCGGTGGAGGCTCGATTCGCCAGGTACAACTGCTTGAACACGATGCTCATCAAGGGGTAGAGCAGCAACGGCATCGCGATCAGCGTGATGATGGTGCGCCGATCACGCAGAATCTCGCGCAGCTCCTTGCGGGCCAGCCGAAACACGCGCGCGAACGCCGAGTGCCGACTGCTCGGCGGCATCGGACCGACGTTCGCCTCGTTCCATTCGTGCAACTGGCTCATGGGCGTTCTCGATCAAATTGCTGAGTGTTTGCTGAATAGTGCAACATCGCTACCAACGATACTGGTCATCAACGATTCGGCGCCTCAGCATTCAGCACTCAGCACTACTCTGCACGCGGTGATCCGTACACGGCGCTTTTCCCAGCGCCGGGCCCACCTTCGACAGCTTCAAGAACATGTCGATCAGATTGCCGCAACCGGAACGTTCACGTAATTCGGCGAGCGTCCCCTCACTGACGAGGCTCCCCTGGTGCATCAAGCCGAAGCGCGTACACAGCCGTTCGGCATCGTCGAGGTGATGCGTCGTCAGGATCACGGCCTTGCCTTCCTGACGCAGCAGTTCGATGTACTCGTTAATCACCTGTGTGCCGAGCACGTCGAGCCCCAGGGTCGGCTCGTCAAGGAGCATGACGGGCGGGCGATGGATCAAGGCGCGCGCCAGAGTCACACGCTGACGTTGCCCCGTGCTGAGATTGGCGCAGCGCCGTTCGAGAACGTTACCCAGACCCAGGAGCTGGCTCAAGCGCGCCAATTCACGGTTGGCGGCGTCTTCGGGAACGGCATAGAGGTCGGCGAAGAACAGCAGCATCTCGCGCACGCTCAAACCGTGGTAAAGCCCCGCGTTGGCGGAGACGAGACCGACGCGGCGTTTGACCTCGTCGGGCTGCTCACTCGACCCGAAACCGCCGATCGACGCTTGCCCGCTCGTCGGTTTCAATAAGCCGAGCAACATGCGCAGCGTCGTGGTC
>SYHD01000269.1 GCA_005799265.1 Planctomycetia bacterium | reverse complement strand
GTGATCGCCGGCGAGAATCATCACGTACTTCGGGTTCGCCTTCTCGATGGTGTAGATATTCTGATAGATGGCGTCGGCAGTGCCCTGATACCACGTCTGGTCGAGACGCTGCTGCGGCGGCAGAACGTCGATGTACTCGTCCAACTCTCGGCTCAGATAGCCCCAGCCCGTCGCGATGTGCCGATCAAGACTGCGCGCCTTGTATTGCGTCAGGACGAGGATGCGGCGCAGATCGCTATTGAGGCAGTTGGACAGCGGGAAGTCGATGATGCGATAGAGTCCACCGAACGGGACGGCCGGCTTGGCCCGATCGCGCGTCAGCGGTTCCAGGCGGGTGCCCTTGCCGCCGGCCAGGATGAGCGTCAGAACGTTTTTCACGATCCCCTTCTCCTCGCCCAAGACAGAAAGCCCAATCCATTCTTATAGGGATTGTGGCGCGGCGTAGAGGAAAAGGCAAAAGGAAAAAGGACGGTTCTCGATGATAATCCGATTTGGCAAACCGAGCTACAGGGAGCGATAGAGGTCACGCCAGTGTACGACGGTCTGCGCGAGCGGCCAGCGCGTTTCGACGTGTCGGCGGGCGGCGTCTCCCATTCTGGCGCGCAACGCCGGCTCCATGAGCAAATCGCGTGAACGGCGCGCCATTTGAACGATGTCGCCAACCGGAACGAGAAAGCCCGTTTCGCGGTCCACGATCACGTCGCGCAGGCAGGGAACATCGAACGCGACAATCGCCCGGCCATGCGCCATCGCTTCGAGAGCGACCTGTCGGCCGACGTTCGCCAGACTCGGGATCCACACGAGCGCTGCCTGCCGTAAGTGCTCGTACGTGTCGCCGTGCGCGCCCAGGAAGCTCACCACGGCCTGACTTTCCAGCCCGGAAACCAGGGCACGCAACGTTTCCTCGTGGATGCCCGCGCCGAGCAAGCGCAAGCGCATGTGCGTGAAGCGTCGACGCAGAAAATCGAAGGCGACGATCGCTTCACGGCCGCCGGCCGCGCGCTCGAAGCGCCCCATCCATAAAATAGCCGCCGGATCGGGCGTCGTTTCCTCGGCACGCGCCACCGCGAGCGGCATGATGCGCACGGCCGAAGACGTCGCGCCTGCCTGAATGCAGCGCGCTTGTTCGTTTGGCCCCGCGGCCGACACGACGCCGACACGGCGCATGAGTTGGCGATCCCACCAGGACATCTCCCCCTTGCTCGGCAGCGGCGCACTCATGACGACGCGAGGCAACCATTCGCGTGCGGCGACAGCCAGCATGCGCAACGCCGTTGGCCGCCAGACATGGACGATATCAGGGCAGGCCTCGCGCAAGATGGTGCGCAGACTCAATGGCACGCCAGGATCAAACCAGCGCGTCCAGCCGAGCGTGTGTACCCGCATGCCTGCGCGCCGCAATGATTCGGTCCCCGACGTGTCCGGACCCAGGCAGCAAACCTCGACCGACGTATGTTCGTCCGCGAGAGCCGGCGCGAGCAACTGCAACTGGCGGGCACTGCCGTGATAGGCGAGCGTATCGATGATATGCATTATCTTCATGGGATCCGTCCCTTGCAAATCGGCCGATTGACGGCTTGGCGCTCGCGGTTGGATGTCATTCTCTCGGCGCGTCTTTGCGAGCGCTAGACGACCAGCAGCTAGGAGGCATACATCTCCGCGGGCAACACCACGACGTAGGGGAGCTGCCGATACTCGTCATTGAAGTCCAGTCCGTATCCGACGACGAATTCATTGGGGATGCTGAACCCGACGTAATCGACGCGCACGGTGTGCACTTGGCGTCCCTCCTTGCGCAAGAGGACGCCAACCTTGACGGAGAGGGCGCCCTGCTCTTCCAGATGCTTGATGAGATGGTGTAGCGTCTGACCGGTATCGAGGATGTCGTCAAGCAAGAGCACATGTCGGCCGCGCACGTCGGCGAGAACTTCCGAGCCGAGGTGCAGGGCGCCGGGCGTGGTCGCTTTGCCGCGGTAGCTCGAGGCCTGGATGAGGGCGATGCGCAGCGGGATATCGAGCCGGCGCACCAGGTCGGCGAGGAACATGAGACTACCGGTGAGAACGCCGACGATGGTCAAGGGCCGATCGCGATATTGCGGGCCAATTTCCTGGGCCAGCTCGGTCAAGCGTGCCTGAATTTGTTCGGTGGTGATGAGCACGCGCATGCGAAATCCCAGGTGGTTTACGATCCTGACTATTGAACCGAAATCAGCCGCGCGAGAAAAGAGCAAATCCCGATGGGCAATCCAGGCATGCACGGAAAGAAGGGCAAGCACGTCTCTCCGCCACACCCGGTCTAGCCCCGGATTCTCGGCAATATCGTCAAAGTCTTACTGTTGTGAAGCGCCGGAATCGCCGATACCAAAGGATGAGACTGCCCATTTTCCAGGCAGCCAGGCAGGGCGCATTTCCTCGCGCCGTGGAAGGAGATTCGAGCCATGATCTGGGCGAACTGGCAAAGAGCAATCGCTCGAGGCGCCGCGTTGACATTGCTGCTCTGGTCCGGCCTGGCATGGACGCAAACGCCTGCACAGCCCGCGCGCGCCGATGCCACCGAGCGCATCATGGTGGTTAACGAGAATGGCAAGAAGACGCGCTGTAAGGTTCTCGAAACCTGGGAACTTCCGGATAAGCGCGTGGCGAATCTTTTACAAGCGCTCGAAACGGGGGAGAAGATCACGATCGTGGACGAACATGCGCCGGGGAGCAACGGCGGCCTCGCGGGTTTAGGCGGCATCCCCAAGCGGATCTTCGCGTGGGGGATTGGTAAGCTAACGTCTCCCGAAGGCGCGCCATCGTTACCGCGGCGCGATCTCCTGAACCTTTTGACGAAATCTGACCCGCCAATAACGCCCGTACCGATGATCGTCAATCGCCCGAGCGCGAACAAAGCGGGGAGCATCCCATACGCCACGACGCCGACGCCCTCCGCGCCCAAGGGCAACACGCTGTCGTTCCCCAAGCTCTTCGGCAAACCTGAGCAGCCAAAGAGCGATCCGCGGGTCGTCGACTTCGCGTCTCGCCCTATCGCCAAGAAGAACGATCCGCCGCGCGTCGATCTCGCGACACAGCCCAGTGCCAGACCGCAGTCGATCGCGCCGCCCAACCCGCCGGGCATTAGTCTGAAGCCGATGCCCGCCAACCAGAAACCTTGCTGCGTTTCGTTGAAACCGTGCGACACCTGCGACCCGGGCGTCGCCAATCGCGCGCCGGCATTCCCGCGCTTGAAAGCCATGATGACGAAGTTCAGCCTGGATGTCCGCCCCTCGCTCAATCCCAAGCCTGGCGTGTTGGCCGACTTGATGGCGCCAACCTGGCTGCCGATCGGAGGTAAGCCCAAACACGAGACGACGCCCGCCGCCCCGAGCAAATGGCACCTGGCCCGTATTTTCGGCCATGGCACAAAGCCCAGCACTCCCACAACGCCCGAGGCAGCACCCATCCCTGGTACGATCGCGCAAGCAAGTACGCCGACCGCGCCGTATCCGCCGGGCATTCAACCGAACCCGAGGACGTTCGGACCAATTGCGCCGCCGGCGCCGCCGAGCACGGCCAACCTCAGCCCATCCGTTCAAGCAAACCGAACCAACCAACCGGCCGCCCCGAGCAAATGGCACCTGGCCCGTATTTTCGGCCCTGAGACGAAGTCCAGCAATCCCACGACCCCAAACCTTAGTCGTTTCGATCCGATGAAACCGACAGGCCAGTCCGAATCGCCAGTGTCGCCGCCGGGCATTACGTCCATCACTACCCAGAACGTCACGCCGACGCCGCTGACGAATCCTACCGCTTCAACAATCAATCCGAGCACCGCGAATGCGAGCGCTCAACCGGCCGCGTATCCGCAAGCGGATGCGTCAGCCAAGAAGTCCTGGCAACCGGGCGACAGGCTACAAGCATGGTTCAAGCCAGGCGCTGACACCGCCAAGAAAAACGATGCGGCGCCCGCGAAACCCAGTGACGTTCAGCCCAAGCCCTTGGCCCAGAGCTCCGATGTTGATCGATCAATGAAGGACTATGACATCCTGACCCAGCAAAACGCGGCAGCGCAGAAGGTGCTCGAACAGCGCATCGCCCAGATATACAAGAAGCCGTTCTCGACGGCCATGGCCAACACGCCGTTGCCGAACGCGCCTCGGCCGGAAACGAAGACACCAGCGGCGGCGCCCTTGGCCATCCCGGCGGGTCGGTCTACCGAAGAAAAAACGGCCATCATACCGTTCTCGACTGCCATGGCCAACACCCCGTTGCCTAACACACCACCGCCGGAAACGAAGACGCCGGCGGCGGCGCCCTTGGCCATCCCGGCGGGTCGATCTCCCGAGGAAAAAACGGCCATCCTGCCGCCGCCGCTAGCGAACCGGGATTCGCTCAAACCGAACCCGAGCACGTTCGGACCAATTACGCTGCCGGCGCAGCCGAGCACGGCCAACGCCAACCCATCCGTTCAAACAAACCAAGCCAACCAACCGGCCGCCCCGAGCAAATGGCACCTGGGCCGTATTTTCGGCGCTGGGACGAAGTCCAGCAATCCCACGACGCCTAACGTCCGTCGTTTCGACCCGATGAACTCGAATGGCCAATCCGAATCACCCGTGACGCCGCCGGGCATTACGTCCATCATTACCCAGAACGTCACGCCGACGCCCATGACGAGTCCAACCGCTTCAACAGTCAACCCAAGCACCGCGAATGCGAGCGCTCAACCGGCCGCGCATTCGCACGCGGATGCGTCAGCCAAGAAGCCCTGGCAACCGGGCGACAAACTGCAAGCATGGTTCAAGCCAGGCGCTGACACCGCCAAGAAAAATGATGCGGCCCCCGCGAAACCCAGTGACGTTCTGCCCAAGCCCTTGGCCAAGATCTCCGATGTTGATCGATCCAAGAAGGACAATGACGTCCTGACCCAACGATACGTGGCAGCGCAGAAGGTGCTCGAACAGCGAATCGCCCAGCATGACAAGACGTCGTTGCCGAACACGCCGCGGCCGGAAACGAAAACGCCGGCGGCGTCGCCCTTGGCCATCCCGGCGGGTATGTCCACGGAGGAAAGGACGGCCATTTTGCCGCCGCCGACGCCGCCGAGCACGGCCAACGCCAGCCCATCCGTTCAAGCAAACCAATCCAATCAACCGGCCGCCCAGAGCACATGGCACCTGGCCCGTATTTTCGGCGCTGGGACGAAGCCCAGCTATCCCACGACGCCCAACGTCGCGCCCAATTCTGGAGTGATCGCGCAGCGAAACCCGCTCAATATTGCCAATCCGCCTCGGATTCAGGCGGCTGGGCCAAGCCAAGCGCCCAACGTCAGTCGCTTCGACCCGATGAACCCGACAGGCCAGCCCGAATCGCCAGTGTCGCCGCCGGGCATTACGTCCATCACTACTCAGAACGTCACGCCGACGCCGCTGATTAATTCAACCGCTTCAACAGTCAACCCAAGCACCGCGAATGCGAGCGTTCAACCGGCCGCGCATCCGCAAGCGGATGCCTCGGCCAAGAAGCCCTGGCAACCGGGCGACAGACTGCAAACGTGGTTCAAGCCAGGCGCTGACACCGCCAAGAAAAATGATGTGGCCTCCAATTCCTTTGCCAAGAGCTCCACTGTTGATCGATTCAAGAAGGGCGATGACATCCTGACCCAACAAAACGTGGCAGCGCAGAAGGTGATCGAACAGCGCATCGCCCAGCTTGACAAACCGCCGTTCTCGACGGCCATGCCCACGACGCCGTTGCTGAACGCGCCGCCGTTGCGCGAGATGGGGAGCCACGGTCCGATCACGCCGATCGACACGTCAGACCGATCCGTGTTGGATCAGGTGATTCGTCCGGTGGATTTCGCCAAGACGCCCGCACCGGTCGAACGGCGCAACGATCCGCTGCTGAACCCCGAACGCCTCACGCCTGTCAGCGCGAAGGTTCCCGTTGTGCTGCCTGCCGAACAGCGCCCGCCGGCCGAGCCACCGACAAAGCTCAAGCCTGAAGAATTGAAGAGCGGTCCTCCCAGCCGAGATCCGAGCTGGCCGTTGAACGCCCAATCGGTGCTGGCGTCGCACAGCGGCTTGCAGGGTCCGGTGGTGTACTTCCCGGTCCCGGTGGTGACGATTCCGCAACCGAACCATCCGCCCATGCCTCCCGCGCCGGTGCTGCCAACCCCGCCGCAGCACAACAATTACGTGAACGCCTTCTCGCCGCCGCCGCCGCCGAAGAGCGCCCAGCCGAACCCGGCCTCACAAGGCATGTCCGGCGCCTTCGCGAATCCGATGATGACGCAACAGTTCATGCAGCAGCAGATGATGCAACAGCAACAACAGATGCTCGCCCAGCAACAGATGATGGCGATGAGCAACCCCGCGATGCCGTACATGGCCCCGGCCAATCCAATGATGGCGCAAGGGATGCCCTACGGCGCCCCGATGCCGGCGGTAGGACCGCTGCCGAATTACGGTCGGCAATATCCCGGCCCGCTGCCGCCGAACCCGATGATGCAGGCCGGCTATACACAAATGCCCTATCCGCCCATGGTGTCTGGGTATGGCATGATGCCGCAGCAACCCCTTCAGCAGGCCAACTATCAGCAGCCGATGCGGCAACCGTCGGCGGCGCAGCAGTTGGATCAAGTGCTGCGCGTACTGCGTGAGTCGCCCTACCCTAATCAGCGTGAATGGGCCACCCAAGCGTTGGCGTACTTCGATTGGCGTTCGCACCCGCAGGTCGTGCCCGCCCTGTTGCAAGCCGCCAGCCAAGACCGCGCCGGAAACGTCCGCGCCGGCAGCGTGTCGTGCCTGGGCCGCATCGGCGCCGCCGTCGAACCGGTCATCGGCACCCTGCACACCCTGCGCAACGACATCGACCCGCGCGTCCGCCAGGAAGTCGTGCAAGCATTCATCCGTCTCGGCCAGACGCCGATGATGCCGCAGTGATGGCACGATCATTTCTCATCGCCAGCGCGAAGCGGAAAAAAAATTCCGCCCGTTCTTGACAGCAACCCTCATAAAATAATGCTGTGATTGAAGCCGTGCCATGGCGCACAGCCGTGCTATGGCACGCATTTCCTTGCGTGAGCGCGGGTGCGCACTCCAATAAACAAATTCGGCGGCGGAGGATGATTTCGATGCACAACTTTAAGAAGTTCGGCATGATACGACGACTGCAGGTTTCGTGCTTGTTGCTAATCGCGGTTACTTTGGCGGTTATCGTGGGGAGCATCCATGATGCGACCGCCTGTACCCGCGCGGTGTACTTCGGCAAGGAAGGGCAAACCGTCACCGGCCGGTCGATGGACTGGGTCGAAGACATGCACACCAACCTGTGGATGTTTCCACGCGGCATGAAGCGAGACGGCGGCCTCGGCAAGGGATCGCTGGAGTGGACCAGCAAGTATGGGAGCGTCGTGGCCTCGGTCTACGAAGGTGCGTCCGCCGATGGCATGAACGAGAAAGGGTTCGTGGCGAACCTGCTGTACTTGGCCGAATCCGAGTACGCCGCAGCCGACGACAAACGACCGGGCGTGTGCATCTCTGCCTGGGCGCAGTATCTGATTGACAACTTCGCGACAGTCAAGGAAGCTGTCGCAGAGGTGAAGAAGGACGTTTTCCGCGTCGTCCCCGTCGCCGCACCGAACGGAGCGAAGGGGACGGTCCATTTGGCAATCTCCGACCCGACCGGCGACTCGGCCATCTTCGAGTATGTCAAAGGTAAGTTGGTTATTCACCACGGTAAGGAATACCAAGTGATGACGAACTCACCGACCTTCGACAAGCAAATGGCGATTAATGAATACTGGAAAGCATTCGACGGGGCCGTGATGCTGCCAGGCACCGTTCGAGCCGCGGACCGCTTTGTACGGGCTTCGTATTACATCAATGCCTGCCAACAGTCAGCGAATGCTCGAGAAGCCGTGGCGGCCGTGTTCAGCGTGATGCGCAGCGTGAGCGTCCCTCGTGGTATCCACACAAAAGGTGCGCCCAATGTGTCATCGACGATCTGGCTGACGATCGCGGATCAGAAGAACCGTGTATACTATTACCAGGACACCAACAGCCCAGGCGCCCTGTGGGTGAAGCTGGACAAGGTCGACTTCAAGGAAGGCACGGGCGCGCGAAAACTCACGCTCGTCGGTACGCCTGACACCATCGGCGACCAAACCGCCAGCTTCACGAAAAGCGAGCCGTTCAAGTTCCTCGCACCCGCACCAAAGTGAGAGTGGCAGGGCGCAAGGCGAGCGGCGGGAAAAACTTCCCCCCCTCTCCCGGTAATCCGGAAGAGGGGAGAATTCTTGTTGCCGTTCGCGTAAAGGCCGGGGGCGTAGTACGGTTTGTCGGAATTCAAAGGTCACTCAGCGGCCCCGGTGCCGAACTTTATCGTTCGGCCCGAACTACTGAGGGTTTTGCGATGCACGGGATGATCTTTCTGCAACTGCAAAAATTCGCACAGCAACAGGCGGGTGCCCACGCCTGGGAAACTTTGCTGCAGGAGGCCAAGCTGCCCGTAAAGTCCTACTCCGCCGTCCGCGCCTACGCCGATGAGGAAATGCTCGCCCTGGTTGGCGCCGCGAGCCGGGTTCTGAATTTGCCGGCGGCCGCCATCCTGGAAGCGTTTGGTGAGTTCATCGCCCCGGAACTCATTCGCGACTATGGCCGACTCCTCCAGCCCGGGTGGAGGACTCTCGACGTGATCGAAAACACCGAGCAGTTGATCCATACCGCCGTGCGCGTGGGCAACCCGGGGGCCAAACCCCCGGTGCTGGATTGCATCCGAACCGCCGAGGACGAGTTGCAGATCGTGTACTCGTCCGAGCGCCAATTGTGCAGCCTCGCCAAGGGGATCGTCACGGGCCTCGCCCGCCACTTTGGCGAAACGATCACCGTAACCGACGATGCCTGCATGCTGAGGGGCGATCCGTTCTGTGCCCTGCAAGTTACCCGAAAGAGGGTGGCGGAAGCGAGCACTCAAGTGCCGGAGACTCTCGAGACGTCCATTTCTCAAGAGACCAAACCTTTGTCCGGCGTCAGCGTGCCCGTTCCTACCGTCAGCGGCCAGCAATTTACTTTCCTCAAGCCACCCCTTCAGAGTGATGAGCTGGGCAGGCTCGCAAATTTCCGGGTGCTTCAACTGGTGGGCCAAGGCGGCATGGGCATCGTGTTCCGCGCCGAGGACACCCGCCTGAACCGGATGGTGGCCCTCAAGGTCATGCAGCCGCACTTCGGGTCCGACAACACCATGCGGCAGCGCTTCCTGCGGGAAGCCAGAGCCATGGCGGCCATCAAGAGCGACCACGTGGTAACCGTTTACGAGGTCGGCGTCGCCAACGCCCTTCCTTTTCTGGCCAGGGAATTTCTCGAAGGCAGTCCGCTGGAGGCTTTCCACCAGAAAGTTGGCCGCCTGCCGCTGGCACTGGTGATGCGTATCGGCCGGGAGGCCGCCCAAGGGCTCGCCGCCGCCCACGCCCATGGCCTCATCCACCGGGACATTCAGCCGGGTAACCTGTGGCTGGAAGCGCCGACGGGGCGCGTCAAGATCCTGGATTTTGGTCTGGCGCGCGTGGGCACCGGCTCGCCACAGCTAAGTCAGGTCGGCGAGATCCTCGGCACACCGGCTTTCATGGCTCCCGAACAAGCACGCGGCGATGCTGTGGATCACCGCGCCGACCTGTTCAGCCTGGGTTGTGTGCTGTACTGGTTATGCACCAACATACGTCCTTTTCAAGGGCCAGATATTCTGAGCACGTTGACGGCCTTGGCCACCCACGACCCGCAACCCCCTCACACTCTGTCGGTGCATGTCCCCGCGCCCCTGTCAGAGCTGATCATGCAGTTGTTACAGAAGGATCCCGGCCTTCGGCCCGCCTCCAGCCATGCGATTGCCGATGCGTTGGCCGCCATCGAGGACAGTCTTGGTCCTGCTTCAGGAATAACGCACTGGCTTTGAAACCGTGTCCGGGGCATCGGGAAAAACCATCCACTCCGTAGGCGCTGCCTTCGCTGCTCTCAAACTCGGCTGCGACAAGTGGGTCTGTGCCCATGCCACGCCGGCGGGCCAGAAGCAGGGCTTTCGTACGGTGTCGGCCCGCAAGCGCGCCGCGCTCGACGAGGAGTTCGCCGAGGCCAAGGCGCGCTTCGGCTGCAAATGCGCCCCGTGCTCGCCTTCAATTGAGTAATCCCTGCGCGCTCACCGCGACGGCCGAAAACCTCGCAAGCTCATAAAGTAACGGTGAACGGTTCCATGGAAAACTCAATCATGATCGCACGCTCCTCATTCTTGTTCGCATTAACAGTCATCCTCCTCGGCGCTCTGTCCGCCGGCGAGAACGACGGCAAAATCGTCCTCTTCAACGGCAAGGACCTCGACGGCTGGGTTGCCGAGGGGGCCAAGGAGTTCAAGGACGGCGATAAGCTCATCCCGGTCTGGTCGATCAAGGACGGCAACCTCGTCTGCACCGGCAAGGGCTTCGGCTTCCTGCGCTACGACAAGAAGCAGTTCGCCGACTTCCATTTCCATCTCGAATACAAGATGGCCGTCAAGTGCAACAGCGGCGTCGGCATTCGCACCGTCGTTTTCGATCCCAAGAAATCCGTGGATACACGCCCCTCCTATGCGTGCTATGAAATCCAGCTCATCGACGACTTCGGCAAGCCGCCGACCAAATTCTCGAACGGCTCCCTCTATCGCCACGTCGCGCCGGCGTCGAATCCGTCGAAAGCGCCCGGCGAGTGGAACGTCCTCGACATCGCGTGCCATGGCCCTAAGATCGTCATCCAACTCAACAAGGAAAAGATCATCGACTTCGATCAAAGCAGCGACGACAAGCTCAAGAAGAACCCGCTCAAGGGCTACGTCTGCGTGCAAAACCACGGCGGCAAGATCGAGTTCCGCAATCTGTGGGTCCGCGAGTTCAAGGCGGTGAAATAGCACGCCTTGTTCGATAAAATAACACTTCCCGCGTCAGTCCCCGTTGAGCGTTCATAAACAAAATGATGGGGCGCGCATCGTTCATGGCGCTTGCCTGCGAGCGCTAAGCGAAGAATCGGAACAACATCATGGCCAACGAAACCGACAAACCGACTCCCGCGCCCGAAACCAAGCCGGCGCCGCCTCCCGCCCCGCCTGCCCGAGGGGACCAGAAGGACCGCCGCAAACCGCCGCGCGACGAGGGCCCGCGCAAACCCAGGCGCGAGTTCGTCCCGTCGCTCGACGCCGACCTGAGCTACAAGAAGAACACGCCGAATGTGCGCGACCTCGACGCCGAGATCGCCGGCGAACTCGAAGCCGCCCTCGCCGGCATGGACGCGCAATCGCTCTACAGCGCCGACGACTCCAAACGTGCCCGCGATCAAGCTGCCGCCCAGGGAGAACGCGGCAAAAAGATCGGCACGGTCCTTTCCATTCATGCGCCCGATATCTTCGTGGACATCCCCGGCGGCCGCGGCCAGGGCGTCCTCACGATGGAGCACTTCCCCGAAGGTCCGCCCAAGGTCGGCGACCAGGTCGAAATCTCCATTGAAGGCTACGATCCCGCCAACGGTCTCCTGCTTCTGACGCGCAAAGGCACCGCCGTGCACGCCGACTGGTCCAGTGTCGCCGAGGGCATGGTGGTCGAGGCGCGCGTGCTCGAAACCAACAAAGGCGGCCTGGCCGTGGACGTCAACGGCATCCGCGGTTTCATGCCGATGGGCCAGATCGACCGCTTTCGTGTCGAGAATGCCGAGCAGTTCGTCAATCAGAAGCTACTGTGCATTGTCACCGATGTCGATAAGGAAGAGCGCAACCTCGTCGTCAGCCGGCGCGCCTTGCTCGAGAAGGAACGCGACGAGCAGCGCGAGAAGCTGTGGACGGAGCTGGCGGAAGGCCAGGTGCGTCAGGGCGTCGTCGGCAACGTGCGCGATTTCGGCGCGTTTGTCGATCTCGGCGGCGTCGATGGCCTCTTGCACGTCAGTGAAATCAGCTGGAAGCGCATCGCCGACGCGACCGCCGTCTTACAGGTTGGGCAGTTGATCAAGGTCGTCATCCTCAAGATCGACCGCGAGAAACGCAAGCTCAGCCTGGGCTTGAAGCAACTCGAAGCCAGCCCGTGGGATAATATCCACACGAAGTACGCCTCCGGTACGACCGTGACCGGAACCGTGACGCGCACGATGGAGTTCGGCGCCTTCGTCGAACTGGAGCCCGGCATCGAGGGCTTGATCCACATCTCCGAGTTGGCCCGCAACAAGATCTGGCGCGTCACCGACGTCGTCAAGACCGGACAGCCGGTCGAGGTCAAGATCCTCAGTGTCGATGCCGAGGCCAAGAGAATTTCCCTATCGCTGCGCGCCGCGCTGCCGGAAGAAATCGTGAAGACCGACGAGGACGAAGAAGAAGATACCGGGCCGGCGGACCCGATCAAGCCGCGCGTGCGCAACTACGAACTCAAAGGCGGCGTCGGCAGTCAGACGCTGATCCCCGAACGCGATTGAATTCCGAATTTGCCGCGTGCGGCAGGGAAGACAACCTCATGATGCGCCGCATGTCACTCGCGTTAAGCGCCGCGCTCTTCGTCGCCGCCGCATCGGCCCAGGAAGCGTTCACGATCAAGCTCAAGGAACGCGGCGAAGGCGAATCGGCGCTGATCACCAAGTCCGAGGCAGGCTCGTTCAGCGTGACATTCGTGGACGCCAAGGGGAAGACCCTCACGCAAAACGAAAAAAGCAGCGACATCAAGGAATACATCGAAACGGTCCTCAAGCGCGCGGGCGCCAAGCTGCCGACCAAACTGGAGCGCGAATACATCAAGGCGCAATCGTCGAAGGGGAACACGGTTCTTGATTGGCCCGTCATCGGCAAGACCATCGTCATCGAGAAGAAGAACGACCAATACACCTTCGGACTCAAGACGGGCGAAACGCTCGCCGCGCCGGTTGCCGAGGCGCTCGCGAAGGAGTTCAGCCGCAAAAGCGACATGGACACCGCCTTCGAGAAGCTGATGCTGCCCAAGTCCGCGGTAAAGCCGGGCGACATCTGGAAACTCGACATGGAGCCGATCGTCAAGGACCTCGCCAAGAGCCGCGAGTTGGACGTGACGGCAACCAATGCCAGGGGCGTCGGCACGCTGCAAAAGACCTACCAGCAAGACGGCCGACTGTTCGGCGTCATGGCGTACCAACTCGTAGTTCCCGTCCGGGCGTTGGGCAAGGGGCCGAAGCAGGTCAAGTTCACGGACGGCGCCAGGATCACCATCGAATCCAGCATGGATCTGTGCATCGATGGCACCTCGGAGGCTGGAACGACCAAAAGCAAAATTACCATCACCGGCGACGCCATGCTCCCCGGCGTCGTGGCGACGCTCCACATCGTCAGCGAACTCGTGCAAATCCACCAGCTACCCGCGAAAAAGTGATACATCTTTACCATCGGAACGTTGGTTTGTTTGAACCCTCTTGATCGCTGAAGCCGAAGCGGGCGCGCTAGGGAACATCCTTCTTGCATGCCTATTGACGCCAGCGTAGAATGCGTGCGGTTGGTTGTTGGCGCATCGCCGCCGTCTGAAAGATCCACGTTGGCCTGGGCAATGCGCGATGTCCGTAACGTGTCCAACGACCAAACTCAAAGGAAACTACTGTGGAGAAATGTCCTTCCACTGAACAACTAGAGCTCTTTATCGCCAAAAAACTCGCCGGCGACGAGGCGACGGTCGTCACGCACGTGCAGAGTTGTACTACCTGTCAGCAATTGGTGGCGTCGTTAAGCCTGGACCAACCGACCGTGAATTTCCCGCCGCCCGCCGAAGCGACGGCCATAACTCCTGCCGATACGCATCTGCCCGAAGAATTGCGGAATCACCCGCGCTATCGCGTCTTGGGGGTCCTCGGCCGCGGCGGCATGGGCACCGTCTACAAAGCCGAACATCGGTTGTTGGAACGGCCGGTTGTGTTGAAGGTCATTCGACCCGAGCTGGTCGCTCAGTCCAATGTCGTGCAGCGCTTTCAGCGCGAGGCGCGCCTGGCCGCCCGCCTGACGCACCCCAATGTCGTCACGGTGTACGAGGCCGAAGAATTCGGCTCAACGCAAATGCTGGTGATGGAATTCATCGAGGGGGTCAGTCTCGCTCAGATGGTGGCCGATCGCGGCCTATTACCGATCGCCGAGGCGTGTGAGTTGATCCGCGCGGCCGCGGTTGGTCTGGAATATATCCACACGCAGGGGCTCGTTCACCGCGACATCAAGCCACACAATTTGCTGGTATCGTCGGCGGGTCAAGTAAAGATTCTCGACCTTGGTCTGGCAACTCTGAAGGGGGGCGAGAAATCGACCGGCGGGGATCTGACGGCGGAAGGTCAATTCCTGGGCACCGTCGATTACGCGGCGCCGGAGCAATGGGAGAGCAGCCGCGACGTGGACATCCGCGCCGACATTTACAGCCTGGGCTGCACGCTTTACTACTTGCTGGCCGGGCAGACGCCGTTCCCCAATACCAAGTACAGCACGATGATGCAGCAAATGTGGGCGCACAGCCAGGCGCCGCTGCCGCCGATCCACACGTTCCGCCCCGATTTACCCGAGGAAATTAACGCCATTCTAGCGCGGATGCTCGCCAAGAAAAGAGAGGATCGTTACGCCCGCCCCGAGGAGGTCGCCGCTGCCCTGGCGCCGTTTGCCGAAGACTGCAATCTGGCGGAGTTCGTGCGCACCATCCGGCGGACGACAACGTCCAAGGGGGGCCAAGCGGGCGCCTCGTCCTCGCGCGGCGCCAAACGCAATACTTCTGTCGCGCCCAAGCAGCCCGTCTCACAGCGCAAGTTCGTGGTGGGCGGAGCACTCGTCGGCACACTGCTTCTGGCGTGTGTCCTGGCATTTGTCTTTAACCCCTGGCGCGAACGGCCCCTCATTACCCCTCCTGACGGTCCTGGCCGACCGGCACCCACGGGGGCGCCGATCAAGGTGGGCATCCTCCATTCACGCACGGGCACCATGGCCATCAGTGAACGATCCGTAATCGATGCGACGATGCTGGCCATCGACGAGATCAACGAGAATGGCGGCGTGCTCGGTCGCCCGGTCGAGGCGGTTGTCGAAGACGGCGAATCGGACAGCACCGTGTTTAAGGCCAAGGCCGAGAAATTGATCACTCAGGACAAGGTCTGCACTGTATTTGGCTGCTGGACCTCCGCCAGTCGCAAGACCGTGCTTCCCGTCTTCGAGAAGCACGGCCATCTGCTCTTTTATCCGGTCCAATATGAGGGACTGGAGCAGTCGCCCAATATCGTTTACACCGGCGCGGCCCCCAATCAGCAGATTATCCCAGCCATTAAATGGTGCGTATCGCACTTGAAGAAGAAGAAGCTCTTTCTCGTCGGTTCCGATTACGTATTCCCGCATTGCGCCCATGCGATCATCAAGGACTTCGCCAAGAATCTTGGCGCCGAGGTCGTCGGCGAAGAGTATCTGTTGCTCGGCAGCTCGGAAGTTCGCAGCCTCGTGGGCAAGATCGTCAAGGCGCGTCCAGATGTTATCCTGAACACCATCAACGGTGACAGCAATGTGGCCTTCTTCCGCGAACTCCGCGCCGCCGGCGTCATGCCGGACCATATCCCCACGATCTCCTTCAGTATCTCGGAGGAGGAATTGGGTAATCTGAGCCTGAAACAAGTCGTCGGCGATTACGCTGCCTGGAATTACTTTCAAAGCGTCGATCGGCGGCAAAATCAGGCATTCGTCAATCGCTTTCACGCCAAGCACGGCAAGCAACGAGTGGTGTCCGACCCCATGGAAGCCGGCTATTTCGGCGTGCATCTTTGGGCCCAGGCGGTAAAGGATGCCGGAGACGATGACGTGGCCAAAATCCGCAAGGCGGTGCGGAACCAGACATTCGAGGCGCCGGAGGGCCTGGTGCGCATTGACCAGGAAACGCAGCATACGTCGAAGATGGTCCGCATCGGCCGGATTACGGCCGAGAATCGCTTTGAGATCGTCTACGATTCGGGGACTCTCATCGCGCCGATCCCGTATCCCAACACGCGCACCAGGGGCGAGTGGGACGAATTTCTGCAAGATTTGCACCTCAAGTGGGGCGGACGCTGGGAGAACCCCGCCAGAGATAAGGCGCTGCGATGAGGCTTGGCCGAGCCCATCGGCTTGACTGAGGGCGGGATCGATGAGTCGGTAGCGTCGGTCTTCTGCTGGTGAACGGTTACGAAGTAATAGGATGCACAAACGCACGGAATTCGCGCCAGACCTTGCGTCACACCTAACTCTTTTCGAGGAGGTTCGCTATGAATCCGTTGGCATGGGTGACCCTTGCAGCCGTTCTGTCGATTGACGCGGGTGTTTCCGATGACAAGGCGATCTTGCAGGAACTCGAGAAGGCGGTACAAACCCTCAACCAGCTTTACGCGAAGGGGGACGTCAACGCGATTCGAGGCCTCATCACCGTGGACCACGTGGCAATTACACCATACTACGGGGGCCCTCAGAACGCCGTGGAACAGTTGAAGAACCTTTCCGACACCAAATTGACGGAGTACGTGACGGGGAAGGTCCAGCTCACCATGTTGGCAAAGGACGTGGCCCTGGTCAGTTACCCCATTACACTGAAAGGCACGCACAAGGGCACCTCGGTTTCCGGGAAGTATCACGTGGGGGCGGTTTGGGTGAAACGCGACACGAAGTGGCTGGAGGCGTTCTACCAGGAATCGCCGGTGAAGGCGGCGCCTAAGCCAGCCGGCGGCGCCAAGCAGGATGCCAACGCTGTCGAAAAGCAACTCCTCACGCTGGAACGCAATTGGGCGAAAGCCCTCGAGAAGAGAGACGCCAAGGTGATCGAGCCGCTGTTGGCGAAGGACTTCATCTCCATCGAACCGGATGGCAGCGTCCTCAACAAGGAACAATACATCGAAGCCCGCTTGAAAGACCCTGTGCTCGAGTCCTGCACCATTGACATGATGCAAGTACGCGTTTTCGGTAATGCGGCAACGGTCATGGGACTCCAGACCAATCGAGACAGGGTGAAGGGAGAAAAGGTTACTACCCAATACCGCTTTCTCGATGTGTGGGTCATGCAAGATGGGGCCTGGAAATGTGTCTCCACACAGGAGACGCCCCTGCCCGCGAAGAAGTAAGGCTTGGAGTGCCCCTGACGATCAAAGGGAAAACGGGAACATGGATTACTGACACATGGGAAAAAAACAGGCTCTGTAGGTCCACATTTTTAGCCTGGGGTTTTGCCCTGCCGCCGGATCGCCAGGCCGAGCGTCAGGGCGCAGCTCCCCAGAGCGATGACCGATAAGCCGATGCCGATCTTTTGCCACGGCGTGCGCGTCCTCTCAGACCGGCTCTCGGAATCGGCGTTCTCCGGATCGGTGATCTCGGCCACTTTTGGGGGCGGCGCATTCGGCGCGACGCCAGGAATGGTGAGTGTCTTCACGGCGCGATGCCCGGCACCGGCGTCCACGCGGATCTCGTACTTGCCCGGCACCGGCGTCGCGAAGCTCCACTTGCCGGTCTTGTCCGTGATGCCGTTCGCAATCAGCTCGTCCTTGACGTTGACGACGATCACCTTCGCCTTGGACGCGGCCGAGTCGTCGTCATAGAACGCCTCGATTTCGACATTTTCCCCCTTGATGGCGTAGGCAACACCGAGCGCGTGCGCCTGGGCTGTAGTCGGCGCAAATGGAATTGCTGCGAAGGCAAGGAGAACAAACATGCGCATGGCGGATCCTCGTATTATCTACGCACTATTCGTAATACCACCTGAACGCGCCGTCAGCAAGCGAATTTGGCCGCTTGCGGCTTAAGCGCCCGTAGGGCCAGGGAATGTATCATCGGCCACGTCCAGCGAGCCGCAAACAGAACCCGTCTTGGTGATCGCGCGACCATTTGCTATCATGGGAACTCACGGAACAATAGGGTTTGAGGATCTGCCGCGATGATTTCCACGACCGTCTCGCAAACGGAACCGCCTCTCGTAAGTACGCGCCGCTTTGATCGCGAAGGTGAAAAGCTGCTCACCCAGTACGAAACGCTTCTGAGCAACCAATCCGTCCATTGGGACGCCGAGTACAGGAAAATTCGTATCCTTGGCAAGGGCGGCCAAGGCGTCGTCTATCTCAGCGAACGCCAGGGGACCGATCTGTTTCGCTTGCCGGTCGCCTTGAAGATGTTCTCGCCGGAGAGCTATCGCGACGTGCCGAGCTACGTCAACGACATGGCCCGCATCGCCGACATCTCCTCGCGCGTCGCCGTTATCCAGCACGACAACCTGCTTGATCTGCACAACTTCATCGAGAACGGCGGCGTGCGCATCATGGTCATGGAGTGGATCGACGGCTACGACCTGCGCGAGCTGATGTCGGAGCAGGTCTATGGCCAATCGCGCAAACGTCTGCGCCCCGAACGCTGGGCGTACGTCAACAAGGTCATCCTGTGCGAAGGCCCGAAGCAGCCGCGCTTCAAGCCGGGCATCGCCATTCAGATCCTGCGCGAGTGTCTGGCGGGATTGGCGGCGCTGCATCGCGACGGCCTCGTGCACGGCGATCTCAAGCCGGGCAACATCATGGTCAAACGCACCGGCGCTGCCAAGATCATCGATATCGGCAGCGCCATGGACCTCGACCAGATCAGCGCCCGCCGCAGGTGGTCGCCCGCCTACGCCGCCCCGGAAGTCCTGTCAGGCAACAAGAACACGCCGCGCTCCGACCTGGCAAGTTTGGGTTACGTCTTGATCGAGATGCTCGCGGGGCAAAATCCGTTCGAGGGCCTGAACGATTTGCGTTCGCTATTGGCCGCGAAACAGAACCTCGACAAGCGTCTGAAGGATCTGCTCCCCGCGGACGTGAGCGGCAACGAGATGCTGCTGAACCTGTGCCAGAAGCTGATCGCGCCGGACCCGTCGAAGCGATTCCCCGACGCCCAGGCCGCGAACCTCGACCGCAAAGGCGCCGCCGACTTCCACCGCCAGCTCGTCAAGGGCGACCTGGCGAGCGAGTATGAGCACGATCTGCGCTTGTGGCTCGAAGAGTTGAACTGACCCATCCCAAGCCCGCAGGCGACGCAGGAGCCTGCGGGGTCAAAGCATCATTTTCCAATGCACTCCTTTTGTTCGTTGCGTTACAATAACACCTAGAGCTGCGCGTCATCCCAGCCGGGCCGATGCGGAGTTCTGAAAACGCTCCATCGCCAACGGGCGGCGTAATTGCCGGTGATGATGCTAGAGTCTCCCAAAATGCGGACATTTCTATTGCGGTATGACACACAGCCATGACGGGCCTTGACCATGATCCGATTAGCGGCGACAATGAAAGCATGAACACCACCGAAAAAACGCTGATTCCCGCCGAAGTCATGGCCGAACTGCAGGACGCAGCCGAGAAGGCCGCGCAAGATGTGCGCGACCCGGAGGCGATGCGGCAGGCTTGCGAACGCATGGATCGCATGCGCGAGAAAAATCGCGAGTTGTACGGCGAACAAGATATCGCCGTTGACATCATCCGTGAAATGCGCGATAGCCGATGAAATACGTTATCGATTGCTCAACGGCTCTCAAATGGGTCGTCGCAGAGACCGATTCGCCGAAAGCGATCCGCCTGCGCAATGACTTTCGCAACGGCGTTCACCAGCTTCTGGCCCCCGATCTTTTCCCGACCGAAGTCGGCAATGCTCTACTCATCATTGAACGGCGAAAGCGAATCGCGCGCGGCGATGGGGCCCTCTTCTTCGCTGACGTTTTGACGACCAGGCCCATTTTTCACGACGCTATCCCTTTGTTGCCGAGAGCGTACGCGATTGCCCATCGCCATCAGGCCAGCGTTTATGATTGCTTGTACGTGGCTCTCGCGGAACGTGAGCAATGCGAATTCGTTACCGCCGATGGCAGGCTGATGAACAATCTTCAGGCGACTTTCCCTTTCATCGTGGCGCTATCGTCCTTCCCGTGACAGGACCAAGCAGTTTCGCTGACGATGTCCATACAATAATGTTCGGGCAGTTCTGACGTCCTCTCTGGTGCTACCCATGGACCACTTCACCTACAAAAACCGCATCCTCCACTGCGATGACGTCCCCGTGCCGGCGCTCGCCGAGAAATACGGCACGCCGCTCTACGTCTACAGCAAGAAGACGCTGCAGCACCACCTCAAGCAGCTGCAATCGGCGTTCGCGGCCGTTAATCCGCTTGTCTGCTATTCGATCAAGACCAACGGCAATCTGCACATCACCAAGCTCATGGTCGAAGGCGGCGCCGGCTGCGATGTCACCAGCGCCGGCGAACTCTATCGCGCGCTCAAAGCAGGCTGCCCGGCCGACAAAATCGTCTTCGCCGGCGCCGGCAAGACCGATGCTGAGATTCGCATGGCGTTCGACAACGGCGTCTTTCTCTTCAACGTCGAGAGCGAAGGCGAGCTCGACGCCATTGCCGACATCGCCAGGGGGATGAATCGCGTCGCCCAGGTTGCCCTGCGCGTCAATCCCGATCTACCGCCCAAGACGCACGCCAAGACCGATACCAGCGTCAAAGGCGTCAAGTTCGGGCTCGACATCGACACCGTGCTCGAATTCGCCCAGAAGGTGGTCAAGAACCCGCACGTCAAGGTGGTAGGATTGCACATGCACCTCGGCTCGCCGATCCTCTCGACCGAGCCGTATCGGCTGGGCATCGCGAAGGGGCTGATGCTGATCGACAAGCTGCGTGACCAAGGGCACAAGATCAACGTCTGGAACATGGGCGGCGGCTTCGGCATCAATTACAAGAAGAACGAGGCCCTCCCCGCGACCGCCTTCGCCGAGGTCATCGTGCCGGGCATCCAGAAGTCGGGCTGCAAGCTCGTGCTGGAACCAGGCCGTTTTATCGTTGGCAACGCGGGCCTCTTGGTGAGCCGGGTGATCTACACGAAGGATTCGGGCGGCAAACATTTCGTGATCCAGGACGCCGCCATGAACGATCTGATTCGCCCGACGCTGTACGATTCGTTCCATCGCGTCTGGCCGGTGGTTGGTTCGCCGCCGGAGGACTTCCAGATCGAGAATCCGGGCACGATCAAGTGTGATGTCGTCGGCCCCGTGTGCGAATCGGGCGACTTCCTCGCGAAGGACCGCTACCTGCCGCCGGTCGGACGCGGCGAACTGCTGGCGACGTTCTCCGCCGGCGCTTACGGCATGGCGATGGCGTCGAACTACAACGGCCGGCCGAGAGCGGCGGAGGTGCTGGTCGATGGCGGCGAGCATCATTTGATTCGGCGGCGCGAGACGAATGAGGATTTGATTCGGCCGGAGATTGAGTGTTGACAGACCTTCGATTGGCGACGGTCTCACATGCGTCGACAATAGGAGCATCGAAGGTGCGCAAACAAACCAGCCCATGGCAAAGCGAAGCGCCGCCCTGGGTAAGCGGAGGCGCGAGAGTTGTCGCCCTGAAAGGGCAAGACAAAGCGGGGTGCGATCTGTTTCGCCCTTTCAGGGCTTCGGCGAATGCATGATTCGTTCCCCAGGGCTTGTTGGCGCACCTTCGGTGCTCAGAAGGCCCCGCAGTATCCTGGCAAAGTAGGAGAGCGAAGATGACCGCCGTGCTTGAATCTGCCAAGCCGAGCGCGCGCTCCAACGGAAAGCTGCGCGAACCGGTGTGGGAACTGGCGAAACTTTGGCCGCTCCAAGGCGACTGGACGGAGGAGGACTACCTCGCGCTGGAACGCGAGATCGGCAACCAGATGATTGAGCTCTGCGATGGATTCTTGGAGATCCTGCCCATGCCCGACTTATATCATCAGTTGATCGTGCAGATGCTCTTTCGCTGCCTGGACGATTTCGTTCGCGCACTCAAAAGCGGCTTGGTGGGGACCGCGCCGCTCCCGGTTCGCCTGGGGCGGGGTAAATTCCGCGAGCCCGACATCGGCTACTTTGAAAAGCACCGTATCACAAACACGCGCACGCCACCCGAGGGGGCTGATCTCATCATGGAAGTCGTCAGCCCCGGCCAAGAGAACCGCAAGCGCGATCTCGTGACTAAAAGACGCGCCTACGCCAGGGCCGAGGTGCGCGAATACTGGCTCGTCGACCCCAAGGAGAAAACGATCACGGTGCTGGCGTTGGCAGGCAAGGTCTTCAGGGTTCACGGCGTCTTCAAGCCGGGTGAGGAGGCGACCTCCAAATTGCTCAAGGGGTTCAAGATTGCAGTAAGCGAAGTGTTTGCGGCTGGGGAAGGAGAGTAGCATGTTTGGAAAACGTTGGATCGCGCTGCTCGGTTTTCTCGTCCTTGCGGGATCAATCGCGAGTCTGGCGCCCGTCCGCGCCCAGGACGACAAGGGCGACATGGAGGCGATCAACAAAAAGAAGACGGAGGAGCTGCTCGAAAAAGCCAAGGAGGAATATCGCCTCTTCTTCAAACGGCCCGAAACCGCGATCGAATATTGGGCCGCCATTAAGTTCGAGATGGACCTCGGCAAGTTCGATCTCGCCGGGCTGCACCTCAAACTCATGCTCGCCAAGGATCCGCCGGAGAACGTCGACAAGGACCTCATCAAGCTCGAACTGGCCGAGGGCATGTCGGCGTTTCTACGTCTGAAGCAGGTACGGCCCGAATTGTGGTCCGATCATCCGCCGTTTCGCAAGGAAGCCGTCGAGAGCGTCGATAAACTGATCGACCGCGTCACCAAGGCCGTCGAAAAGAACCTGAGCGATCCCGAACGCATCAAGAAATTCATTGCCCGGCTCGACGCCTTCACCGAGGAGGAACGCGCCTATGCCTACGTGCAGCTGGCCCGTTCGCGCGAGCGTGCCGTGCCTTACCTCATCGAGGCGCTGCGCGTCAATCACGGCAAGCCCCTCTTCGGGCGCGTGCGCGAGACCATGCTGCGCGTCGGGCCAGAAACGGTGCCGACCTATCTCGAAATATTCAAGCCCGCCAACGACAAGGACTATCGCGACGTCGAATTGCGCTTGGCATTGCTAGATATCATCCAGAAGCGTGACGACGCGCGCGTCATCCCGTACCTCTGGCACATGTCGGCGTCGAAGAAGTATCCCCCGGTGATACGCGCCAAGGCCAAGGAAACCCTGGCGTCGGTCTTGCGTATTCCAATCACCGATGTGCCGCCTTCACGCGAGGCGCTCGTCTATCTTGCCGAGCGCTACTATCAACACAAGATGCCGTTCAAGGAAGATCGCCCCGTGCAGATCTACCCCTGGGACGGCGATGCCCTCGCGCTCAAGCCAGTCGAGCTGACGCCGTATCAGGCCGAGGAGTTCTTCGGCAAGCGTTACGCGGAGGAAGCGCTCGATCTCGATCCCGCCTATCAGCCCGCGCAGGTGGTGATGCTGAACCTTTTGCTCGAACGCTACTATCGGCCGGAGTTGGATCAGATTCTCGTCAAGCCGATGCCGCCCAAGATGCTGCAACTATTGACGTCGCTCGACACGGACCTGGTGATTCGCGTCCTGGAGCGAGCGCTGGACGAACGGCAACTGCCGATCGCTCTGCCGATCATTCAGGCGCTGGGCGAGCGCGGCGAGTATCGCGCGGCGCGTCCTGGCACAGCCGGCCAGCCGCGCGGCATCACCAAGGCGCTCTACTATCCCGATCGCCGCATTCAGTTCGCCGCCCTCAAGGCGATGCTGAAAATGCCGAAGACGACGAACCCCGCCGTCGCGTCCGACCGACTCGTCGAGCTGTCGCGCCGCTTTCTGGCGAGCGATCTGGTCGTGTCGAAAGCTCTTGTCGCCTACGTCCCGCAAGGCCAGGACCCCGCCGTCCGCGATCTCGTCAAGACCCTCGGCTACGAGGCGATGATCGCGCGCAAGACCAACGACGCCGTCGAACTCATCAAGAAGTCGGCGGACTACGATCTCATGATCCTCCATCGCGGCGCGCCGGAACTGGACTTTCCCTTCGTCCTCGCGCAGCTCCGCCAGCACTATGACCTCGCGTCGATGCCGATGGTGATCGTCGTCGCCAAGGGGCGCGAGAAGATCGTGCAGAAGCAAGTCGGCAAGGATCCGAACGTCATCATCATCACCGAGGACAAATTCGAAGCGGGCGACGATCTGAAAAATCTCGTCGAGACGCACATCAAAAAGGTGCAAGTCGTCAAGCTGACGGAGGCTGAACGCAAGGAGTTCGCCAAGTTCTCGATGGACACGCTCTGGCGCATGGGGCGCGGCGAGATCGAAGGCTACAACGTGCTCCCCGCGCTCGACATCATCGTCAAGCAACTCGACTCGAAGGATTATGCCCTCGAAGCGATCGAGATCATCGGCCGACTGCCGGGCAAGGACATGCAGTATCGCCTCGCGGACATCGTCGGCGATCCCGGGCGCGACCTCAAGATGCGCATGCCGGCCGTGCTCGAACTGAATCGGCATATTCGGCAAAATGGCCTGATGATCGACAGGAAGCAGCAAGCCGACCTAAAGCAAGCCCATCAGGACGCGGCCGAAGATTCGCCCTTGCGGGCCCAGCTCACGGTGACGCTGAGCACGATCACACGCACGAGCGCCGCCAAGACGGGTGCCGACCTGACGAAGTTCCGGTCCGATCCGCCGCCGCCCAAGGAGAAGGAAGAGAAGAAGGACTGACGGCACAAGTGTGGCGCGAATCAACACATCGGGTCTTACTTTATAGAAGACATTTGACAATCGAGAGTTGCCGATGAGCTTCGCGGTCAAAGAGATCTTCTACACGCTGC
>SYHD01000268.1 GCA_005799265.1 Planctomycetia bacterium | reverse complement strand
TTTAGCCGCGGATCGCAGATCCACGCGGATCTGCGATCCGCGGCTAAACGGCGTTAACGCAATCCCGCGAGTTCCTGGAGCAGATGCCAGTTCTCCAGGCGGTCTTGCTTGGCGTCCAGAAGCAGCTTGGACGGGTTGCCGTCCTTGTCGAAGTGCTTGGCGAAGCGGCCTTCGCTGCGGGCGAAGTCGATGAAGTTCACTTCCTCGTTGGTCTTGGGGTTCTTCCACCAGTCGTCTTTCACCGCCGGGTTGCCGACGAGCGACAGGCGCTCCTTGACCTTGTCGCCTTTGCGCGGATCATAGATCAGAATCGGGAAGGCGCGGGTGTCCACCGCGAGCTTAGCGGCCTCGCCGGCCATATTGTCGGCGACGCCGTGTTCGGGCTGGCAGGTCGTGTAGCAAACGACAATAGCGGGCCCGTCAAACTCCAGTGCGCCGATGACCGACTTGTAGAAGTGGTTGACGTGGGCACACGTCGTTTGCGCGACATAGGTACGCGGGTGCATGATGGCGATCTGAGCGATTTCCTTGCGGCGTTCTTGCTTGCCGCCGTAGGTCTTGCCGTGGACGCTCATCTTGGTATTTTGGCCGGTGTAGCTGGCGGTCGAGGCCTGGCCGCCGGTGTTGGAATAGACCTGGGTGTCGAGGACGAAGACCTTGACGTTCATGCCGCTGGCGAACAGGCGTGAGAGGGCCTGGAAGCCGATGTCGAACATGGCGCCGTCGCCGCCGATGCACCAGATCGGTTTGTCGTTCCATCCCATCTGGTCCCAGCGCATGCGGACGCCAATTGCGTCTGCCGGTGCATTTTCGAAGAGCGAATTGGTCCACGGCACGAGGTACGGGTTGTACGGATAGGTCGAGGTGTAGACGGTGTTGCAACCGGTCGCCGCGACGAGGGCCCATTGATCGCCGTGCTTGGCGCCGGTGGCGGAGCAAAGCATGCGCAGGGCGGTGCCTTCGCCGCAGCCCGCGCAGGAACCGGCGCCGCCGACATAGAGATGCGTCTTTTCTTTGAGCATCATGTCGATGAGCAGGTTCTCGTTGATGTACTTCTCGTTGGAGGGGCCGATGTTCTTGAAGTAGCGATGGGTCTTGCGCGACCACGTCATCACGTCGTCGTTTTTCGCGATCATCTTCAAGGCGTCGTCGTCGCAGACCGTGACGCACTCGGCACAGCCCTTACACTTGGACGGGTCGATGATGATGTTGAACATGCCGCCGTCGCCGAGTTTCTTCTTGTAGGCGTCGTAGTACTTCTTGGTCTTGGCCCATTCCTTCCCGAAGCGTTCGCGGTCGGCTTCGGGAATGGTCAGCATCTTCGCGTTCCATTCGGTCTCGGACATGACTTTGCCGAGGATCGCAGTGTCGGGGCATTCGGTGACGCAATCCATGCAGCCGGTGCAGTTTTCGGGGATGTAGAGCGGGATTTCCGGCGCGATGTTGCTGAAGTCGCGCAAGGTCGCGGTGCCTGCCGGGATCAGCGAGCGCGCCGTCGTGAGGTCGGCGGGCAGATCGCGTTCACCCCAGCCTTCTTCGTAGCCGCGGATGATGCGTTCGTTGAAGTCGTTGACGTCGAGCACGGGGAGATTGACGAGCTTGTATTTGCCGTCGACCAGGGTGCCGTAGCTGTTGTTGTTGTACGGATCGCGTTCGTTCGCTTCGTTCATGGACGGGGTTGCGGTTGCTGACATTGATTACTCCAAATCATTGAACCGTTTAGCCCCGCCTCGTAGAGGCGGGCGAGCGAATCAACTGGTTCGCCCGCCTCTACGAGGCGGGGCTAAACGAAGTACCTATCATTTGATAATCGACGCGGGAATTTCTTTGGTTTCCTTGTAGCCGCGCTTGACGCAGTTGAGGTTGTCCTCGACGACGCGCGCGCCGCGTTTGCCGAAGTATTTATTGAGGGCTTTTTCGACACCCTGATAGACCTGTTCTTCCGACATGTTGCTTTCTTTGGCGTACGGTGTCAGCTTCAAGAACGCGCCGAGCAGCACGATGCCCTGCATGCGCATCTGCAAGTCGGCTTCGGACGCCATTTCGCGGGCAATCTTGACCATATCGCAGTAGTGGACGCTGTACTTGTTGTCGCGGATGACTTTCTGCACGTTCTTGGGGATGTGTTTCCAGACGTCCGCGGGCTCGATGTGAGTCGATTGCATGAAGATGGCGCCGCCGAGTTGCAGGCCGTCGAGAGTCAGCGGGTTCAAGATGGCGGTGGTATCATTCACGCACAGCAAATCGATGTGTTCGAGTTCGCTGTGCATGTAAATGTGCGAGTCGCCGATGGTCAGATAGTAGGTGGTGGGCAAGCCCTTCTTTTCGGAGCCGTACTTGGGATAGGCCTGCACGTCCTTGCCGAAGACGTTGCCGGCGATGACGGCGATGATCTTGTTGGTGGTGACGCTGCCGAAGCCGCCGACCGAGTGGCCGCGCATCGAGAACCCGTGCAAGGGCCGCAAATCGGGATCTTCGCCGCGTTTGAGGGCCAAGGGGTGATCGATGCCGACGCAGAAGAAATGCTGGCCGTCAGGCCGCTGCATGTTATTGAGGGCGGCGATGAAGTCGCCGGGACGCACGTCGCGGCTGCCGAGCCCTGCCGCGGCGTGATAGACGCGCGGGATGCGGTCGATCTTCTCCAAGCCGTTGGTGCCGAGCATCGCATCGCAGAACGCTGCCTTGATCTCGCGCGTCAAGTGGTTGCCCGTGGTGGACAGCGGATCGTCCATACGCTCGAATATCGTGAACGCCGTGCAGTTCTTGAGGGCGTTGACGATGTGCTTGCTGGGGAACGGCCGGAACACGCAGACGTTTAGGCAACCGGCGGGGATGCCCTTTTTGCGGAGATAATCGACCGTGACCTTGGCCGTCTCCATGTAGCTACCCATGCCGACCATAATGAACTCGGCGTCGTCGCAGCAATACGCTTCAACGAAGTCGTAGCGTCGGCCGGTCTTTTGATAGAAGACCTCGAAGCAATCTTCGAGGATGGCATCGATGCGGTCATAGAACCAGCGCTGGGCAATCTTGCCCTTCATGTACGAGTCCTGATTCTGGACGACGCCCGACATCATGGGATTGGCGGTATCCATCAGGTTGACCAGCTTCTCCTTGGGATCGCCGATGTACTCCTTCATGAATGCTGGTTCGGGAAGCCGGGCCGTCTCGACGGTGTGCGTGGTGAGAAAGCCGTCCTGGATATTGAAGAACGGCGTCTGGCTGGCCTCGGCGGCCCGCCGGCCGATCAGGCACAAGTCGCCGGCTTCTTGCGCGTTGCGCCCGAAAAGCATGCCCCAGCCAACGTCGGCGACCGACGCAACATCGTCATGGCCGGCGTGGACGTTCAAGCCCTGGCTTGTCAAGGCACGCGAGCCAATGTTCATCAGCACGGGCAACCGTTTTCCGGATATCGTGTAGAGCACTTCTTTCATCAGGACCAGGCCCTGACCCGACGTGAAGTTGGTGACGCGACCACCGGCGACCGCGAAGCCTTCACAAACGGTGGCGGCGGAATGCTCGCTCTCAGGCTCGAAGAATTGAAGCGTATCGCCCCAAAGATTCTTCACGCCATTCATGCAGGCCGCGTTGAACCCGCCGCCCATCGTCGTGGAACTGGTGATCGGATAGGCGCCGGCGGCCTGAGCGACATGGATCTCGACGTGAACGACGGCTTCGGCGCCGTCGCACGTGGTGGGGATGCCGGGATATTCGAATTTTTGCTGAGTAGCTTCGTCGGTACTGTGTGCTTGGGGCGGAGCCTTGGAAAACGTAGCGGTGCTCATTGGGTTCCTCGTGAAGGTCCTTGGATTCGCGTGGGCGGTCGTGGGCAAGGAAAAAAGCAAAAGGGATAGGTGACAGAATGAGTCGTTAGCCTTTTTCCTTTGTCCTTTTGCCTTTTTCCTTTTGCCTTTTTCCTTACGTGCGCCCCGGAGAGGGAGGGAACACACCTCTTTGCTATACCCTTGTGCGGCTTTTCATGTCAAGACAAGGAGAACGCAGAGGTTAGCATGTTCAATGTCATGATAAGGCAAACCGCACTGACGGCAACCTATTTTCCCCCGTCGTGCGCGGCGACGACCTGGATCGTCGCGCCGGGTGTTGCTTTGATTGTGCCAAAAAGGTGGTGTCGAATTGCGTCAACGAGATTGCCGTTTGCGGCTTAGCACGCAGGAGCGTGCTAAGCTGCAAACGGCAGATGAGACAAATTACTTCTTATCGCTGATGCACCACAAGCTCTGACTGGTGCGCAGGAAGATCTCGCCGTTGGAGATCACGACCGAAGAGTTCGTCGACTCGCCCTTGCCGAGGTTGTTGGCCGCGAGCAATTCGTACTTGGGGCTGGCGGCGAAGATGAAGGTGCGAGCGTCCCGGTCCATCACATAGAGCTTGCCGTCGGCGTGGACCATCGACCCCCAGTTTCGAGTGCTGGGGCGTTCTTTCACCAGCCAGACTTCCTTGCCGGTGGCGAGTTCGAAGCACTTGGGCGTGCCAGGGTCTTCCATGATGTAGACGTGCTCGCCGATAATGATGCCGCTGCCGACGCGCTGGGCGTTGGAAGGATGGCGCCAGAGCTGGCCGTCCTTGGTGATGTTGCCCGAGCCGCCGAGCTTGATGCCGATGCCGGCGCCGCCGTAGCCGGACATGGCGATGGCGTAGCCGTTGCTGACGACTGGAGAAGTGTAGACGTAACTGGTCAAGCCTTCGCAGAGCCAAAGCTCCTTGCCGGTCTTGGGATCGAAGCCCTTCAAATGCGCTCCCATGCCGAGCACGAGGTTTTCCAGTCCGTCGATCTTGGTGATGATTGGAGTACCCCAAGAGCCCGTCTTCTCATTATGTTCCCAGACCGTTTTTCCCGTTTTCTTGTCGACAGCGAGGAGAAAATTGCGTCCCTTGCCGGCGTTCGGTCCGCACCACATGTAGCAAAGGTCTTCGTGAAGCACGGGCGAGGACGAGTTGCCGAACTGATGCTGCCAAACGCCAAGGTCGATGCGCTTCCAAAGAGGCTTGCCGTCGAGGTCATAGCAGTGCATGCCGGCTGAGCCGAAGCTGACGACAACGCGTTCGCCATCGGTGACGGGTGAGGCGTGACAATAGGGGTAGTTCGCCCAAGTCTGTTCCTTGGCCGCATGCTCGACGTCTGCCTTCCAGAGCTGTTTGCCGTCGGCGCGGTCGAGGCAATAGAGACTGCGGACCTTACCGCCTTCGTTTGCCATCGTGAGGAAGATCTTGTCCTTCCAGACGATCGGAGTCGAATAGCCCGGATGCGCCAGCTTGATCCTCCATTTGATGTTGACGTTGTCCTTGCCGCTCCATTTGACGGGGAGGTTCTTCTCGGCACAATAGCCCTGGCCAGTCGGACCGCGCCAGGCAGGCCAATCGTCCGCACGGACGAGCGCGGCGCTGGCGGCAAAAAGGATGATGGTGGAAAGGAGCAGTCGCATGATTTTCTCCGCGTGGGTAGGTGGGATCTTTCGCGGGCAGGTTGGCTGTGGTACAGTCTAGGGTTTAGACGCAATACCGTTCGTTTAAGTTACAACCACTGTCTCGGCAAAGGTTTTCTTTAAGGGCGGTTGACGACGATGCTCTGGACGTTTCTTGGCGAACTTCGACATCTTGCGTTTGACCACGCGCGGGTTCACCCGATTGCGGC
>SYHD01000267.1 GCA_005799265.1 Planctomycetia bacterium | reverse complement strand
GGCTGGGACGATCCGCGCGTGCCCACGCTTAGCGGCATGCGCCGCCGCGGCTACACAGCCGAAGGCGTCCGCAATTTCTGCGGAATGATCGGCGTATCGAAGACCAGCGGCATCATCGAGTACAACCTGCTCGAGCACGCAGTGCGCGACGATCTCAACAAACGCTCGCTCCGCGTTATGGCCGTGATCGACCCGCTGAAGGTCGTCATCGACAACTACCCCGAAGGCCAGACCGAGGAACTGGACGCCGTCAACAATCCCGAGGACGCATCGGCCGGCACGCGCAAAGTCCCGTTCGGCCGTGAGCTGTTGATTGAACGCTCCGATTTCCACGAAGACCCGCCCAAAGGCTACTTTCGTCTCGCGCCTGGCAAAGAGGTTCGTCTGCGCTGGGCGTACTTCCTCAAGTGCAATAGCGTCGTCAAGGACGCGACCGGCAACGTCACCGAACTGCACTGCACGTACGATGTCACAACCAAAGGCGGCAACGCTCCAGATGGCCTCAAGGTCAAGGGGACCATTCACTGGGTGTCGGCGGCACACGCGATTCCCGCCGAGGTGCGCCTGTACGATCACCTGTGCAAGGTACCTCGCCCGGAGGAAGTGCTGGAGGGGCAGGACTTCACGGTGAATCTCAATCCCAATTCGCTGGAGGTGCTGACGGCGATGCTGGAGCCGAACGTGAAGGACGCGCCGGTCGGGACGAAGTATCAGTTCGAGCGATTGGGCTACTTCAGCGTCGATAAGGATTCGGCCGCCGGCAAGCTGGTGTTCAATCGGGCGGTGACGTTGGCCGATACGTGGGCGAAGATCGAAAAAAAAGGCAAGTGAATAATCCACACGGAAATGGATCAGCTTGGATCATAGATATCACGCTCCTCGGCGTTCCGACACACTGAAAATGAACCTCGCTTGACACGATTCACGGTCTCGTTGTACTCTTACGACCCCAGATACTGCCTCGCTTCGAAGGCAGCGGGAGATGACGTGCCAAGGAGGGCGCGATGGATCTCGGCAAATGGCTCAATGACGAACGCCTGCTCGCCAACCTCATCGGCATTCACGTAGCCCTCGGCGCCTTGCTCCTTGTCTCCATCTTCCTGCGCAAATTGCTCAAGAACAGCGGCGAACAGGTCGTGCGCCGGACCGGGCTTTCCTGGCTCGACGGCGTCTCCAAAGAGGCCGTTAAAGGACTGCACGGGCTGCTCTTCTGGAAGACCATCGTGCTGATGATCGTCAGCGTCGGTTCGATGGCGATCTACCATATGTCCGGGCGCGACGCCCGCGCCGACTTCGCGCAATGGATCGGGCAGCTCACCGGCGCCAATCTAACCGACTTCGGCATCATGCTTGCCAAACTCATCGGACTCACGGTGGGCGCAGTGCTGGCGTTTCGATTGGTGCGGCGACTGCGCGTTTACGCTGCGGCGTGGGTTCATCATCAACTGCCCAGGTACGTGCATCCGGAGACACCGGTCGCTAACGCTCCCGGCTCGTTGGAACCCGAACGTCGTCTGCACATCGAGGAGACGATCCATCTCTGGCTCACGCTGGTGGAACGCTTCGCCCTCACCCTGCTTGTCGTCGGCGGACTCTGGATCACCGGACGCATCGTCGGCGTTCAAGACACCGCCGGCTGGGGCGCTCTCGTAATACGAATTATAACCTACTACATGGTCGCGCGCCTGTTGACCCTCGGCTGCCGGATCATGTTCCACGTCTTCGCAAACCTCGGCAACCAACACCTCGACCAGGGACAATTTCATCGCTACTGGGAACGCGTCGTCCGCCTGTTTCCTTTCGGCCAAAAATGCTTCGAGGCGGCGGTGTGGATCTTTGCGGCGTCGCAGTGTGCCGAGGCGTTGAGCTTCATCGCCTTCGTGGCGAAGTTCGGGCACGCCGCGGTGCAATGCATCGGCATCTTTTTCGGCACGCGCGTCGCCATCGAGGTCTTGCACGTCTTCATCAACGAAGCGTTCGGCATGTTCAAGGAGAATCGCCTTGACGACCAGAAGGGGCGGACGCTCGTCCCCTTGCTCGAATCGATCGCGCAATACGTTCTCTACTTCAGCTCCGCGTTGATGATGCTACGCGTCTTCGCAATCGACACAACGCATATCTTGGCCGGGGCCGGAGTGGTCGGTCTGGCGGTCGGGCTCGGCGCGCAGAATCTCGTCGCTGACATGGTCGCGGGGTTCTTCATCCTGTTCGAGAATCAATTCCTCGTCGGCGACATGGTGCAGATCGGCGACGCAATGGGCAAGATCGAGGTGATCAACATCCGCACGACGCACATCCGCGACGAATCGGGCAAGCTCGTCATCATCCCCAACGGGCAAATCAAGACGGTCGTCAATTACTCGAAGGGCTACGTCAACGCGGTCGTAGACATCAAGGTCCCGACGAGCGTCAACCTCGAACACGTGATGCACGACATGGCCGAGGCGGGCAAACGATTGCGCGAACGCCGTCGCGAGGTGATCGGTGAGACGATCATCAAGGGATTGGTCGAGTTGACGCCGAACGACATGGTAATCCGGGCTGTCACAAAAGTGCAGCCTGGCTCGCATTTGCCGATGCAGCAGGAATATCGCAAGCTCCTGAAAGAGGTGTTCGATGAGAGCGCCCGCGCGACCGTGAGGGCACTGGCGGCATGATTCATCGCCGCGCCAAGTTCCTATTTACCGTATTCACTTCCTCATTCCGCGTTCTTCATTCTTGATTGCAATAGGAACGCAGAACGACGAATGAGGAATTAGGAAGTAAAAGCAAAAATCTAAAGCTCTTGCGGCGAATTTACCGATATTACCGACGTTAACGGAAGGCGATCGGCCGAAAACTGCGGGAGTCGGGTTTATGCAGCTTGGCAACGCTCAGTCCGCGCAGTTTCAATACGAGGGCAAAGACCTCGAAGCCATGGACTTCGCGGTCAACTACCACGCCTGGATTCTCTCCAAGTTCGATCCCTACGTCGGCAGCAAGCTCCTCGAAGTCGGCGCCGGCACCGGTGCCGTCTCGCGGATGATCCTGGAACGTTATCGCCAAGAAACCTGGATGCTGGAACCGTCCGAGATGTTCGTGCATCTGTGCCAAAATCTCGAAGAGGGTAATCAACAGGGCCTGGCCCATCCGCTGCGCGGCTTCCTCGACGGGCAGGCCGACTACCTGCGGCAACAGGAACTGGACACGATCTTCTACATCAACGTGTTGGAACACATCGAGGATGATCGCCAGGAGTTGGCCCGCGTCGCGTCGCTGCTGCAACCGGGCGGGCATGTGCTCACCTTCTCTCCCGCGTTACCGTGGCTCTACGGCAAGTTCGACGCCAGCGTGGGGCATTTCCGCCGGTACTACCTGGACGAAATGAAGGAGAAGATGAGTTCCGCCGGTTTGGAGGTAGTGCGTGCGCACTACTTCGACATGCCGGGCATGCTGATCTGGTGGTTCATCTATCGCGTGCTCAAAAACAGCCGGCTGAACGGCATTCACGTGGATCAATACGATCGCTGGATGATCCCCATCCTGCGCCGCATCGAGCCGAGCGGCCTGCTGCCCTGGGGCAAGAACATCCTGGTCGTGGGACGCAAGCCGACGGCGGCGCCGCAAGCGCAACCGAGCAAGCGGGCGGCGTGATCCGGGTTCGTCAAGGAGGTCGGCGATGCTTCCCTGGTCCCTGCTGCTCGAACACTTGGTCGCGTTGGCGCTGTTGTGGGTGTGGGTGGGGCTCGCGGGCTTCGCGCTCCTGCCGTTATTGCGTCTGCACATTGGCTGGGTTGGCGCGCCGCTCCTGGGCGTGGTGTACTGGACCCTCGCGTTGTACGTGTTCCCGTTTGCGGGGGGGCTGGATGTCGCCGCGGGCCTGATCGCCGTCCTGGCGGCGCTGGCAGCGGCGCGATGGCGGCGCGAGGGTGCCTGGATACCCTTGAAAAAGCAATTCTCCTGGGCGGCCGTCATCTGCCTAATAGGTAGTCTACCCTATACTACCACATTGTTCTGCCACTATGCTCCGCTCGGCATGGACGCAACGATGCATACGACGAACGCGGCCTTAATCGCGCGCTCGGGCGGCCTGCCTGACAGCTATGCCCCCTTTCTGTCCGACATCCCCTTTCCCGCGGTGAATCTCGGCTTGCCGGCCGTCGCCGGCGTGGCCATTCGCTGGGGCGGCGAACCGGCGGCGGTGATGCTCGCCTCGCATCATCTGACTTTTACGTCCCTGATTCGAATGGCACGTAGTTAACCGTTACACTTTTTGCCGCAACGTTTTCGGGCGACCGGGCGCGGTTCTGTCAAAAGGCCGTACGCTTTGGGTCGTCGTTTTCGCGCTCGTGGTTCGTAGCGATCCGGACGGTTCCCAACGCG
>SYHD01000266.1 GCA_005799265.1 Planctomycetia bacterium | reverse complement strand
CGCGTTCGCCCTGCGGAGGTTGAGGGTTCGATCCCCTTCGACTCCACTCTGACGGCTTGCAAGCACTCTTGCAGGCCGTTGTCGTTTAATTCTCCCTCAACCGTTGCTATCATTTGGCGTTCTCTTTCTTTTCCGTCACGTGCCGGAAGGTTCCACCCGACTGCTCGGCGAGCAACCGCAGCGGCGGCTCACCGCGTTTCCGCTCGATATTCACGATGTTGTTCTTGCCCGAGTTCCGGGTGAACATGATCGTATGAATCGTAACTTTCGTCGGCCCGCCATTCATCTGAGCCACGGCCGCCGGTACGTCTGCTGGAATCAGACCATCGGTCATGAAGAAGATGACGTCGGGACGCGGTTGAAGTTTGAACGCGTGCAGAAAAGCCGACTTGGGCGACGTGCCTCCTTGGGCCCGGATCCCCGCGATCCACGGCAGCACCTTGTCCACGTTCTCCTTCGACGCGTCCACCCAACTCGGATGCGGCATCGGTACTGCAGTCGAGTGAAAAAACACAACGTAGAATTCGCGGCTCGGATCGAGGTCGCGGATTGTCTTGCTGGTCTCCGCCTTGAGTTCCAGAATGGCGTTCCCCGACATGCTGCCGGAGCAGTCGGCAATGATGCAGAAACGCTGTCCCTTGGCCTGAACGCCGAGGAACTGCGCCTCATCCATGCGCATCCGCGTGTTCGGCGTGAGTGGCTCCATCGTCGTTCGCTCAGCATCGGCGGGCGGCTTCACGTCCTGACGCACGCCGTCGGCGTGGGATTGATTCTGTCCGCCCCCGTGGCCCGCGTCATTTCCCGGCAAACGGTCATCGGCCGCCACCGCCTCAGGGGCCGTTCTTGTACGGCCCGCGGCAAAGTAGACGCCAAGCCCGACCACAAGGACGATCATCGCCAGCAGACCCGCCAGGACGACGCCTGCGCCGATAAACCAGACATAGACCGGCGGCCCCGGTTTCGCGCCGTTGTCCGTCGATTTCAGCGCTGCCGCGCACCTGGGGCACTTTCCATGTATGCCCGCACCCTTCAGATCGGCGCCGCAATGGGGGCACACGAGTGGCATCACTCACCTCACGCGGAAAGATGTCTAAACACTTCCAGTATTCTACCGCATGGGCAAACGCGAACGCCAGCGATTTCTTCGAGCCTCACGACAACGTGAACGCCGGCAGTTTGATGATCTCGCCCCCCTTCAGCGCCGAGTCATGCGCCAAGATGCCGACACAGGTCCAGTTGGCGGACTGCACCGCGTTCGGAAACGGATCGCGTTGCCCGACGAGCGACGCCACGAACTCGTGCACCAGATGCGGATGCGACCCGCCGTGCCCGCCCCCCTGCACGAACGACAGATGAGCGTGCTCTCCCGCGTCGTAAACACCCTTCGTCGTGAACCGGCGTATCGGCTCGGGCAACAAATGCGCGTAATCCGGCACCTTCACGCGCTGCGGAATCTCCGGCTCCGGCTTCTTCGCCGTGTGAATCACCGGCTCCTCGCCCTCGATCAGCGGCCACTCGAACGACTTCTTGGAGCCATACACGTCGATGCTCTCGCGATATTGCCGGGCGACGTCGAAGAGCGAGCGAATGATCCGTGCGGAGATATCGCTGTTGCGGAATTTGATGTGGCAGGTCTCGACCGCGAACGGCGAGTTGTACTTGGGGATCAACTCCTCGCGAATCGTGCCGGAGCCGAAGCAGGAGACGTACTCCGCCTCGGCACGCGTCAAGCCCAGACACGGCCCGACGCAGTGGGTCGCGTAGTGCATGGGCGGCAGCCCCGGCCAGTAGTTCGGCCAACCGTCCATGTCTTGCTGATGGCTCGCCTGGATATACTGAATATTACCTAACTCGCCTTTCTGATACAGCTCGCGGCAAAAGAGAAACTCGCGGGCATAGACGACGGTCTCGGCCATCATGTACTTCAGCCCCGTCTTCTTGACGAGTTCGACGATCTGTTGACATTCCGCGACACTGGTCGCCATCGGTACGGTACACATGACGTGCTTGCCGGCTTTCAGCGCGGCGATCGATTGCGGCGCGTGATCGGGAATCGGCGAGTTGATGTGGACGAAATCGACGGCCTTGTCCGCGAGCACGTCCTCGTACTTCGTGTAGCGCTTGGCGACGCCGAACGCGTTGCCGACCTCGTGCAGCTTCTTCTCGGTGCGCTGGCAGATCGCGTACATGTTGGCGTTGGGATGCTTCTGATAAATCGGAATAAACTCGGCCCCGAAGCCCAGGCCGATGATGGCGACGTTGACTTTGTCTTTGGCCATGGTTGTCTCCTTGTCGTTGTTTGCATCGATGGATGATGGGATGATAGGCAACGGTGTCCCAAGGTGCAAAAGAAAAACGAGCGTGATGCTGAAAGCCATTTTTCTTGAGCGACGAGTTTTTTCTTGACTGCGGGATTGAGATCAAGTCTAGTCTCCTTTGAGAATACCTTCCCCACATGGACAAGGAGACGCATATGCCCCCCCGTCCGAATGAGCATTCACTCTTCTTGCAACGATTATTCACATGCTTTGCGGTGATGGCCTGCGTGATCTTGTTGGTGGCCTGCCCCGGGCCAGATGGAAAGGGTGGCAAGCCAGGCGGGGGGGGCAAGGACGGAAAAGACAAGCCTGCTGAAAAGTCCGACGCAAAAATCGGTGAGGAAGTCACTTTCAACGACGATTCGAAATGGATCGTTGTCAGCGCCGAAAACAAGGGTAAGACGCTTGCACCCAACAACCAGTTTGAGAAGGAGGCGACGACAACGGGAAGTTTTGTCCTTGTCCATTTCAAGGTCACCAATCTCCGAAAAAAAGAGGAACGTATCTTCATTACGCCGAAACTGATCGATTCAGAGGGGAACGAATTCAAGCAGATGGACATGCAAAGATCCTACATTCCCAAGGGTGAAAAGCCCATGACGGGGGAGGCAATCCCACCCAACCTGCCGCGCGGGTTCTGGGCCGTCTACGAAATCGCAGAGGGAGCCAAGGGCATCAAGTTCCAGGCCCGCGATCTTGGTTCGGCCTTCGCGCCTGCCACGAAGTCTATCGACCTCGGTTTCTGATGCTTCGCGCCCTGCTTATTCTGGCCCGGCTTCGCTTGCTCCTATTCGTACTGGCGATCCCGTTGGTGGGATTCGGCTGGGCGCATTGGGATCACTCTCTCGATTTGCGAGGAAAGGAGCAGCTTGGCTGGGTCGTCCTCGCGTGGCCCCTGCTGCACATTGGGACGATGTGGCTCAATGCGCATCTGGATTGCGACCAAGGCGACATTCTACTGGGCCGACCCGTTCCGGTTCCGCACGCAACGGTTTGGTGCGGATATGCCGCCCTCCTGACCGCCATTACGTGCGCATTCATCGGCAATGTTGTGGCCGGCAGCGCCTGTCTGGCGTGCGCGATCCTTTCCATTCTCTACTCCCATCCCTGGACCGTGTGGAAAGGGCATCCGCTTCTCGGTCCGTTCGTGAATTTTCTCGGCTATGGCCTGCTCTCGCCGCTGGCCGGGTGGGCCGTGGTGGAAGTGCCCCTCGATCTGCGCACCATCTTCGTCTGGCTGCTCGGCAGCGTCGGCGCCCTCGGCTGTTACTTCGCGGCCCAGGCTTTTCAGGAAACTGAGGATCGCGTGCGCGGCTACCGCACGCTGGTGGCGACCCACGGGGCACGCGGCGCCCTGCTGGCAGCGCGCCTCTGTCTCGGCATCGCCTTCACGGGCGGCAGTGTGCTTGCCCTGTGCGGCTGGTTCCCGAGAATCTGTCTCGTGGTGATCCCGCTCGGCGTCTGGATCGATCGCTGGCTGTCCCTCTGGTCATTGCAACCGCTCGGCGGCAACGAAAGATGGGCGCGCGGCTTTGCCTATCGCTTCCTGGTGGTCATCTTCGTCGGCATCGGCCTGGCGTACGTGGATTATCGCTGGGCACGGTGGAATGGTCAACCCGCGGCCGGGTTGGGAACCAGCGCCGGACAACCTGTGGAAACGCAATCCGGCGCGATGGCACGATAGATCGACGAGTTGTCCTTGCCCGACGTGCGGCTAAATAAGAAAGCAATCGAAGCGTGCGATCAGGATCTCCTCTTGAACGACATTGCCGGCGGTCTTGAGAATCTGCTTGAGGCCGCTAAAAAACCGATTGGTTGCTTCAATCGGATTCGCGAAAATCTGGATGGTCGTCACGTAGTCCTTTTCGGTCTTGGCGATTTGTTCCGGGTGCCATGAACCCCAATAAGGTGGATGGGAACTGGCGGAGGGAAGCAGACAGCCGCCGAATTTGTGATCGAGAGCCAGAAACAACTCTTCCATCAATGGATCGGTAAACACCGGCTGGCCTTGAAAATCGAGCAACGGCAGGACGAGGATGAAGTACGCCGCGAATCCCGACATGCGATTCTCGCTCAACGACGCAAGTCGAAGGTTTTCCGGAGTCGAGGCATGAAGCGCGGCAAGCTGTGACTTGAAGGCATCCGTCTTATCTTGCCTTTTGGCCATGGTTCGCCCTCGGCTTGGATGTGAAACCTTTCGGATCGACCAGGCCGGCATCCTTCAAGAGGCGCAGTTGTTCGGCGTTGACAATCAACGTCCGCTCGAATCGAGTCTGGAACCCGCCGCCCATACGCAACAACATCCCAATGGCCGTGCCGTACTTACGCGCCTTGATCTTCACTGGCACCATATTCGTTCTCCTCTCGATCAAACTGCGACGATTGCCAAGTCCGTTTCGCCCCTGCTGCAATCATAACAAGAAACGGTCTCGCGATCCAATGGAAAAGGCAGCGCGGGTACGAGAAAAAACTGACTGACCAGACTGGGGAGCATGGAAATTCACTACGCCTGCACGCGAATCGGCACTTGCTTCGGCTTCACGGTTTCTTGCTTGGGCAGGTGTACGATCAGCACGCCGTTCTTGAACTCGGCGTCGATCCCGTGTGCGTTTTCGAGCGTCAACATGGCAGGATCGCGCTTTCCCTGGTGAAAATTGCCCTCAGCATCGCTTCGGGATATAGGCAAAACGCGTAATCCCGCCGCGCCGCAATGGCATCAAGCTCCGAGAGGCGGGCACATTCGCTGATTTCGTCCTGCACTTGCTGCATGCGTGGACCTGCGTGAGCGAACAGACGCGCATTGATCTCGCGAATGCGCTGGAACCGCTCGACGCGCTCGGCATGAGTCGCGCCGTAGCGGGCGATCCATTCTTCCTTCGCTTGCATCAATGGGGCGTTCGTCGCGCTCGCTGCGATGAAAAGCTCTGGTTTGTAGGTCAAGTCACGCGACTGCCTCGCAAGATCACGCTGGCGTTTGGCCGCATCGAGGAAACGCGGCAACGGCAAAAGCAGCGTTGCGGAGACGATCAAGAAGCCGGGAGCGGGGATGCCGAAAAAGCGTTCGATAATGCGATCGGTGAGTTCGTCATAGATGCCGCCGCCGATGCCGTGCAGGAAAACATCGGCGAGGCAAAGGCGTGCGAACATTGTCGTGGTCAAGGCACGCGGGCGAATCTTGAAGCCTTGCGCTTGTAATGCGCGCCAGCCAGCGACGTTATCGACGGCGACGCTCGGCCCATCCTCCCTGCCGACGCGAAACGACCAGGCGTCACGCGTTGTTCGCACGAACAACTTTCCCCGGCGCGTCTGGTTAATGCGCCAGGCCCAGAACGGAGCCTCCAGCCAAGCGCCGTCGGTTGCGAGTTCAGGCACGGGATGGCTGCGGCTACGAATGCGATGCGCCTTGCGATAGGCCCGTACCGTCTCGTTGTAGATCGCGTGTAACCGCGGCAGTTCGCGTACGATTGAACAAGCGAACCACGCAAACGCCTCGGTCGCGCACACCCGACTCATCGGGACCTCACGCTGCACGACGCCCCAACGCCGTTCCATCGCCCGCCGCGCCGCGGCGAAGCGTTCTCCCAGCAGCGGCGTGCGTTTCGCTTGAGCCAAGACCTCACGCCAGAACGTCGGCAGCATTGGCTCAAACCCCCACTTCGCGGCATGGGGGGCCATCTGTTCCGGCAACGACGCGAAGGCCGCTTCATCCTCGACGATGCGTTCCTCGTATGGTGTCTCCTGGGATGACCGATCAAACGTCAGCCTCTCGATGCGCCCCCCCGCCGGTGCGTGCAGTATCGCCGGCTTGGCGCTGTCGGTATCGACGATCAAGTTGACGGCCGTCGCGTTGTGTTTCTTCGCGAGCGCGGCCAGCGCGAAATTCTTGAACCACACGCCCGGATGAAACAACTCCGGTTGATGCCCGGCAACGAGCCACGCATTTCCCCCCTCTCCCTCAGGGAGAGGGACCGGGGGTGAGGGCTCGCCGGCTTGTTTGTGATACTGCGTCGCAAGCGTGACAACCTCTCGCCGCGCCAGAGAGCGCATTTCGTCAAGAGATTTGCCGAGTGAAGAAAAGGAAGCGGCCGTGAAGCATTGCCGATTGTGTTCTAACAGCGCCGCGACCTGATCGAAGGGCGGAAATGCGAGGATCTGCCCGTGCTCCTTCGGGGCGCGCAGGCGAGGATCGCTCAATGGCAACTCCTCGACGTCGGATGGAGGGGCGTCGGCCAATCGCACGGATTCGACGACTCGGCCAGTGCATCGCAGATGACGCGGCGATAATACGCCAATCGTTCGCCGGCGTCGTTGAGCACGCCGAACGTGCGATTCGGATCGAGATACAGCCGCGGCACGCCGACTTCCTTGACGCGCAGGCCGAGCTGGGCCGCTTGAACCCACATCTGCAATGGCATGCCCCAGCCGCGTTCCGTGATGTGCAGCTTCGCCAGGGCCGGCACGCGATAGGCCTTGAAGCCGCAGAAGGCGTCGGTCAGATTCAGGCCGAGCACCTCGTTGAGTTCGCGTGTGATCGTCTCGTTGATGTAGCGGCGCTCGACAGGCGTGGGCAGCGTGTCCTGGCGAAAATCGCGCAGGTAGCGGCTGCCGCTGACGACGTCGGCGTCGTGAATTGCTTCGAGCAGAACGGGAATGCGGGCGGGCTCATGTTGGCCGTCGCAATCCATCGTCACGAGCACGTCGTAATCGGTGTGCAGAGCGTAATCGAAGGCCGAGATGAGGGCCGAGCCGTAGCCGCGATTTTTTTCATGCGTGACGACGTGCAGTGCGTTCCCCTCACCCACGTCCACTCTCACAGAAGGAGAGAGGCACTGGCTCGCGAGCAATTGCGGCGTGCGATCGATGGAGCCGTCGTTGACGATAAGGATATTCGGCGCGTAACGCCGGACCTCGCGGAGGACATCGTCGAGATGGCGTTCTTCGTTGTAGACCGGGATCGCGGTGAGAATCTTCATGAGACGCCCTCGCCATGCTGAAGCGTTTCTAACATTCTAACGAGGCGGTCAAGGTTGTCAAATCCTCAACCGACAAGCTCCGCGACCTTGCCGCGCAGCCAATCGATGGAGACGCCGCGCACGAGGATTTTTTTCTGTCGACTCGTCATGCCCGCAATCAACTCGATCTGCGCGGATTTGACGCCGAGCGTCTCCGCCAACGTCTCGATGATGGCGTCATTGGCCCGTCCCTTGTCCGGCGGGGCGGTCACGGCGACTTTCAGCGCGCCTCCATGATCGCCGACGATGGCGTTACGCCGGGCGCCGGGTTGTGCACGCACGCTGAGAATGCACCCGTCGGCGTGCTCAGTAATCGCGATCATCCGTCGATTCCCTCAAAAAGAACCGTGCCCAGGCGGATGAACGTCGCGCCTTCTTCGATGGCAATCTCGAAATCGTTGCTCATGCCCATCGAAAGGTGATCGAACGGATGCTCCGTTCGCTGCGTTTGCAATTGCTCCCGCACCTGGCGTAGCGTCACAAACGTCGGTCGACATGATTCCGGCTCCTGCAGTGCGGCCATCGTCATCAGGCCGCGCACCCTGACTTGCTTCAATTCGGCGAGGACTGGCGCCAACGCGCCAACGTCCGTGAGCGCGAATCCCGACTTCGCCGCTTCGCCGCTGGCATTGCATTCGAGCAGGATATCGATTGGCCGCGCCGCTTGCTGGTCGAGCGCTTGCAGTAGGCGAATGCTATCGACCGAATGGACCCACGTCGCGATCGGCAGCGTCCGTTCGATCTTGTTGCGCTGAAGATGACCGATGAGATGCCAGCGCACGCCCGTGATCGCTTCCGCCTTGCGCCACAACTCTTGCGGCCTATTCTCGCCGAGATCGCGGACGCCCAGCTCCGGCAACAAGGCTGCAAGCTCCGGTGTCACTTTCTTCGTCACGGCGATGAGCGTCACGTCCGCGCGTTTGCGGCCAACACGTGCGCAGGCGTTGGCGATGCGTTCCTCGACGCGGGCCAGATTATCGCGCAGACGTTGGCGGTTCATGCGAACGCCTCTTATTGCAAGCGGTATCGCTTGCACTTGGGGACAAGCAGTGCAAACAGGACGCTTGCACTACGGAGGTTCCTTCAGATTACGTGCTTGACCGACTTGCGAAAAGGCAGCCTTAACCGCCCCACACCGCTACAACAGCGTCATAGACATTCGTGCAACGTCGAAAGGGGTGATAGCCATGGCCGAGATTCAGGCGTTCCGCGGTTTTCGTTATGATCTGGCGCGCGTCGGGCAGCTCGGCGACGTCGTCGCGCCGCCCTATGACGTCATCGATGCCTCGCTGCAAGAAGCGCTCTACGATCGCAGCCCGCACAATGTCGTTCGCCTGATCCTCAACAAGGAGTTGCCGAGCGATTCGGAACATGACAATCGCTACACCCGTTCGGCGCAATCGCTGCGCGACTGGCTGCGCGATGGCTTTCTCGCGCAGGACTCGGCGCGCTCGCTCTATGTTTATCAACAGGAATTCGAGGTTGAAGGCAAGCGCTATACGCGCAAGGGCTTCATGGCTCGAGTTCGTCTTGAGAAATTCGGAGAGGGCCGCATCTATCCGCACGAGGAGACAATGTCCGGCCCGAAAGCGGATCGGCTCAAGCTGTTTCACGCAACGAACATGAACCTGAGCCAGATCTTCGGTCTATTCCCCGACGAGGCAGGCGAAGTGCAATCGCGGCTCGATGCCGCCGTCGCCCGGTCGTTGCCTCTCGAAGCGACCGATCATCTCGGCGTCGTCAGCCGCCTGTGGCCGATCGCGGATCAGCATGTCGCCGCCGATGTGGCGCGGCTGCTGGCGCCGAAGCCGGTGTTCATCGCCGACGGGCATCATCGCTACGAGACGGCGCTGCGTTATCTGGAAGAAAGAACCCAAGCCGGCGAAGTGACAGGCCCCGACGCCCCGGCGAACTTCGTCCTCATGATGCTTGTCAGCATGCACGATCCGGGGCTCGTCATCCTGCCGACGCATCGCTTGATCTCCGGCATCGGCCCGATATCAGCCGGCGAGGCGCGCACGATCCTCGGCCCGCATTTCGAGCTGGAACTTGTCGGCACAGGGCCGGAGGCGGCGAAAGAGACTTGGGAACGCATCGAGATGGACGGCTCGCAGGACCTGCTCGGCTTCGGGACCGTCAGCGATGGCGCCTGGCTGACGGGCCGATTTCGCTCGCCGGACCTGATGACACAGCTTGCCAAGGAGCACAGTGATGCGTGGCGCAGTTTGGGCGTTGCCGTGTTGCAGCGCGTCGTGCTCGATCGGCTTTTGCCCGGCGCGCGGATGAAAGAGCCGAAGTGTCAGTATGTGCATCTTCTAAAGGAAGTGACCGACGCCGTCGCAGGACGCGCGTGTGAAATGGCCGTGCTCGTGCCGCCGGCGACGATGACGCACGTCGAGGAGATCGCGGGAAATTTGGAGAAGATGCCGCCGAAATCGACGTACTTCTACCCGAAACTGCTGAGCGGGTTGGTGTTGCACTCGTTGAAGGCGCATTGACAGATTCGACTTGCGTTCGCGCGCCGCCGGGAGGCCGTAGAACGAAATCACTCAACGCGGTTTGCGTTCGCGCATCATGCGCAGGAACGGCTGGATCAAGTGTGGGTCGAACTGGCTCCCTTGGCCGTCTTGCAGGATCGTGAGCGCGTCCTCTTGTTTTATCGCGCTGCGGTACGCTCGCGAACTCGTCAACGCGTCGTAACTGTCGGCGATGGTGATCATGCGGGCCAGAAACGGAATTTTCTCGCCGCTCAGATTGTCGGGATAGCCGCCGCCGTCGAAACGCTCGTGATGGCTGCGAATTGCCGACAGCACCACGCGATTGCGAATGATTGGCCGCAAGATGCGCTCGCCGATCACCGGATGCTCCTTGACGAGATCGAACTCGCCCTCGGTCAGCTTGGTGGGCTTGTTGAGGATGCCTTCCGCGAGGCCAACCTTGCCGATGTCGTGTAGCTTGGCCGCCAGGCTGAGACGTTTCTTGCTGTGTTCATCGAGGCCGATGTATTGGGCCAGGCGCATTGCGTATTTGCGTACGCGCAGCGAATGGCCGGACGAGTACGGATCGCGCGCTTCGAGGGTGCGCACAAGGCTGGTGATGGCCGAGAAGAATGTGTGTTGCAGCTTGTGCGTTTGCTTGTGGACGATCCATTCGAGATGCCGTTTCTGACGTTGATTCTCGCGGCAAATGAGCTGGCTGTACCAGGTCGATTGCAGGGCGTGATGGAACTCGTCGACGTGGACCGGCTTGAGGAAGTAGTGCTGCACACCGGCGCCCATGCACTGGGCGAGGGCGTCGTCGTCCGTGCCGACGGTAACGACGATGACCGCAGTCTGCGGCCAGCGCCGCCGGATCTCGTGTACGAGCCAGACGCCGCCTAGTCCGGGCATGCTGAGATCGGTGACGACGACGGGCGTCGGATTCTTCTCGAGAAGTTCGAGCGCGTCCTCCGCGTTCGAGGCGGTCTGGCACTCAAAGTGAAACGCGCGCGCCGAACGCATGAGAACGTCCAGCGCCGCCGGCTCGTCATCGACGAGAGTCACACAACGATTGAGAACTGCATTGTCGGACACGATTGCTCCCATCTGCCTGCAAGTGATCACTGTTTTCGGATCGATCTCTACTTGCCGGTGTGATGGTAATACAAACGGGTCGATTTGAGCAAGAAGCTGGGTAATGATTTCCGAATATAGCGGTCGGAACAGGTCGGGCTGTAGCGGTAGCAGCGAGAGTGCCGATTTGGTGGGCACTTCGCTCTAGCAGGCGCGGCTCGTTTCGTTGTTTTCCTCCGCTTCCACACGCGTCGGATCGGCGTAGGGTTTACGATAGAGCCACCATACCAGCGCCCCTGCGGTGATCAAACACAGCGCGACCAGCCAGAGCCAAACGTTTTGAAACCGATCCGGCAAGAATCCACCGGCGTCGCGGCTCAGCGGTATCAAGGCTATCAAGACGCTGTTATTCAGTAAATGAAACGCGATTGCAGGCAGCAGGCTCTTACTCCGCACAGTCAGCAGGCCCAGGAACACGCCGAGAATAAACGTTGGCACGAACAGAAACACGTTCATGTGAAAAAGCGCAAAAAAGAAGCTCGACAGCAACACGGCGTTGCGCGGTCGAAAGCCGTGTTGCAGTCCGCGCAACACGAACCCCCGAAAGGCGACTTCCTCGCATAAGGCCGACACCAGCGCGAAGGCCAGGAAATAGGTCAGCAGCGACGGCGTCTCACCTTCACCGGCGTTGTGGATCGCACGCAGGATCGCGATCAGCGGATGCGTCCCCTGGAACAAATGCGGGAACCAGGTCGCAATAGCCAGCGTCAGTCCTGCCATCGGCGCCAGCAGCAACAGCGCCAGCACCAGCGCCGTCCCAGTCTCGCGCCCCGTCGGCCAACGCAGGTAAAGGCCGTTGGCCGGTTGCGTGTTCAACAAGATCACCATGAAAAGTGGCGGCGCCGCCACGAACGCCAGTTGGCTGATCACGGTGTGCATCTCCAGCGTCCAGCGCGCGCCCATCCCCAGCGACAGCCAGCGCAGACCGATCAAGAGCGCCAGGCCGAAAAATGCCTGCCCCGTCGTCGGCAGTGGTTCCTTGTCATGGAACAGGCTTTTGATCCACAGCGTCAGGTCGAGTCTCTCCGCCTCGCGAAACAGCACGTCCTCGCGATTGAACTGTACGATCGCCCAGCGTAGCGCCAGCCAACTGTACAGCGCAATCGGTGCCAGCACGGGCACGAAGTAAGCCCACGGAATCTCGGCAAGGTTCGCCGCCGTCATCAGGCGTTGCATCAATAGCGCGACGCCTGTGACCGGAACCATGCTGTAGAGCGGATTCAGCTCGACGCCCGGCATCAGTGTCAAGAAGATCAATGGCATCGTCAGTACGAACAGCGGCATCAGATAATATTGCCCCTCCTTCGAGCTGCGCGCGTAGGCGCCGATCGCCAGACTCAAGGCGCTGAAGAACGCCGATTGCGGCAGCGACAGGACGACGCACCACAAGAGCGCCTCGATCGACAGCCCCCCGTGCGGCAGGTAACTGCCGAACAGAGCCGCGCTGACGCCCATGCTCAAGAGATTGAGGATCGCCGTGCTGGAGCTGAAGACCCATATAGTCAAAAATTTGCCGAGGACGATTTCCTCGCGTCCAGCCGGCGTGATGAGCAGCGTCTCCATGGTGCCGCGCTCTTTTTCGCCGGCGCACAGATCGACGGCCGGATAAAGTGCTCCGGCCAGCGACCACATGACGAGCATGAACGGAAAGATGCGCACGACGAGATCGGTGACGATGTCGCGGCCCGGAGCGCTGGCACTGATCTCCGGAGTGTGAATCTCGAATGGTTCGAGAAATCGCTCGGTCATGCCGCGGCGAGCCAACCGCACCTTGCGGAGATCGCGTTTCCAGCTATCCAAGAGCGATGCCAGCCGGCTTTGGGCGAGGCGCGAGCGTTCGTCACCCTGCCGTTCGTGAATGCGCAACAACGGTCGCGCCGAGGTATTGTCGAGATCGACGTTGTCGAGCTGATTGAAGAAACCAGGTTGCGTTTCGAGAATGAGATCGAGCTTGCGTTCGTCAAGCAGGCTCTGGTCCATGTGCGTGAGGAATTCAATCGTGAAGTTGGCCTGGGACGCTTTCCGGCGTGCCTCGGTCATGTCAAATGTCGTGAACTGGCCCGACTTGATCAACTGAGGATAATCGAGCGTGATCTGGCTCGCCCGAGCGAGCACGCATGCCGCCAAATCCGAGCCGGGGATCGGCGTCGCCGACAGGCATGCAACCATCGGTAGAGCGTTCCTCCCCGCGTTTGCCGGCTGTCTGGGCGGAAATTCCTTGATATCCGCTGCCCCGCTGACGATGCCGATGACACTTCGCTGGCTTCTGAATCCGAGCGCGAATTGTAAGACGGCAATGCCGAGAATGGGATAGAGAACGAGCGGCAATCCGAGAATGACGATGAGCGTGCGTCGGTCGCGCAACTGATCGCGCATTTCCCTCAGCCAAATCGTGCGAATGATCGACCAACGCATGGAGGTGGGTCCGTAGTCCGTAGTCCGTGGCACAAGGCCCGACGATGAACTTAATCAAGTTCGTAGATCTGATCCGTTTGAAGACCGCGCACCACGACTGCTACGGACCACGGTCCACGGACTATTTCAGTCCGGGGCCGCCCCACATTCCCTCCTCGGCGAACGGATGCGTGGGGCCAGTCGGCTTCGGCTTGGGCAACACTTTCAAGATCGCCTCGGCCAGGAGCAGATCCTGCTTCGAAGTAATTTTGATATTGGTCGTCGCGCCTTCGACGATGTGGACGACGCGCCCTGCCGCCTCCATCAGTTGCGCATCGTCGGTGATGCCGGTGCCGAGCCTGGCACGCTCGTCGTATGCCGCTTGCAACCAATCGCGGCGAAAAACCTGCGGCGTCTGCGCGAGCCACAACCCCTGGCGAGGCATCGTTTCTTTCACTTCCTTGTTATCGACGCGTTTGATGGTATCGGTCACGGGAATCGCCAGCATTGCCGCCCCGGTCTTTTCGGCCTTGGCGAAGACATCGCTGACGAGCATCTCGGTCAAACATGGCCTGACCGCATCGTGGACTGCGATGAATTCGACTTCAGGTTTGACGAGAGCGAGCGCGTTGGCGACCGATTCGAAACGTTCGGCGCCGCCATTGGCGATTTGCACATTCATGAAGGCGAGATTGGCCCCGAAACGCCGGCGGAACATCTCCTGATCGTCCGGCGACACGACGATGATGCACTGTGCGACATCCGACCGCGTCACGAAAAGCTCGACCGAACGCAGCCAGACCGCGCGGCCATCGAGGTTTGTGAAAGGTTTCTTTTCCTTGCCGTGAAAGCGCGACGATTGTCCCGCGGCGGGAAGGATGACGGCAAACTTGGACATGGCGGCGCTCCCTTCGGACCCGTCGTTGTTTCGCGCTCGCAGGGAAGCGCCAACGGCCCAGCGCTTCAACGCGACCAGCAAACGAGGACGCGGCTGGGGATTATCCTATCGCGCGCCCCGTCCCCTCCGCCAGTCTTTGCCGCAGAGTTTCGCAGGTGGCTTGCTTTTCCCGCAAGCGCGTGACTTCCTTGTGCAGGATTTCGTCGACGCTCTGGACGACCTGTTCGGCCGATTCGAGAAAGGTGCGGAGCTTTTGCAAACGCTCTCCCCAATCGACGGTGTCTAGTGCTCGATCCCGGCACGGCGCCGCGGCCGAGGTTTTGGAAAGTTCATCGATACGGGCGTTGGCTCGCGCGACGGCGTGGTCCAGACGCGCTTGCACGTCGTCGAGAACCTGCGCCCAACCCGCGGGCAACGCTTTTGTCGCTTGGGACATTGGCGTGCTCCGAAAACGGTCGTTCGTTGACAAATTCGGGAGCAAGCCCAATAGCGGATGTGGGCGGGAAATGCAAGTCCGCTTCCAATTTGCCGCTTGCGGTGTAGCACTTAGGTCGTAACGCCGCAAGCGGTAGAATTCGAAAAAATGCTCTTGCACGATTCGGCCGCGACGCTATAGTCCGCGACCTATTTGAAGCATCGTTGTCGAAATCTGATGCGTTCCCGTTTCCGGGGGGAGGCGGCGTGCGCGTTTTCGCAAGGGAGGGGGCCATGTTTGTCGCTTGTTCCACGCAGAGTTTTGCCAGACTGCCGCTCGAACGGTCGTTACGTTTGATGGCGGAACTCGAATTCAGCAAAGTCGATGTCGCGATCTGCGAGCACGGCTCGCATCTGAAGCCGTCCGAGGTCGCCGACGATCTCGCCAATGCCGCGCTGCGCATCCGCATCGGCCCGAGCCTGACGCCGGCGGCATTCAGCGTCGAGTTCGATGTCCCCGACGACGCCGAGTATCACCGCCAGTTCAACGCGATCTGTCGGCTCGCGCGGGCCACGGCCGTGACCACGCTGACGATCCCCGTCGCCTCCAGCGGCGCCGGCGTTGACGCCGAGGTCGAACGGTTGCGCCATCTCGCGCATCTCGCCCAGACGGAAGGCTTGATCCTGACCGTGCCGACGCGCATCGGAACATTGACCGAATTGCCCAAGGTCGCGCGCGAACTGTGCGACCGCGTTCCCGGCTTGGGGCTGACGCTCGATCCGAGCCATTACATCAATGGCCCGCACCAGGGCGCTTCGTATGACGAACTTTTCCCGTACGTTCGCCACGTGCAACTGCGTGACACCGGTAAGGCGCCGGGCAAGTTCCAGGTTCGCGTCGGTCAGGGGGAAATCGAGTATGGCCGCATCATCTCGCAGCTCGAACGCTGCCGATACGATCGCCTGTTGAGCGTGGCGCTGCATGATGTCGCGGAGGCGCCGTTCGCGATGGAGACCGAAGTGCGGAAGTTGAAGTATCTTCTGGAGAGTTTGGTATGACCCATCGCCCCTCTCCCTCTGGGAGAGGGGAGGGAATGCGATCACTTCGCGCGCTGCAACACCACCAGCCACAATTTGCCGCCCGCGCGTGTCGCGAATTCGCGCGGCCTGGGCGCGTCGCGATCCGATTGAATGCAGATGCTCAAGTTATCGCCGTCGAGCCGATAGATGGCCCGATCAACCTTGCCCTTGTTGGGGCCAACCTGAATCGTCAGGTCGATTTCTTTGGGCGACTTGGTCGGCGCCAGCGCGAATGCGAACCGCACTTCCGCCTTGCCGCCTTCACGAATCTGAATGGCCTCGCCCTGAAAGATAAGAAACAGATCCTTGATATCGTCGGCCGGCACCCTCTCGCCGCCTTGCTCCGACGCCGTGACTTTCCATACGCCTTGCAACGCCGCCCGATCCTTGCGAATTGCCTCGGCGCTATCCCCTCCCAGCGCCGCCAGCGCGGCAGCAGCCCAGAGTGCCAGTGAGTTCATCGCGAGTCTCCTTGAATGAATATCCACTTCCCATGATCGGTTGCCTTGGCCCGGAATGCAAATACATTACGAGGATACAGCCGCTTGTGGTTTTGCATTCACTTCTATCCAGGAGACTCCCATGCCGTTTTCCCTGCCGAATTTGCCCTATGCAACCAACGCCCTTGAACCGTTCATCGACACGATGACGATGGAGATCCATCACGGCCGGCATCACAAGGCCTACGTCGATAATCTAAACAAAGTCCTCGAAGGCCAGGCCGCCCTGGCGTCGAAATCAATCGAGCAGCTCTTGCGTGAGATCGCCCAGGTTCCCGAAGCGATTCGTCAGCCGGTCATCAACAACGGCGGCGGGCATGCCAATCACGCGATGTTCTGGGAGATCATGGCCGGCGGCGCGGGCGGCGAACCGAGCGGCCCCCTGGCGGACGACATCAAGGCGACCTTCACCGACTTCGCCACTTTCAAAGCGCAGATCAAGGACGCCGGCGTCAAGCGCTTCGGCAGCGGTTGGTCCTGGCTCGTCCTGGCCGACGGCAAGCTCAAGATTCTCTCCAGCGCCAACCAGGACAGTCCCTACATGTCGGGTCAAGCGCCGATCATGGGCGTGGATGTCTGGGAGCACGCCTATTATCTGAAGTATCAGAACAAACGCCCCGATTATCTCGACGCCTGGTGGAGCGTGGTCAACTGGAAAGTGATCGCGGAACGCTACGCCAAAGCGAAGGCGGGCAAGCTGTAAGTAAATCTCTACGAGCCGCGACCGTCAGGGATCGCCGGATTCCCTCCGCTCCCTGACGGTCGCGGCTCGTAATTCCAGGAAAACCGCTGGCGTTCCGCGCGTGCAATGCTGTAGAATATTGTGATTGGAAGTTGGCTGCTCGGCGAAAGGCGAGAATTTCGATGATAACACGGACTCGTTGCACCTTCGCGCTGGCGTTAGGCATCGCGCTTGCCACTAATGCATCGGCTCAATTCTTTCCCCCGCCGGTGGTGGGCTTGCCGATTGCGATTCCAAATGGAATCGATTTTCGCTTCAAAAGCGGTAGCCTGCGCGTCAAAGGCTTCATCCCGACCGGAGGCTCGACCAATCTGATTTTGCCGGTAATTCCCGGCGGCGCTGCCCCGGGGATGATCCTCCCAGCCACGTACTATCCATACCCGCCGTTCTTTCCCTATGCCATGCCGCAATATCCGTTCCCGCTCATGGGCGTGGTCGATCAACGCTACAACCTGCAGATCCTCAATCCGCCGGGCATCGCGGCACGCGCTGGCTACGTCCCATTTCCGGACGTATCGGGCATCGATCTCGATGAGAATCCACCAGCGAAGATCTGGGGCAACAAACCCGCCCTGGCCAAAGCGGCAGTTCCACCAAGAGCAATTGCCAAGGCCGATAATCCGGCGCCCAAGGTACAGGTGGCCGCCGCGCAAGCGCAGGCCCCCCCTGCTCCGCCGAAGACGCAAGGCGAGTGTTTCCTTGACCTTGGCGTGGCCGCGTTCAAGGAAGGCGAGTACGGGTTGGCGATCCGCTGGTTCCGCGCGGCCGACGACGCCGCCCAACCGCCGCCGCGGGCCCTCTTCTATTTGGGGCAAGCGTATCTGGCGGTCGGCAAATATCGCGACGCCGCCAAGGCGATTCGCGACGGGCTCGATGAGCAAAAGCGCTGGCCCGCGTTCGCCTTTCGTCCCAAGATCGAGCTTTACGACAACGACGTGCTTGAGTTCAATCTGCATCGCGACCAACTCACGGACGCGCAGCGCGCCAATCCGAAAGACGCGGACTTTCTTTTCCTGCTCGGCTACTGGTCCTGGTTCGACGGCCAACGCGACCGCGCCGTCGATTTCTTCCAGCAAGCGCGTGACCTGGCAGCGGACCCGGTTGCGGCGAATTTGTTCTTGCGGGCCGCGAAGAAATGACATTCGGCCGGGAGACGTCGCGCGTCGAGAAATTGCTGCTTGCCTCACGTCAACTCCGCTTGTCCGTTTCGCCCATCTGTTTTTACAATAGCCCTCATGTTGTTATTGAGCTGTTCCCAACTGTCGCGCGGCTTCGACGCCGGCCCGCTCTTCGAGGACATCGGCTTCGAACTGAACTCCGGCCAGCGCGTCGGCCTCGTCGGGCCCAACGGCGTCGGCAAGACCACGCTCATGCGGATTCTCGCTGGGCTAGATCGGCCTGACACCGGCGACGTCCGCCTGCACGCTGGAGCACGCGTCGCCTTGTTGCGCCAGACGCCGGAGTTCGCCGAGGGGCAGACGCTTTTCGACGAGGCCCGCACCGCCCTGCAAGAACTCATCGCCGCTCATGATGATCTCGTCAAGACCGCCGAGGTTCTGTCGATCACCACCGATGAGGCCGTGAGGAAAACGCTTGCGGATCGCTACGATCGACTCAACGAGATGCTGCGTTTCCACGACGCCTACAACGTCGATCACCATGTCGAAACGGTGCTCGACGGCCTCGGCTTTCGCAAGGAGGATTACGATCGCTCCGTCGCGACCTTCTCCGGAGGGCAACAAAGCCGGCTCATGCTCGCCAAGCTGCTGCTTGCCGCGCCAGACGTGATGCTGCTTGATGAACCATCGAACCACCTTGATATCGGCGCGACGCGCTGGCTCGAAGATTATTTGATCAAGCAACCCGAGGCAATGCTGATCGTCAGCCACGATCGCTACTTCCTCAACAAGGTCGTCACCAAAGTCTTCGAGATGAACGCCCAGCAAATCGAAAGCTACCCCGGCAACTACGAGGCCTACTGGCGCCTGCGCCGCGAACGCTACGAGCAGCGCTTGAAGGCGTGGGAGGCGCAGAAGGAATACATCGACAAGCAGGAAGAATACATCCGCCGTGTGCATTACGGTCAGCTGCACAAGCAGGCGGCGTCACGTCAGAAACAACTCGACCGCATCGAGCGCGTCGAACGCCCGACCTGGATCGACACGCCGCACATGCACTTTGGCCAAGTCCGCCGCACCGGCGACGTCGTACTCGACGCCGAGAATCTCTCGAAGGCGTATGATCGTCCGCTCTTCAAGGACTTGACCTTCAGCCTCAAGCGTGGCCAAAGGCTCGGCATCATGGGGCCCAACGGTTGCGGCAAGACGACGCTGCTCAAGATCCTCCTGGGCGAAGAGAAGCCCGACAAGGGGGCCGTACAACTCGGCCATCTCGTCGAATTCGGCTATTACGATCAGCACCTGCAAGCGCTCGACGGCACGAAGGAAGTCATCCGCGCCGTCTGGCCTCACGACGACACCGACGCCAACGAGCAAGCAATGCGTGATCTCCTGGGGCGATTCGGCCTGGTCGGCGAACAAGTTTATCAGCTCGTTGGCAAACTCTCCGGCGGCGAACGCAGTCGGGCCGCGCTCGCCAAGTTGGTCGCGCAGGGCGTCAACGTGCTGATTCTTGACGAGCCGACCAATCACCTCGATCTATGGGCCTGCGACGCCCTGGAACAAGCATTGCTTGATTTCGATGGAACGGCTATCGTCGTGAGTCACGATCGCTACTTCCTCAATCGCGTCGTCGATGTATTGCTCGTTTTCGAGGGCGACGGGGTGGTGCGCATCATCTACGGCAACTACGATACCTACGAACGCATGCGCCTGTTGCAGGATCCGGACAAGAGCGCAGTGCCGACGGAAAAACAGGTTGCCAAGGAGGAGGTCCGCACCGCCGCAAAGCCCGCGAAACGGAAACGGCAATATCCCTATCGCAAAGTCGAGGAACTCGAAGCGGAGATCGCCGAAAAGGAGACGCTGGTCCGTGAGCTTGAAGAGCGACTAGCCTCGCCCGAGCTTTATCGCGAAGGCGCGAAAGTGCAGGAGGTAACGGATGCCTTCGAAGACGCCAAGGCGCGACTCGTTCAGCTGTACGCTCACTGGGAAGAGGCCGTCGAATTGAACGGGTGATCTATCCCGCCCGGCGTTGCGGGCGATGCTGGCAGGTTGCACCTAACCGTTTGATCTTACCAATAGTTAGGTCGTTTTCTTTTGCGAAAAAATCTGCCCGGAATTCGTTCGTGATGCGCTTGACAAGGTTTGGGAACTTTATTAGCTAATGACTACGATTTGCCAGAGTTGCTTACGAAGGGTGTATTCGTCTTTCTGGGACGCTGCCTTGTGAATTCCGTGGCGTGTGCGTACCAGGGAGAATTGGCTTGGGCAGATCAGGCCCAAAAGTAAAGCAACCTCTACTCCAACTATCGAGGAACATGGAATGTACGTTGGGAACCTTCAGAAGCCAATGCTGTCCGCCGATGGGTTTGAGTCTCCGTGGAGGCAACTCATTGAGGAAGATCTTTTGACGCTTGCGGCGGGCCGTCGCAAGCAAGATAAGCCCGCACAAGGGGGCGACGAGGACGGCGACGAGGAAGACGACGACGAGGAGGAAGAAGGGGACACGCCCGACAAGAAGGAAGGCGAACCGGAAGACGAGGGCGACCCAGACGACGATGACCTCGACGACGACGACCTCGACGACGACGATCTCGACGATGATGACCTCGATGACGAGGACCTCGATGATGACGATCTCGACGACGAGGAATTCGATGACGAGGACTTCGACGACGAGGATTTCGACGACGAGGACTTGGACGACGACGACGATGACGACGACGACGACGAGGAT
>SYHD01000265.1 GCA_005799265.1 Planctomycetia bacterium | reverse complement strand
GTCATCATCTGGGAACGCTTCCCAGCAGCTTCCTTGCCGCGTCATAGTCACCGCCATTCTGAGAACTTGGTCTTAAGCAAACACAAGTTACCAGATGGCTGTGACTTGCGCGTAGACGAACGGTATTGCGGCTAAACAAATGCTTAAACATACATTTGCGCCGTCGGCTTGATCACCAACTCCGGCACCGACACGTGCGGCGGCAACAACGCCACGAACCGCACCGCCTCCGCGACATCCTCGGGCCGCAAGATCTTCGCCCGATGCTCCTCGGAAATCGGCTGCGGGCGATGCACCAGGATCGGTGTATCGACCTCGCCGGGATAGATATTGCACACGCGAATCCCCGCATCCTTCTCCTCTGCCGCCAAACACAAGCCGAGCGCTGCTTGTCCGAACTTCGACGCGGCATACGCCGCCCCGCCGAGCGGCGACGCCCGTTTGCCCGCGACCGAGACGATGTTGATGATGAGCCCGTCCTTGCGCGCCAGCATCGTCGGCATCACCGCGTGGATCGCATAGAACGCGCCGTCGAGGTTGGTGCGGATGAGCCGATCCCACGCTTCGGGCGTCAGTTCGCGAAAAGTGCGTTCCTTGAGATTGGTGCCGGCGTTGTTGACGAGAATATCGATCGGCCCAAACTTCTCCGCCACCTTCGCGACCAGAGCCGCCACCTTCTTTTGCTCGGACACGTCGGCCGCGATCGCGAACAGGCTCGCGGGATTGCCGAGCGTTTTGGCGACGTCGTCGAGCTTTTTCTGATCGCGACCGGCAATGGCGACCTTGGCCCCTTCGTTGAGGAGCGCTTGCGCTGACGCCGCCCCGATGCCCGAGCCGCCGCCGGTGACGAGGACGGTTTTGTTGGTGAGTTTTGCCATGAGGTTTCCTTGTGATACAATGAACTCGCTCTTGATTCGTTGTGTCAGTTTAGGGACGATGGGAAAAGCGAGTAGCCAGCACGCAACTGGGGCGCATTTGGGGAGAAATCTGATGACAGCAGAAACTTTTGTCTCCACCCTGGAGCACCTCATGTCACGAACGCCGTTCAAGCCGTTCACGGTTGAATTGCACGGCGGAAGCCGGCTGGAGTTCGATCACCGTCTCGTGGTGGCGTTGTGGCGCGAAGGCAAGGCAATCTTCGCCTCTCCCGGCGGCGTGCCGATCTACTTCGACAACGAGAGCGTGGTTCAGATATTTGACGCTCCGGCCAGCGACGCGCCGGCGGCCCATACCAACCGTTAGGACAAAACGGATGGCCCGCCCGATTCAAAAGCGCGCCGTCCGCCTAATTAAGGACCAAACGCAATGACCCCAGCAACCTTCGACCGGACCCTTGAGAGCTTGATCTCGCGCCGGCCTTTCCGCGCCTTCACGGTTGAACTCCAGGGCGGCGAGCGTTTCGAGATCGATCATCCAGGCTCGACGGCATGGCGTGATGGCCATGCCGTGTTTCTCGCTGGGACCGGCGTGAAGCCCTTCTTCCGCAACTTCGACCACGCGGGCGTTGTCCAATTCATTGACGAGCCGGCCAGCGATGAACCTGCCATTGTCAACCGTGGATGAAAGGAAGCAAGCGATTGCCCAATCGGCATCGGTGGGATGTGCCGTTAGACCGCACCATGATGAGCCGGATCGGGGATAATCATGTCCGCGTTTTCTTGGTTCCCCGATGGAGTCTTTGGCGCTTCCCCCGAAGCGCATCGATTCAACGCGGATTGCTATGGTTACGCCCTTTCGGTCCTCTGGGAGCCAACATTGTACCCAGCATGTGAGTCCGATTCCGAGACCTACCGGCTGCTGGTGCTCCCGACGTTCACTTGTCCTGTAGCCATCCGCGTATTCTGCAATGGCACATCGACCACGGCCCTGGCAAAAAGAGGAAGTGGTCGAGGCGGATATGATCCCGGCGAACTCGCCGAGGAAGTAACGAGTCTCTTGGCCGATGCTGAATGGATGAAAATTCAGAGCCTCATTACGAAAAGCGGCTTCTGGTCGCTGGCCTCGACTGACCGTACCTGGTCAGGTGGCGATGGAACGACGTGTGTTCTCGAAGGAAGTAGGGACGGCAGGTATCACGTCGTGGACCGTTGGCAGCCGCGCGAGGGACCGTTTCGCGACCTGTGTAGTCTCTTGCTAAGAATCGGTCGGCCTTTGATCGAGCGCCTACATTACGATCCGTTGCGATGAACCACGATCCATGAAAGGATGCCATCCATGAACATCGACCTCCGCCGCCGCACTGATGAGGTGCTCGCCCGTCTCACCCAGCTCCGGGACTCTCTTTGACCTCGCTAACAAACGCCAGGAGCGCGACAAGCTCACCGCACTGATGGGCGGCCCCAACGTCTGGGACAACCAGGAGAAGGCCCAGCAAGTCATCCAGCAGCTCAAGCCGATCAACGGGCTTATCAATCCGTTCGACGCCTTGTCCGCCGGCGCGGACGATCTCAATGCGCTGTGCGAGTTGTGTGCCGAGGATGCGAGCCTCGAAGGCGATCTGCAAAAGGAACTGCACACGATCGAGAAGAAGCTCGACGAGTTCGACCTGCGCGCCATGTTCACCGGGCCGCAGGACGCCGCCGATGTTGTCCTCAAGATCAGCGCCGGCACCGGCGGCACCGAGGCCTGCGACTGGGCCCAGATGCTCCTGCGCAGGTACACGCGCTGGGCCGAACGCAACGGCTACCAGCTCGAAATGATCGACGAACTCAAGAACGACGAGGCCGGCATCCGCAGCGCGACTGTCGCGATTCGCGGCGACTACGCTTACGGCTTCCTGCAAAGCGAGATCGGCGTGCACCGTTTGGTCCGCATCAGCCCGTTCGACGCCAACAAACGCCGGCATACGTCGTTCGCGGCCGTCGATGTCGCGCCCGATATTGAGGGGACCATCAACATCGAGATCAAGCCCGACGATCTCAAGCGAGACACCTTCCGCTCGGGCGGTCCCGGCGGACAGCATCAGAACAAGACGGAGTCGGGCGTCCGCTACACGCACCTTCCGACGGGCGTCGCCGCCGAGAGCCGCACCGAACGCAGCCAGCACAAGAACGACGCCAACGCGATGGCGTTGCTCAAGTCCAAGCTCTATCGCATCGAAGAGCTGAAGAAGAGGGCCGAGACGGAGAAGCAATACGACGAGAAGGGCGAGGTGAGTTGGGGCAGCCAGATCCGTAACTACGTGCTGCAGCCGTACACGCTGGTGAAGGACGTGCGTACCGACACGCAGACGGCCCAGGTGAACAGCGTGCTCGACGGCGAGATCGACGATTTCATTCAGGCGTTCCTGCGCGCGAAGGCGAAGAAGGATCACAAGAAGTAATTGCAGAATGACGGGAGGGACTATGCATACCGTTACTGTTGACGAAGCGCAAGCCCAGTTGCCGGCATTGCTGGAAGAGGCAGCGCGCGGCGAGGAAGTCGTGATCGTTCGCGCCAACGCCCCCGCCGTCAAACTGGTGTCAGCGACGCGCGCGGGTTATGGCGTGTATAAAGGCCAGATCATCATCGCGGACGATTTTGATGCGCCGCTGGATGAATTCGCGGACTATATGCCATGAAGCTGTTGCTCGACACGCATGCGTTCCTTTGGTACTTCACGGCCGACCCGCGCCTCAGCAAAACGGCAGTCTCGACCATTGGCATTGTGCAGAACGAGCTGTTCTTCAGCATGGCGAGCGTCTGGGAGATCGGGATCAAGTCGAGCATCGGCAAGCCTACGCTTCCTGGACCCTTCACGACGCTGCTTCCGAGCCAAATGAAGCAGGCAGGTATTAGCCTTCTGAACATTGAGTTTGCGCACGTCGCCGCGGGAACTGCGTTGCCGTTTCACCATAAGGATCCGTTCGATCGCATGATCGCCGCCCAGTGCATCGTCGAACAACTGCCATTGCTGAGTTCGGATCCGATATTCGATCAATATGGGATTCAACGCATCTGGTAACACGGGGAGAGTTCCAATGAAGATCCGTGCGTATGTCCTCGTTTTTCCATGCTTTCTCATCGCGGGCTTGATCGCCGCGCAGGCGCCAATACAGCCGAAAAAAGACCCGCCCAAGGACCGCTACGAAACGCGCCAGATTCACGACCCCAATGGCATCGGCAAATTCTACATGGGCCGTGAGATCGCCCACGTCATGGGCTGGCAGGGGGCGGGCTGGCTGGAACGGCCGGAGCGCGAGCGCGAGGAAGCCGTCTCGAAGCTGATGCCGTCGCTTGAGATCAAAGCAGGGGACGTCGTCGCCGACCTCGGCGCTGGCAGCGGGCATCACACCGTCCGGCTCGCCAAGCTCGTCGGCGCCAAGGGGAAAGTCCACGCCGTCGATATTCAGAAAGAGATGATCTTCATGCTCGGCAATCGGCTCAAGAAAGAGAAGATCGCCAACGTGACGCTGATCCACAACACCGAGAAAGATCCGAAACTGCCGGCCGAGGCGATCGACATGATCTTGATGGTCGATGTCTATCACGAGTTGTCGTATCCCTACGAGGTGATGGTCGAGCTGGTGAAGTCGCTGAAGCCGGGCGGCCGGCTCGTGTTCGTTGAGTTCCGCCTGGAGGACAAGAAGGTGCCGATCCTGGACGTTCACCGCATGTCGATCGCCCAGGTCAAGAAGGAGATGACGCCGCACGCCGAGATGCGGCATCAAAAGACGCTCAATCATTTGCCGTGGCAGCATGTGATTGTTTTCGAAAAGGTCGCCCAGAAGAAGCCGTGATTGCCGCCTTGCGTTCGGCATGTCGCATGCGAGCGCTATGACGCAAGTGGGAGACGGGTTGTTCCACCTTTGCGGTTTTTGCGAGTTGCACACACACGCCACTTTTCTTCTTTGGCTAGTTCCCGTCGTTTGCTCTCAGGAAACCTTGCCGATTGGGTAAACTGGAACGGACCCCGTAACATTGGAGGCTCCGTTCATGTGTGGCATCGCCGGCGCGATCGATCTGACGGGCAATCGGCTGATTGCACCGGGTACCCTGCATTCCATGGCCGACGCCATCGTCCATCGCGGGCCGGACGAGGACGGCTACTTTCAACACGCGGGCGTCTCGCTCGCCAATCGCCGGCTCAGCATCATCGGGCTCTTCGACGGCAAGCAACCGATCGCCAACGAGGACGAATCCATCTGGGTCGTCTTCAACGGCGAACTCTTCGACTATCCCGAACAACGCCGCAAACTCGAACAGAAGGGACATCGCTTTCGCACGCACTGCGACACCGAGTTGTTTCCGCACATGTGGGAGGAATTCGGCGACGCGATGTTCGAGCACCTGCACGGGCAATACGCCGTCGCCCTGTGGGATGGCCGGGCGCGACGTTTGATTCTGGCGCGCGATCGCGTCGGTATCTGCCCACTCTACTGGTCGCGGCAAGGCGATTGGCTTCTCTTCGGCAGCGAAATCAAGGCGATTCTTGCGTCCGACATGGTCACGGCGCGGCCCGATCTGCGCGGCATCAATCACGTCTTCACCTTCTTTGGCATGCCGGGGCCGGTCACGTGCTTCGAGGGCATCTCCTCCTTGCTGCCAGGGCACTTTCTCGACATCAGGCAAACCGACGGTGGCCGACGCTCGATCGCCGATCGCATCCACTGGCAACTCGATTTCCCCGATCAAGGCGACGAGGATTGCGGCGATCCGAAGACATTTGTCGATGAATTCGAACGTCTGATGCTGGCGGCGGTCGAAAAACGGCTGCGCGCCGATGTGCCGGTCGTGTCGTACCTGTCCGGCGGCGTCGATTCGAGCGTCGTCGTGGCGATGGCGTGCAAGATCCGCGGCGAGGCGATCCCGACGTTCACCATCCGCATCGACGATCCGAACCTCGACGAAACCAGCGAGGCCGGCATTACCTCCAAACACCTCGGCTGTCGGCCCACGATCGTCAACTTCGGCGCCGACGAAGTACTGAAGACTTATCCGCGCCTCGTGCAGGCCGCGGAATGTCCGGTCATCGACACGTCCTGCGCGGCTCTACTCTTGCTCGCTCAAGAGGTGCACCATCAGGGCTTCAAGGTCGCGCTCTCCGGCGACGGCGCCGACGAATGGCTCGCCGGCTATCCGTGGTACAAGATCCATAAGCTGCTCGGCTACCTCGATTTCATCCCGGGCCTGCGCTTGAGCGATCGGGCACGGCGACTCTTCCTCAAGTTGGGCGGCTCTCCTCTGTACCCACCGGAGACGGTGCAGCGGGCCCGCGACGCCGTCGGCGGGCCGAACCCTTGGCTCGACGTCTATGGCCTGGTCAGTCTGTCGAAGCTGCGTTTCTTCGGTCCCGCCTTGCGCGAGGTGATGGCGAATCATCTCCCCTACAGCGACCTCGGCCTGAATCTCGATCGCGCCAAGAAATGGCATCCGCTCAATCGCGGCCTTTACCTTGGCGCGCGCGCCCACCTGCCCGGCTTGCAGTTGCACGCCAAGGGCGACCGTATCGGCATGCACAACTCTGTCGAAATTCGCTATCCGTTTCTCGACGAGGACGTCGTCGATTTCCTGGCCCGTATCGACCCGCGCATGAAGATGCACGGCTTCCGCGACAAACGCATCCTGCGCCTGATGGCCGAGCGCCATTTGCCGAAGGCGACGGCCTGGCGCAAAAAGGCGATGTTCCGCGCGCCGTTCGACAGCTTTCACTGCGATCGGCCGCCCGCGTTTGTCGAGCAACTTCTTAGTCCCGAGTCGCTGCGGCGGGCGGGATATTTCGACGTTGAGGAGGTCACGCATTGGCGGCGCGCGTTCAAGCAGATGCGGCGGGGCACACAGCGAACGTCGGTCGAGATGGGTTTGTCGGGCGTACTATCGACGCAACTTTGGCATCAGCTGTTCATCGATTCGAGCCTTGCGGATCTTGCGTTCATTTGCAAGAATAGGAGGGTAGAGGTGACTGCAGTCTCGACATAAGGAGGATGGGCATGAACGTTACCTTGCCGGAGGGTCTGCGCGAATGGGTTGAAACCCAGGCTCAACTCGGCGGCCATCCGAGCGTGGACTGCTACGTGGAAACGGTCTTGCGCGATGAACGAGAACGGACACGCAAAGAGATCGATCAGCTACTCCTTGAGGGAGTCGAAAGCGGAGAGCCTGTCGAAGTCAATGAGATTTTTTGGGCGGCACGGCGGCGCCATCTTGAGGAGTGCGTGAACAACCATGCCAAGCAACGTGGATGATGTCCCGTCGCCTCGTGATGCGGCCTCAAGCTGTGCGTGATCTTGACGAACAGATCGCCTACTTCGTGGTCAACGCGAGTAAGGCGGTCGCGATTCGCTTCGCGCATATGGCGAACGAAACAATCGAGATGATCATGGAGATGCCGGAACTCGGCGCTCCATGGGAGAGTGACGCAGCGAAGCTCCAAGGTTTGCGTTATCGAATGATGAAGCGATTCAAGCGCCATGTCGTGTTCTACCGCGTAACCGATGAGGCCATTGAAATTGACCGAATCTTGCGTGGCTCGCGTAATTTGGAACAATATCTGCTGGAAATTGATGAAGTATGACTCGACAAGGAGGTGCCATTGCAGGATCTTGACCCATGGCCACCGCCGTTTCAACGCCGCCGCCGACCATGACTTCCCTGAGCGATCCGCGCATTAAGGAGAAATTGCAGGAGCTTCGCCAGACCGACAACGTCACGAACCTGTTCTTCGTGCTGCGGACCTACACATTTCTGGCCGCAGTCATCGCTGCGACGCTGTGGTTCTACACGCTCAATGATTGGTTCTGGCTCAACGTGCCCATCACTATCGTCGCGATCATCCTGATCGGCGCCGGGCAGCATCAGCTCACGGGCCTGGCGCATGAGGCGTCGCACCATATCCTCTTCAAGAATCGACTGTGGAACGATCTGGCGTCCGACTGGCTGTGCATGTTCCCGCTCTTCAGCTCGACGCAACACTATCGATTGCAACACATCGCCCATCACCAGTTCGTCAACGATCCCGAGCGCGATCCCGATGTCTCGCAACTGCAAACGAGCGGGCACTGGCTCAATTTTCCGGTCGATAAGAAACAATTCTTAATCACGCTGCTCAAGCAATTGTGGTTGCCCAACCTGTTTCGCTTCATGCGCATCCGCGCCGCTTACAACGCGATCCCGACCGACAAGAACCCCTACCTGAAAAAAGGTTGGAAGCCGAACAAGACGACCGTGCGCGTCGGCATTCTTTATATCCTGGCGTTGATCGGCACATTGGCTGGATTTGTTTACGCTCAGGACACGATCCTGCTCGCCATCGTGCCGGCATGCATGTACGTTGCGATCATGGCGTTTTATGCGGCCATTCCCACGACGATGTATCACCAGAGCCGGGTGCATCCCGTCATTTCGATGCGCGTGATGACGCTGATGCGGATGACTTACATCACGGCACTCTTCAATGGCCTGGCGTGGCTGAGTTTGACCAGCGTGCCTCCCGCGGCCCTGTTGTTTGTGCTGCTTTGGGCCGTGCCAATCTTCACGTCGTTCTCGTTCTTCATGATCCTGCGTCAGCTAGTCCAGCACGGCAACGGCGGCCGCGGCTGGCTGACGAACACGCGCGTCTTCTTCGTCAATCCGCTCATCAACTTCGCGGTATTCCCGATGGGGCAGGACTATCACTTGCCGCACCATATTTTCGCGAGCGTGCCGCACTATCGGCTCAAGCAATTGCACGATCTGCTGACCCAGTGCGCGGAATACCGGGAACAAGCGGTTGTCGTCGAGGGTTACTTCATGCCGTATGAAAAACCGGCGACGAAGCCGACGGTGCTGGAGGTCGTTGGCCCGGCGTATCATCGTCGCGCCGACGAAGTGTTCATCGACAACGCGGTGCTCGAAGGCGAGGAGGTCGACGAGAAGGACGAGATCTTGCAACAAGGCGAGGACGAAAAGCGCAAACGCCGAGCGGAATCGGCACGTTGATGAACTCGCCTTTACACGGAAACGCAAACGCGATACGCTTCGCCTGGGAAAGGATGCCCATGATGCCCTATTTGCTCAATTTCATTTATCTGATCGCCTGGATGTTACTCGCGCCATGGCTGTGCTGGCAAGCGTGGGTGCGCAAGAAGCCCGTGCGCGCCTTGTGGGCGAAATGGCTCGGTGCCGTCGCACATCCCTTGCTGTCCACCAATTCTGACAAATCCGTCGTCTGGTTTCACGGCGTCTCAGTTGGCGAGATCCATCTGTTGCGCCAGGTCATCGCGCGCTTTCGCCAGCGATTTCCGGATTGGCAGTGCGTTGTCTCGACGACGACGAGCACCGGCCACGATGAAGCGTGCAAGCACTTCGCCGATCTCCCCGTCGTCTTTTGGCCGTTCGACTTCACCTGGGCGGTAACGAACGCGTTGCGGACGATCAAGCCGACGTTGGTCGTTCTCTCCGAAGGCGAAGTCTGGCCGAACTTCGTGCGCGCCGCCAAGGGCCGAGGCGTAAAACTGGCAACGATCAACGGCCGCATGAGCCCGCGCAGCGCCCGGCGATTTCTGAGTTTTCGCTGGCTGCTGTCGGGCGTCTTCGCGCAGCTCGACTGGATCGGCGCTCAAAGCGACGAATACCGCGCGCATTACGAGAGTCTCGGCGCACTCAACGTCGTCACGACCGGCAATATCAAATACGACGGCGTGAGCGGTGACCGGCGCAATCCAAAGACAGAAGCGTTGCGAGCGCTGCTAGGTATTTCTTCGCATTCTCTCGTCTGGGTCGTCGGCAGCACACAGGAGCCCGAAGAAGCGCTTGCCATCGAAATCTATCGCAAGGCCAAGGTCACGCACCAGGCGCTGCGGCTCATCATTGTGCCGCGGCACCCTGAACGCTTTGACGCGGTCGCTGAGTTGCTCGAGCAAAGCGGGTTGCCGTTCGTGAGACGCAGCACGATTGGGCGGGACCGGCCCTCACCCCCGGCCCCTCTC
>SYHD01000264.1 GCA_005799265.1 Planctomycetia bacterium | reverse complement strand
GCCGAACATGTGATACAGTATGCTGGTGGACATGGCTTTCCTCTCGAAGGATGTATTTTCTTACCCTCAAGAGTGCAAACCGTGTCCACTTATTCAAGTAACCATACGCTCGACTCGGAAGAGCCTGATTTGTTCGGTACCCTGGAAACTACCCATTTTGCGGGAGTGACTCATGGCTACGACTCGATGCCGTCATTGCGCAATGCCGATGACCGAAGCCGAAGCGGCCACGGGAATCTGCCCGGATTGTGGCCATTCGCTTCAGGACCGGAGTGTTGCGGCGAAACCGGTGCAGGTTGAGCAGGCCAAAGGCGCGGGTCCCTGGAGGGCGTTGATCATTTTGGGTTCGCTTCTGGTCGCCTCGCTATTGACCGGGCTCATCGTCCTGGTTGTCTCTTACGTTCCAGGGACGCAGGTCAAGGAAAACCCGAATCAGGAGAACGACCTTCAAGCGAGAATTGCCAAAGAGCGAATGCTCGTGGAATTGAAGTTGGCGGCAACCAAGGCGGCCAAGGAGAGGGAAGCGGCTGAGAGCAAGGGGTTGGAAGCCAAACTGCTTCTTGAGAAACTTGCCGAGGAGCGAGCCCAGGCCGAGAAGATCATTGCCGATGCCAAGGCGGCCGAAACAATCCTCGCCAAGGCCAAGGCGGCATTGCTGAAAATTAAGTCGGAACCGGTCAAGGAACTTGCCAAACCGGCAGCGGTGGAGAAACCGCCGATTCGCCCAGCGCCGTTGCCGCCACCTGTTGTGCCGAAGGCAATCGCGAAGGCGGCGCCGATCAAGAAGGCGCCGCCGGCGCCAAGGAATTTCGCCATCGACGGCGAGCGCGGCTCCATGCGCGGGCATCCTTCGAACGTGCTCGCTCCCGAACGCGACAGCTTTGTCCTCGCGTTTCGCTTTGGGGCGTTCGACGGCAAAAGAGCGAAGGAGATGCCCGCGCCCGCTGAGGCGTTCGGGCTGGACCTGGCGGAGAACCCGTTGGACGCAGACGCCTTTCGGCACCTGGCGCGATTCGATCGGCTCGTCAGCCTGAACCTCAAGGGCAACCCGCTCGCGCCGGCGGACATCGTCCAGATCGCGCGCTGTGAAAACTTGCACGCGCTCGATCTCGGTTCAACCGGCATCTCTGATGACGATGTCAACAAACTCGCCGGGCTGCGCAAAATCTGGTGGCTCGGCCTGAGCCAAAACCCCGGCGTCGGCGATGAGGCCATGAAGACGGTCGCTCAATTCGACGGTCTGCGGCTGCTCGACCTGCGGGCAACCAAGGTCACCAATGTCGGCCTCCGCGAGATCACCCGGCTCAAAGAGCTTCAGGCCTTGTACCTGTACCAGGGCAACTTCAGGGATGAAGGCCTGGAAGAGGTGGCCAAGCTCCGCGATCTGGAAATACTCGACTTGAGCCGCACGTACGTGACGGAGAAGGGGCTGCAGGGACTGACCGCTCTGCAAAAGCTTCGCGTCCTCGACCTGCGCCGCACCTACGTGACGGATTCGAGCATGGCGTCGTTCGCGAAGATGGCGGGACTCAAAGAACTGCACCTCGTCACCCGGCGCGTATCCGACAAAGGCATCATGGACCTGTCCACCCACCAGGGGCTGGAACTCCTGAATCTCGCCGGGTGCAGCCTCACCGACGAAAGCGCTCAGAACCTTCGCAAAATGTCCGGCTTGAAGTTCCTCAACGTTGTCTCCACGCAGTTGACCGACGATGGCTTGCTGGCCCTTGGCGACCTCAAGAACTTGCGCGTTGTTGATGTGACTCGCACAAGAGTCACCCCCGATGGCGTAAAGCGGTTTCTTGACCGAAACAAGAATTGCCAGGTGATCCTGGAACCGGAGCGCGACAACAACGTGCCGGGCGTCGCGGGAGAGCTTCAAGAGCTTGATCTGAAGGCCGGGGTGGTCAAGATCGTGGTTGAGGCCAAAAACCAAGTACGAACGTTTGGCATGCGGGACATGAAAGTGCCCGCCCAGGATGTCGCGGGAAAGGCCCTCGATCTGAAAGACATCCCACTTCGAAGCAACATCGCAGTCGAGCTGAATGAATTGGACGAGGTCATCGCGATTCGGTTGGCGCGCGTTGGCGCTTTTCCCACGCTCGTCCTGCCGAGACTGCAATGGCGGAGCGAACGGTAATCGGAGTCTCATTCTTGAAGAACGCAATTCCCCTATTTGAGCACCGCCATGACGATGCGAACGACTCTGCTGCCCGGTGCGCTCCTTCAAGGAAAGCACGGGGCCGATCGCGGACGTGTTGGCCTAGGATCTGGAAAGTCCACGAGCGAGGGAGATATGCGATACGTCATTGCGCCGGGGATTCTGTTCATTCTCTCCCTCGCTGTCCATGCAAACGACACCCCGCGCGGCATCTATCGTGCCCACGAGGTTCCCGGAAGTCCCCTCCTTCTCGCCTCGGGTCTGGCCTGGAGCGACGCGGGCCTCGTCATTGCGGATCGCAAGGAGAAGCGACTCGTCGTCCTGCGTCCTGACGGCAAATTCGAAACACTCCGCAAGATGACGCAGCCGTTCGGCGTCGCGTTTGATCCGCTCGGCAAAGTGCTGGTGTCGGAAAAAATCGACGTGCATCACATCGTCCGCCTCAGCGCTGCCGACAAACTGGACGTGCTGGTCGAGGGGACCGACGCTGGCACGCCTCATTTCCTCGCGGTCCACAAGAACGGCACGATCTACTGGTCCGGCTTTCCCGACGGCGGCACCCGCTCGCGAACTCCCAATGGCAAGGTGACGATTTACAAGCCGCGCATCGGGCATACGAATGGCATCGCCCTGTCGCCCAAGCAAGATTGGCTGTACGTGACATCGAAGCTGCCGGATAAGGCTCACCGTGCGGTCTGGCGTTTTCCCGTCGCCAACGATGGAACGCTCGGCGAGGGCAAGCCGTTCTTTTTCATCAAGGACTTGCAACCCAAGCTCGACGGTCTGCCGGCCCCGAAGGATGGCGACGAAACCTTGCTGGGCTGGATCGGCCGCGTGCAGGGATTGGCGATCGATCGCACCGGGAACTTTTACATCGGCGGAGCAGAATCGCATACCTCGGGAGCCGCCGTCGCGGTGGTTCGGCCTGACGGCAAAGAAGTCTGTGCCATGATCCTCGGCGTGCCGGGCAACATCGCAAGTCTGGCACTGTCGGGCGACGAACGCACCCTGTACATCACCGGCGCGGGCCAATATCGCTTGCACCAGGTTCGTTTCGAGCCGTCTGCCAAGTAGGAATCCCACCATGATGAAGCGAATCATGCCAATTCTGTTGGTCGGCATTGTTGCCAGCAATGTCCATGCGGGGGAAAAGGACATCGTCCGCGTCGAGTATTCACTAAAAACGCCGCGGTCGCGCGATCCGGTTCTCGGGGGGTCGCGCGACAAGGTCTATTTCAGCGTGTGGATTCCGCCTGGCGTGAAGACCGTCCGCGGAGCGATGTGCAACCCATTCTCCAAGGGGGATGCCGTCAGCGGCCACTGGCAGGCAATGTGCAAGCACTGGCAATTCGCTTATGTGCAGACAGATTTTGATGCCGTCAAGAAGGACGAGTTTGGCCTGCTCAAAACCGCGCTCGTCGATTTGGCCAAGAAGACCGGCCATCCGGAAGTCGCCCACATGCCGTTGTGTTTCACGGGCATGTCGCGCGGCGGCGGCATGAGCATGCAGCTTGCCGAGTTGATGCCCGAGCGAACCATCGCCAGCGTACCGGTGTGCCTGGAAGTTGGCCCGAGTTCGGACGCAACGCGGCGCATCCCCGTGCTGACAGTGTTTGGCGAGAAGGACGGCTCGCAGATGTCGAAGCTGCTGACGCGACTTCCAGTGGAGCGAAAGCAAAGTGCTCGCTACGGCATTGCGGTGCAGTGGGGACGAGGCCACGAGTTTGGCCAGGCGAACAATTTGTCGTTCGTTTTCCTCGATGACGTGATTTCCCGCCGCCTACCGAAGGAACCGGCCGACGAGAAGCCCGTTACGTTGAAAGAAATCCCTCTGGAAGAAGGATGGATTGGCGATCCATTGTCATGGGGCAAAGATGGCCGACGGCCCACGATTCAACACTACCCGGACTTCAAGGGAGACCGAGATCAAACGTGCTGGCTTCCATCGCAGCGAACCGCAGCGGTGTGGCAAGCATTCGTTGCCGGCACTAAGGATGTCGTCGTCAACGAACCCGCAGGCCTGGGCGACGGACAGAAATTCGTCACGCACCCCGCGGCCAAGCCGATTACAGTGAAGGTCACGATCGCTGCCAAGCTGAAGCCAGCCAAGGTCGAGATCTGGGACGCGGCCCAGCGTTTGGCGGAACGCACCGAAGCTCCCTGGACCTTCGAGGTTTCCCTCAAGGCCGGCGTTCACGCGTTGTTTGTCACAGTGCAGGAGACAGGACAGCCCCTGCGTAATTCGCGGCCACACACCATTGTTGTCGCCGAGTGAACCGGGCAGGCCCCGATTTGTCGCAGGCGTTGAATTTGGAGTAACGATGATGAACCGAGCCTTTTCGTTCGCCTCTGTCCTGGCTCTTCTCGCTCTTGTGGTAACCGCTGCCGGAGCTGACGCACCGTCGACTCCGGGCAAGCCGGAAATTCATCGACCAGCGGTCGGAGAGTACCAGCATCTTTGGCTTGCGTTCGACGGAGCGGAAGCAGCGAACGCTTTTGTCGGGGTGCGCGCCGGCAAGTCCACGACGGTCTGGTTCGTGGACGGGACGGTTCCCGGTGGCGCAAAAAAGACCGGCGGCTACCGCGTGCTGATCGATGCGCACGATTTGGCCGTCGCCGACGATTCGCTGAAGGGCAAGATCATCCTGCGGCAAGTGAGCATTTGGGCGCCGATGCAGCTTCTGGCTCAAGTCACCATGACCATCGACGCCAAGAGGTCCAAGGTTGGCTTCGCCGGCACATGGACCAGTGAGATCGCCGGCGGCAAGAAATCCGGCGGTTCGCTCAACGGGTTGCTGACCGACGAGAAGTCGATCCGAGCTTCCCAATCGTTCGCGCCGGGCGTGGATTGGCCGAGCTACCACGGACCGCACGGAGCCAACCGCGTCGATTCCTCGGCAACGCTCATCGATGACCTGTCCAAAGCCCGACCCCTGTGGCGTGCGGAGCAACCGACCTTATCCGGTTGGGGCACGGGTGTTGACGGTCGCTATAGCTGGCGTGCCGCGGTCGGAACGGTATGCGGCGGCTCGGGCTCGCCGGTCTACGCCGATGGCCGCGTCTACCTTTTCCACTACGTCCCAGCGGGTGAACCGGACGCCAAGACGCTTGAGAAGGTACTCGCCGACTTCGAGAAGCAATTCAAACGCAAGCCGCTGCCTACCGAGCGGGAGGCCCTCGTCGATTTCTGCCGACCTTACTCGGACACCATCGTCACCTGCATCGACGCCCAGACGGGGGCCATCCTCTGGCGCGTCACTTTCCCGCGTCTATCCGGCAACTTCCAGACTCACAAATGGCGTGGCATCAATCCCACGGTCTGCGTCATCGGGCCGGTTCTGATCGCCAATGACCTTGGCAACAACTGGGTCGCCTTGGATGTGAAGACGGGCGACATCCTGTGGACTCTCCAAGGAAAACAGAAAGTGGCCCAGAACCAGGCCGCGCTCGGAGCGGTCCGCGCCGGCGCGCTGGCAATACTTCCTGCCCCTGGCGGAGGCGTGGTGCGAGCGGTCGATCCGAAAACCGGCAAAATCGTGTGGCAACAACCGGGCGGCTCGCAGGCCTTGGTCTGGGGCAAGGCTGGCGCCGAACAGGTTGTGCTCCTGGGTTCCGACTCGCCTGCATGTCATGACGCTGTCACCGGCAAGCTGCTCTGGAAGATGGACGAGAAATTGATCGGGACCTCAGGCTCGGCGGCACTGATCGAGGACGACATCCTCGTAGGCCATATTCTGCCCGACCCGAAAACACGCGGCGGCCATTTCCAGGGTTGGAAACTCTCCGACGCCGGCGCTAAGAAACTTTGGCAAGATGACTTTCTTCCGCTCGACGAAAACCTCACGGTCACCCTCGCCAGGGATCGCGCTTACGTGGTCGGCGAAAACGAAATCCGCTGCCTCGACCTCAACTCCGGCAAGCTCCTCGGTAAACAGATTTTCGACGCCAAGAAAAGCCCGATCGGCAGTAATCAATGGCTCGGCTTGATCGGCAATCGCCTGTTGCTCGCTCCCGAAGGTCAGCACGGCAGCCTGACCTTGCAACTGCTCGATGCGGCCCCGAGTCTCAAACTCGTCAGCGAGCGCTGGTCGCCGCCCAACAACTCGACGACGGCGTATGCCGTGCATTCCATGGCATTTCCCGTCGTCGATGGCCGGCTTTTCGTACGCGGCATGGACGGGATTTATTGTTACGATCTTCGGAAAACCAAGTAGGAGCGTGGGCGTGTGTGTTGACCGATTCGGCGCCGCGAATCAGCCACTGGAGGGATAGTCATGAAACATCCGTGTTTGCTCGCCGTTCTTATCGTTGTCGGGATGTGGTCAAATTCCGCGAAGGCCCAGGAACTTCCGCCAGGTTGGCTGCCTATTCAGCGTTTGGATGACAAGCCAACGTGGAGTGACTTCCGCAAGATCGACGACAAGATCCATCTGTACCTGCCGCCCGCTGTTGACAACGTGCGCGGCGTCTTCGTCTGTTACGTGTTCCATAGCCAGGATCCACGCGAATTGGCTCGGCTGTGGAAATTCGCCCTGGTCACTGTGCCTTGGCCATTCGAGTACGACCTGGGCCACAACGATAAACGCAACGGACGCTACAAACTGGGGCATCCCGTGGGCAACATGGGCATCCTTCTCAATTACCTGAACGTCGCCGCCAAGGAAACGAAACATCCCGAGCTGGCAGTGGCGCCGCTCGTCGGCTGGCTCGGGCAGAACGGCTCGCATCTGGGAAACGATGTGTTCAAACGCGCCCCGGAACGCGTCGTTGCCTGGACCGATTCGTTTCCCAACACGCTGGCCAAATACCCGGACTTCACCGCGAAGGTTCCGTTCGCTTACGCCTGGGAGTTCACGCCGCAAGAGGCGAAGGATCGTCAGGCGGATCGCGACAAGAAATTGCCGCAAGTCAAGGATCAGCCGACACCCGCACTGGATCTGTCGTGCCGGGCGAACACCTACGGCTTCGCGCATGGAATCTACTCGAAGTGGACATTCTTCATGCTGTTCCTCGATCGGCTGATTGGCTTGCGCCTGCCTGAAACGCCGCCGCCTGCCGGTCAGCCGACGAAGCTTCGCCCGGTGGAACGCGAGAAGGGTTGGGTTGGCGATTACAACCCGGTAGGCGAGTGGAACCCGATCGCTCCGTTTGCCGAGGCCAGGGGGATGGTGACGCCGGTCTGGCTGCCGGACGCCTATTGCGCCTGGGGTTGGCGCGCCTACCATTCTGCGAAACCCGATATCAAGCTCACCGCGCCGGTGGTCGAGTATCGCGGCAAAGGCCCCAATCGCAAAGACTGTGGGCTCGGCTTTGACAACGTCGTGAAGCCGGGTACGCCGCTCACCTTTGCGGCCGAAACCACCGGCGCCTACGCCAAGATGGAATTCCGGTCCGGAGACAAGGTACTCGGCACATCCGAGAAAGCGCCGTTCCGAATCAACGGTATTCGCCTGGAGCGCGGTCTACACGCCCTCTTCGCAGTTGGCGTGACCCCGGCCGGCGAACGCAAAGCGAGCCGAGCGGCATTTTTGGTTGTGGATTGATGCGCCTTGCCAATGTCGAATTGAAGAAGCTTCAACCATGTGACGGAGAAACGCATGTTCCGATATCTCGCCCATGTGATTGCGGTCCTCCTGCTGATTCAAAGCGGCCGTGCTTTTGCCGCGGACGCCGTGTTCCAGTACGCAATCCCCGTGACAACTCCCAAGGCGAAAAGCACTGCGTTTCTGTGGATTCCGCCCGAAGCGAAACAAATCCGCGGCGTCATCATGGCTGGTATGACCCTTGCGGAGCGGGAGTTGGTCAAGGATGAACGCATCCGCAAAGCCTGCGCCGACGAGCGACTGGCGATCGTGTTCCTGACCACTGGCCTGGGATCCGTGGACATCCAGAAGACGCTCGACGACCTCGCGAAAGTCTCCGGTTACCGCGAACTGGCCGTCGCTCCTCTTTTCATTGTCGGACATTCTGCCGGCGGGCCCCAAGCAAAGACGGCTGCGCTCAAGATGGCGGATCGCTGTTTCGGGGTGATGCAATACCGCGGCGGGGCGCCAAGTTGGGATCCGCCCGTTCCGCCCGGTATTCCCGCGCTCATGATGCTCGGGCAGTTCGACGAGTTCGGCAAGGCGATGATGCGTGACGACAAGGGACGCGAGAACTGGGAGAATGGCCGCGATGAGCTGGCCGCCTTTCGCGCCAAAGATCCCGGCAACCTGGGCAGCATCGTGATCGAGCCCGGCGCCGGGCACTTCGCGTGGTCCGACCGCAGCGCCGTGTACCTCGCGCTGTTCCTTCGCAAGGCCGCCCAGGCTCTCATTCCAGAATGGTCCATTGATGCCAAGACGCCCGTGCCTTGCAAGCGGATCGACCTGGCGAGCGGTTGGCTGACCGACCTGACGATCAACGCACCCGGGCATCCGCCCGCTCGATTCGGCGACTACCAGGGCGACAAAGCGCGGGCTGCCTGGCATATGGATCGAGAATTGGCCGAGGCGACCTTGGCGTATCACAACGGTCTTGGCAAGAAGGACCAGTTTATCCGCTGGACCGACTCCCACAGCGTCGAAGCCGGCGCCCGTTTCTTTTTCAACGAAGTGACTTGGGTGGATGATGGCCAAACCTTCGAGGTGCATCCCACCTATGCAGCCACCTATCCGAAAACGCAGAAGGACGGAAAAGGTCCGCGCTGGTCGCTGGCGAGCAAGCCGGTCGGGCGCTCGGAAGCCCCGATCAAGATTCGCATGGTTGGCGGCCCAATCGTCGCCGTCGGCGCGAACCGGTTCCGCATGCGGTTCGATGCCCTGGCGTCAGCCACCGGAGCGGGGCGTAGCACATTCCTCGCCTACAGCGAAGGCGATGCGGAATACCGCTATACCGAACAGGTGGGTATGATGCCCAAAAGCTTTGCGGGCCTGAACACTGGCAAGGAGCAGACAATCACCTTCGCGCCCATCGGCGACCTGAAAGCGAACGCGGGCCCCGTCCTTCTCAAGGCGACCAGCGACTCCGGTTTGCCCGTCGAATACTACGTCGCCCACGGTCCCGCGATTATCGAAAACGGAAAGCTCCGCATCGTGCAGGTCCCTGCTCGCGCGACATTCCCGATCGAAGTCAAGGTGGTTGCGTACCAGTTTGGCCGCGGACTCGAACCGCGGGTGAAAACGGCTCTGCCGGTCGAGCGCTTACTGCGGATCGTACGCATAGATTGAGGGCGAGAGAACACGCCTGTCAGGCGGGGATTTCCCATTTCAGCGCTTTGCCGCGGCCGACCGTATAGAATGCGTCGGCCGCTTCGTTGACCGTCACGGCAAAAGTCTGCATGGTGGCTGGAGTCTCTTTGAGAACCCGAGGCTGGGCCGAGTTCAAGAAATACAATGCGCCTGCCCCTCCGGCGCCAGGAGCGACCAATAACCATTCCGACTGCGGGTGATAAGCGAGGCACTCAAACTGAATATTGCTGCCGAGTTTCAGCTCATGGTTCTTCCGTCCCGTTTGCCAGTCAAAGTTTTGCAACAATGCCTTGCCGTTGATGATGGCGACATCGGTGTTTTCCATGCCCGCCAGGGCCAGCGATCGGCCATCGGGCGCGAACGCCAGGCAGCGAATGCCGCCGTAGGGATGGTTGTTGCGGTCCCAGTCCGCCTTGAAGAAACCCATGGCGTCGAAGCGTGCCGCCTCTCGGCCGTTTGCTGTTTCCCAGACGATCACTCGACACGCCTCGTCCGCGGCGGCAATATGACGTCCATCGGGCGAGAACGCGCACGCGAATAGCTTGTTGGGATAATCGTAGCGAGGCAATCGCTCCTCGAAGCCCGCCAGTTGCCGCACCAGCCGGCCCGTCTGCGCGTCCCACACTTTGCACGTCATGTCATCGGAAGCCGTCACCAGCAGATTCTGGCGAGTGTTGGTGGCAAGCTGGCGAATCCAAAGTTCGTGAGCGTCAACTGTTCGCACCAAGCGCCGGTTTTGAATGTCCCACCACATCAGCTTACGATCCCAACTCGCGGAAATGAGAGTGCGGCCGAGCACGCAGAGCGCGCTGACGTAGCTGTTGTGCCCCTCGAAAACCGCGTTTGCGGTCGGCCGCGCGGCGGCGAAGTCGATCGTGTAAATCTTGAAATCCGTGTGTCCGACCCACAAGCGTTCGCTGCTCGGTTCGCGGGCGACCGACAGAAAGTCGCCCGGGTGCGTAACGGTCTTGCTGATGCGGACTCGATCAAGGTTAGGAGCAGGCATGTCACTTCTCCGGCAAAAATCCCATGGAGCGGACGGATCAGGCCAAGACAGCGTTAACGGGTTCGGTGTGGTAAGGAGTCAACATGATCGGCCGACCGTCGGGGGCGGCATATTCCTTTTGATGATCGATGCCAACCGCTCGGAAAATCGTGGCGAAAAATTGGGCGGCGGAAACACGATCCTGGGCGACATCGGTGCCATCGGCATTGGTGCTGCCGTGAACGACGCCGCCCCGAACGCCGCAACCAGACAGGGTCACGCTCCAGCATCGTCCCCAGTGATCGCGCCCGCGCATGGCGTTGATCTGTGGAGTTCGCCCCATTTCCGCAAACGTGACGACAAGCGTATTCTCGATGAGACCACGTTGCTCCAGATCGTCAAGAAGCGCCGACATGACCTTGTCGAGGTCGGGCACCAGCGACGCGTGGATTTCAAAGTTCTCGCCGTGCGAATCCCACCAACCGCGATTCAGGCGAACAAACGGCACACCCGCTTCGACGAGGCGACGGGCAACGAGCGCCTGTTGTCCGAACAGCGAGTGCCCGTAACGGTCGCGAATGCTCCGTGGTTCCTGCGAGATGTCGAAGAGGCGGTGATTGTCCATCATGCCACGGACACGCTGGTAGGCCATGCGATGGCTGGCGACGGTGGCATCGCGCTCACGGTTAACCTGGAAGCCTCGTGCCAGGTGGTCGCGGAGCGCCTCTCGTTCGCGGTGGTCGCTGTCCGTCAGGAACGCGGGGAGTTGATCGCCTTCGGGGGCCAATCGGTTGAGGATGTGGATGGGCTCGTGCCGTGCTCCCAGGAACGCGGCGAAATCGACTTGAACGTTGTTGTTGAATCCGACGTAGGTCGTGTACATCCCCACGTGATCGGGCACCAGGCTGCCCGGCTGCGCGAGTTCGCGGGCGAGCAGACAGCCGATCGACGGCGTGCGGAGCGTGCCGACATCATTCCGCTCGCCGCTCAAAATTGCCGTGACGCCACGTCCGGCATGCTCGGCGTTTGGACTGCTGAACGAACGGATGACTGCGGTCTTGTGCATTCGCGACGCCATTCGCGGCATCAACTCGCACATCCGATAACCAGGAATCGACGTTTGAATCGCCTGGAAGGGACCACCAGTCGGACGCCCCGGTTTCGGATCCCAGGTTTCGAACTGGCTCGCCCCACCCGAAAGAAACAGCATGATCACGCGTTTCTGATGCCGCTGCATCTGGTTGGCGAGCAGAGGATTGCCGAGAATATCGAGGCCAACCGTCCCGGCCAAGGCACCACCAATGCCGCCGAGAAACGCACGTCGATTGAGCAAGTGCTCCGGAGAGCCGCAAGTCGGGACAAATCGCTTGGTCATGGTTCAATCTCCGCGAGTAAACGATGCGAGCCGCTTGCGGGCGTCCTCTTCCAGCATGCGGTAGCTCTCCAGATGCTTCTGAGCTTCCTCGGCGAGCTTTTTCGCGTTGGACGCTTTCTGGAATTGCTGCTGTGTTGTTTGGCTTGCGGACTGAGCCGACTTGAATGCCATTTGAGCCTCATCGAAAGTCTTCTTGACATCGGCGGCGAGTTGCTTGGCCTCCGGGGACTTCAATTCGTTCGCTCGCTTGCTGGCGTCGTCCGATTTCTTTTTGGCGTCGTCGGCCTTTTTCTTCGCTTCGGCGGATTTCTTGGTGGCCTCGTCAAGTTCCTTTTTCAACTGAGCGGCCTTGGGGGCCAGATCTTCCGCGTCTTTCTTGGCGGCGACGAGTTTCTTCTCGGCATCGTCGAGGGCCGACTTGGCGATCTTCCACGCGGCCTCGGCACGCTGACGGTCCTGCACCGGATCGGGGACGACTTGAAGGCCCGGGATCGACTCTTTCAGCTTGGCAATACCCGAGGCGGACACCTTTGTTTCGAAGACGAATAACGATTTGAGCTTTGGCAATGCTTTCAGATGGTCCAGCCCCGCGTCGGCGACGGCTGTGCCGAAGAGATTGAGGAGATCCAACTCCTTCAGCCCGGTCAAGTGCTGCATGCCGGCATCTGTGACCGCTGTCTTTTCGAGATGGAGTCGTTTGAGCGTCGTGATTTTGCCGAGATGAACCAGGCCCGCGTCGGTGATGCGCGTTTCCCGCAGGCGGACCACTGTCACCATCTTGAGAGACTGAAGGTATTGCAAGTGGGCGTCGGTGACAGTGCTGTTGCGGAAATCGACCTCCAAGGCGTCGTCCTTAGGGACAACACGGCGAACGATGGCGCCGAGTTCTTCGATGCGCTTTACCGCCTCGTCAGCAGTAGCTGCAGGTTGATACGGCGGTGCGTCCTTGGTCTGCGCATGCAGGTTCGGACCGGCAAGCGCCGCCAGCAGGGAGACTAAACCGAGCAGAAATCTCCGCATGCTCATCGCAACAACTCCCGGATGGGCTGAGCGGCGTGGTCCGCCAAGGGCATCGGGCGATTGCCGGCAGCGTGAAATTCCTGGCGGATGTCAATGCCGAGCGCGAGGCAAAGCGTGGCGATATAGTCGGGTGGTGAGATGGGGCGTTCGGTTACGGTGCCGCCGGCATTTCTGCCGCCTTCGCTGGTTCTGCCGACGACGAGCCCGGTGTTGATGCCGCCCCCCGCCCACATCGTGGACCAGGCGTTCGAGAAGTGCCCATTGCCATCGCCTGGCGTGCGGCCGAACTCGCCCATCCAGACGATGAGGGTGTCGTCAAGCATGCCGCGCTGCTTGAGGTCGCGGATGAGCATCGCCATGGCGCGATCCAACCACGGAGCGCGCAAGACCATGTTTCTGGCGGCCCCGTTGTGATCGTCCCAGCCGCGATGGAAGACTTCGACAAAGTTAACGCCCGCCTCGATCAAACGCCTCGCCAGCAAACAAGATTGCCCGAAACGATGCGAGCCGTACGCCTCGCGCATGCTGGCCGGCTCGGCGTCGAGATTGAACGCCCTGGAGCGCCGCGACTGCATCAAGCGCACAGCCCGGTTGAATGCCGACTGCTGGGCGCTGACCGCGGGCAACGGATACTCCCGTGCGAAACGCTGTTCGCTGCCCGCCAGCATTTCGAGGCGTGCGTCAAGATCACTGTTGGCCTGGCGCAGATTCTCCAGGCCTCGGCTCGGCTCGTTGACCGCCAGGGGCGAGTGCTGCGGTCCGAGATAGGCGGGCACCGAGCGATAGAGTCGGCCGCCGTCGTTGCGAATGTCATAGCCGGCGTCAATGGTCACGAATGCCGGCATGTCGTCGTTCGGCGTGCCAAGCTGGTGCGACGCGATACAGCCAATGGCGGGATGCTCGAAGCCAGTGACGCGCCGGAAGCCCGTGTGCAGGTAATACTTCGCGTCGTAGTGATCGTTGATCTGCGTTTGCATTGAGCGGAGGATCGCCATGTCGTTCATGCACTGCGCGAGTTGCGGCAGTTGCTCGACGATATGGATGCCAGGCACGGAGGTCGAAGCGGAGCGGAACTCGCCGCCGGGCTTGGGATCGAAGGTATGTTGCTGGCTGGGCCCACCGTCCATCCACAGGAGGATGC
>SYHD01000263.1 GCA_005799265.1 Planctomycetia bacterium | reverse complement strand
TGGCATCGATCTCGTCCAGCAGCAAATTCGCATCGCGGCCGGCGAGAAGCTGCCGTTCAAGCAGAAGGACATCAAGCATCACGGCCATGCGCTCGAATGCCGCATCAACGCCGAGGATCCCGCGAACAACTTCCGCGCCACCGCCGGCACGATCACGCGCTGGCAGCCTCCGGGCGGCCCCGGCGTTCGCCTCGACACGCACGCTTGCCAGGGCTACCGCGTGCCGCACAACTACGATTCGATGGTCGCCAAGCTGCTCGTCCATCAACCGACGCGCCTGCAAGCGATCGCCTGCATGCGGCGAGCCTTGAACGAATTCATCGTCGAAGGCATCAAAACGACCATCCCGATTCACCGCGAAATCATGCAGAACTCCGCTTTCATCGAAGGCCGCGTCGATACCACGTTCATCGAACGCACCTGGCTACAGCAGAAGAACTGATGCGCCTGCGCCCCTGCCGTTTCGCTTTGCGCAGTCTCACACGCACATCAAGCCGAGTACCGGTAGGGCGTCGGATTCGGCCGCTAGTAGGATTCGTCGTATTATTCCTGGGACCGGCCAATAATGGTCGGGGGCTCGGCCTGCAATCCCTCGAAGAGCTTCTGGATAGTCGGCTCGGTGCGGCCAATCGTGCGCAGACCGATGGTTGACCATTTGCGAACGTTTGCGTTCGGGTGGCGGAAGCCTGTCGTCAGGATGGGAGCTGCGTCTTTGCCCAGTGCGCGCATGATCCGCAGGAACGCACCAGGGACGGGGCAGTAGGTCTCGGCCATCGCGTCAACGAATTCCGAAGTCCCGACAACAGGACCGACCTGCGACAGCACCTTCACGCCGAAGTTGCGCGCCCGGTAGTTCGTACCCTTGTCCTTGATTAGCCGAATGAAGGCCGACACGGTGGCCGGCGATTCCTTGGCCAGCGCCACCAGTCGCCGCTCATGCTCCGCCAACACGTCGCCGTTTTCTTCCGCTGCCATGCACTTGACCAGATCGCCGGCGGCGGCCGGGTGCTTGCGGACGATGTCCACCAGGATCGTCCCCGCCGCGTTCCGCATGGCCGCGTCCTTCGACTTGAGCATGTCCAGCCACGGCGCGGTCACGTCCGTCAGCGGAACGGAATCAGGGCGGACGGCATGGGCCGCGTTCGCAATTCCATTCGCGCCGACGAGAAAGACGAGGGCCACAATCCAGAGATTTCGCGTTTTCGTGTTCATGTCAACTCCTTGGTCACCACCGCGTGCCGTCCTTGTCGCGGCTACGCGGCCGGGTTTCGAGTAAAGAGTTCGCAACCGTAGGCATCACGCACCACGAGATGGATGCCTAACAAAGAGCGCGAGGTCTATGATCTGTTGTCATTGCGGCAGCGGGATCATGCAGCCGTACACATCGGTTTGCTCATGCCGGACGGCCTTCCCCGTCAGCAGTGCCGCCAAGGCGTCGGCGACGAACCGGCTGCGGATCTCCGTGCCGGACTCGCTGTCGTCGAAGGCGCCGAGGTAGCGCAGGTTGCCGCGGACATCGACGATGCACACCGTGGTCATGGCGGTTGCTCCCAGCGCCGCCGCCGTGCGGGCGCGGTCGTCTCGTAGCAGCGGGAAGCCCATGTTCTTCGCCTTCCATGCCGCAGCCGCTTCCTCGGCGGTGCGCCCAGTGCTATCGATAGCAAGTACTTGCACGTTCTTACCGGCGTAGTCGGCCGCGAGCTGACGGAACCGCGCTTCGTAGTTACGGCAGAAGGTGCAGGTGTGGCTGTAGAAGATGACGACCACGACCTTGTCCTTGAGGCCGGAGAGGCCAACGTCCTTGCCGGTGACGACGTCAAGCAGGCGGAAGTCGTGCGCCGGCTTGCCGATAAGCGTCGTCTCCTCCGACCGGATCGGGTTCATCACGAAGGTCGCAGCGGCCGCCAGCAGAGCCAGAGTGAGCAGACTTCGCCACATGGACACCTCGTAGTCTGGGAGTTTTGGCCTTCTACCCATACAAGCGTGACCGGATGACCGGACCCGCCAAAAAAATCTTGTCCGAGTGATCGCCGTGTTGCGGCGGCGAGAGGTTGGAAAGATACCCGTAGCCGATGCGACGCGGAGCGTCTCACCATATTGTGGCACGACGCTCCGCGTCGTGAACTGGTACATTTCATACAGCCGCTCAACTAAGCTCGAAACCACACCACGCCGGGTAGGAGATCGCCACGGGGCGAAAGCGGAACAACCATGGAAAATGATTCCAACCATCGGGCCGGTTGAATCGTCTTATGGTTGAACCATCATTCATTTCACAAATGAAAAGGGGACTGTCATGCGTCGAATTCTGGTTGCGCTTGCCGTGGTGCTCGTGGTGGGCGGTTCGGCGAAGGCCACGGGCATGCTGATTCCGACCGAGAAGGCCCTGCCGCCTTTGGCTCTGCTCGATCACAAGGTCACTGTCACGATCGACGATCAGGCGGCCGTCACGCGGATTGAACAAACGTTCCGCAATCACACGGCCCGGCAGCTCGAAGCGACCTATCTTTTCCCCGTCCCCAAAGGCGCCAGCGTTCGCAAGTTCAGCATGTGGGTCAACGGCAAGGAAGAACCAGGCGAAGTCGTCGAAGCCGAAATGGCCCGCAAGATCTACACCGAGATCGTCGCCCGCACCCAGGATCCCGGCCTGCTTGAATACATCAATCAGGCACTGATCAAGGTCCGCGTTTTTCCGGTCCCCGCCAACGGCGATCAGCGCATCAGCGTCACTTACACCAGCGTCGCCCTCGCGGACAATGGGCTGACCGAATACGTCTACCCGATGAAGGCCGACGGCCGAGCCGCCAAGCTGCTCGACAAGTTTTCGCTGTCGGTTACCGTGAAATCGCAGCACGCGTTGACCAACGTTTATTCGCCGAGCCATGCGATCACCATCGCCCGGCCCAACGACAACGAAGCAGTCATCGGCTTCGAGAAGAACCAGGCGACGCTCGATCGCGACTTCCAGCTCTACTATCAAGCCGGCTCGAAGGACATCGGCCTCACCGCGGTCGTCCATCGTCCAGTCGCGGATCGCCCTGGCTATTTCATGATGCTCCTGTCGCCGCGTGCCGAGTTGTCCAAGTCGCAGCAGGTGCCGCGCGATTTCGTCTACGTCATCGACACCTCCGGCAGCATGCGCGGCAAACGACTCATCCAGGCGAAGAACGCCCTCAAATATTGCCTCAAGAACCTCGACGCCAACGACCGATTCACGCTGATCAACTTCGCCTCGACGGTCAACAAGTACACCAACAATATGCAGCTCGCGACGGCGCCGAACCTCGAAGCCGCACGCCGCTGGGTCGATGATCTCGAAGCGACCGGCGGGACCGCCATCGACGACTCCCTGCGCGAAGCACTCCTGATGCGGCCCAACGACGAAGGCCGAACTTACACGATGGTCTTCTTCACCGACGGGCAGCCAACCTGGGGCGAGCGGGATCCCATCAAGATTCTCGCCAACGTCAAGAAGCTCAACACCGGCAACACGCGCATCTTCTCGTTCGGCGTCGGCGACGACGTCAATACCGTGCTGCTCGACGCTCTGGCCGACAACACCAAGGCGATCAGCACCTACGTCCGCGAATCGGAAGACATCGAGGCGAAAGTCTCCAGCCTCTATGCGAAAATTTCCAACCCGGTCCTGACGAATCTCAAGCTGAGCGTCGGCGACAACGTCCAGATCAGCGAGGTTTACCCGCCGCAACTGCCCGACCTATTCCATGGCACGCAGCTCGTCGTCATGGGCCGTTACACCGGCAAGGGAACCGAGATCGTCAAGCTAACCGGCCAGGTCGGCAAGGTGACGAAGGAGTTCGTTTACGAACTCAAGTTTGCCGAGAAGTCCGGCGCTGACAAGAGCTTCGTCGAGGACCTGTGGGCGCGCCGCAAGGTCGGCTACTTACTCGACCAGATTCGCGTCCAGGGCGAAACGAAGGAAGTCAAGGAAGAGGTCATCGCCCTGGCGAAGCGCTACGGCATCACGACGCCGTACACGAGCTACCTGCTGGTGCCGGACGCCCCGGTCACGCCGGTTGCCAAGGCGCCGGTGACTCCGAACAAACCCGATGTGAGCTTTGGTCCCGATCCGAAACAGGACGCCCCGGTCCCGCAGGCGCTGCTGCCCCTCGGCGGCGGAGACAAGGGCAAGAAGAATGACAAGGCGGATCCGAAGGATCCGACGGGGACAACGAGCGTCAACCCCGCGCCAATCGCGCCGCCCGCGACGGTCGAAGGCTTCTTGAAGGACCTGAACAAGAGCAAAGTGGGCAACACCTCGGGCGGCACGACGGCCGGCTCCGACCCCGACGTCAGCATTGTCGTCGAGGGACGCACCAAACAAGTAGACGACAAGCTCAAGGAAGAATCGAAGTACAAGTACACAGGAGACGGCAAAGACAAAGACGTGGAAAAAGCTACCAAGGACAACGCGGCCAAGGCACAGGACGCTCTCGATCAGAGGAAGGCGCTCCTGCAGAGCTTTGACGCCATCAATCGCAAGGCACTTATCGAAGTGCAGCAAGGCAAGCTCGGCGTCGATTGGGCCGTGCAAAACAACGAACTGCGCTTCACGAACCAGCAGGCGAAAACCGCCAACCGCTTCGTGCAGAACCGCAACGTCGTCGACGTCGGCGGCATCTGGATAGACGACGCGTTCACATCCAAGATGGAGACCGTCATCATCAAGTCGCAGTCCAAGGCCTACTTCCGCATGCTCGAACGCCGGCCGGAAATGAAGGACGTCTTCCAGCTCGGCAACTACGTCGTCTGGGTCACGCCGAGCGGTAAGGCCCTCATCATCGACCGCGGCGCCGGCCTGGAAACCATGAGCGACGCCGACATCGATCGGCTGTTCACGGCGCCGGCAAAGACGGAGAAGAAGTGACCGTTTAGCCGCGGGGCTTGCCCCGCGTGAGTGAACAGGCCGCGCCGAAGCAATTTGGCGCGGCTTTGTTTTGCGCAGCGTGCCGCGCTCTATCCGTTACGTGGCGATTCCAAGCTTTCAGAGCTGAAGCGAACCACGATCAGCGTCGGCCCGTGTTCTTGCCGCGGATGCCATAGAGCGGGGGACGAGCCTGGGCGTTCTGATGGTGCGGCGACCCACGGGCGTCGGTCGGGAAATGTTCTTGCAGCCAGCTGCGCAGCGGCACGTCCCCCACTTCAGGATCATAAGCGCTGTTGGCACTCGAGGCGTGGCCGAGCAATTGCCGGCGAATCGCGTCGGCGCCTACGCTGAGATCGCCCACGGTCATCTCATCCTTGGGGCGAAGCCAGCGATAGGCGTAACCGATCCAGATCACTTTGCGCGTGTGCGGCCCAAAATTCGGGCTGCGCGAATGCCACAAACGCCGATCCAAGATAAGCGCGGCGCCGGCCGGCACCCGTAGAGGCACGGCGCCGGCCGGGTTTGTCACGCCGTCGTTGGGGCAATCCAGTTCGTCGCGCTCATGTGATCCAGGAAGCAGCAACGTATTGCCCCAATCCGCGCCGCTGACATCCGTCAAGTAATAGCCGATCTTGAGCGACAACCGCGGCCGAGGATGCACTTCGATCTCTTCGTTGACGCGCATGCTGTCCTGATGCCATGCGACCGGATTGGTTGGCGCCTTCTCCAACTGCGGCGACACGTCGAGGTGGGTGTGGTAGACGTAAATATTCCAGCCCAGGATGCCCCAGACCTTGGGGAAAACCCGCGGCCAATCGATCAACTCCAGAAACGCCCCGTTCTCGGGAAGGATGTTGGCAAAGGAAAGCAGCCGATCGCGCCCAAAGCTTGCCGTGCGTTCACGGGCATTGACGCAATCCACTGCCGCGCTGAGGCGGTCAAGCATGGCCCGGTCGAGCGCGTCCGGAACCACGAGATAGCCGTCCTTTTGAACTTGCCGGCGTTCGTTCTCGGTCAAGCAAAACTGCAAACACTCGGTATCCATATCTTCGGCCCATGCCCGGTGATTGATCTTGTGCGGAGCCAATCTTACGAAGTGTTTCCTGGAAGAGCACTGTGCCGGTATCGCGGCACGCCTAAACGCTGGGAGTTTTCGGCGCGGCCATCTGAAAAGGCAGCCGTGTGCCCGCCATTGTGCGGTATGATGGTATAGGCACACCCGGTGCCCCGGTACGCCGCTCGTTCGGCGCTTACACGGAAACGGAAAAGATGGCTGGCCTCAAGAACGATCTCCATCCTCGCTTGCCGCGGACGGCGTTCGCCTTTCGTGGCTACAACGTGACCAACCTGGGTCGAACGCCTGAATTGCTCGCCCATCCGGTCTACGGCCCAGTCGTTGAAGCGCGTCTGCGCGAGGCAGGGCAATTGTGCGCCGACGTCGTCAAGCGGTCGGTGGACCTCGTGGCACGCGTCCGCGCGGGACGAGAGACCACGGGCCTACGCGAATATGCGGAAGACGTGGCGCTGATCGTTGCCGTCGAAATGGCCCAGGTCCGAATCTTGCAAGAATTCTTCGGCATCACGTTGCCGCAGGCACAGTTCGCGTTTGGCTACAGCCTGGGCGAATGCACGGCCCTGATGGCCGCCGGCGTGTACACGATGCACGACCTGTTGCGTGTGCCGCTGGCGATGGCCGACGATTGCGCTGCGCTGGCCAATGAAGTCACGCTGGCCGTGCTGATTTCGCGCGGCCCGGTACTGGATTTTGATGTCGTGTGCCGGCTCTGTCTGGAAGTCAGCCAGGAAGGACATGGCGTCGTCGCGATTTCCAGCTACCTCGCTCCCAATAGCTTGCTCTTGATGGGCCAGAACGGCGTGCTGCATGGTCTCACGGCTCGTGTTCACGATGTATTTCACGGCGCGGTCGGCGTCCGCCCGCACAAGCATCGTTTTCCGCCGCTGCACACGCCGATCATGTGGCAACGCAACATCCCCAATCGCACGGCCCTGGCGCTGCAAACGACGCCCGGCGGGTTCCGGGCGCCGTCGCCGCCGATTCTGTCGATGGTCACCGGCGACCTCAGCTATCAGGAATTTAATAGCCGCGAATTGATTCATCGCTGGGTCGATCATCCGCAGCGCCTGTGGGACGTGGTATACCGTGTGCTGGCGGAAAGCATCGAGACGGTGGTACACGTGGGGCCGAACCCGAACCTGCTGCCGGCGATCTTCCGGCGATTGAGCAACAACATTCTCTCGCAGGCGAATGGCCGCGGTCTCGGCAGCCTCGGTCGACGCACGATTGCGCGGTTGGTGCGTCGCCCATGGCTGACGCGGTTGTTGCCTTCATCGGCGGTGCTGTTCCGGGCGCCGTTCATCGACCACATCATCCTGGAAGATTGGCTGCTGGAGAGGACGGCGCCCTAAATCGCATCAACATAACATGATGAGTTCCCAGTTTTCGCTTGCAACTCGCCATTGAGATGTTTACCATCTTTATCATGCCAGACATTCCAGAGGCCGCATCCTTCGTGTCAAGGAGGATTTCGGCCCGTCTTTCGATTCGCGTTGTCGAGGGTTTCGCATGGCCATGCACATCATTTGCCCCTCCTGTGACGCCGCCTACACCGTTGGGGACGACCTAAGGGGCCAGAGGGTGCGTTGCCGCAAGTGCAAAAAGCCGATTGCCGTGCCGGCCGCACCCCGCGCCAAGAAGACTACGCTTGCCCCGGGCAACGCAGATGAGGAAAAGCCCAAGAAGAAGACGAAGCTTGCGGCGGAAAACGCCGTCCAGGCACAGCCGAAGCTCAAGGTGAAAGCGAGCCGTTCGCGCAATCAGCGTGATGACGACGACGACGAGGATGATCGCCCGGTTCCCAAGAAGAAGGCCCAACCCGCGAAGGGTGGGGCGTCGATGGTGTTGCTGGTTGGCGGTATCGCGATCGTGCTGCTGTTCTGCCTCGTCGGCGTCGGCGGTGTGGGCGGCTATTTCATGTTGCGCTCCAGGCCCACGAAAGCGCAGGACGTGGTCCAGGCGGAGGTGAGGAAGGACGCCGACAAAAAAACCAACGACGATAACGCCAAGAAAGGCGACGACAACACCAAAAAAGACGACGCCCCCAAGGAGCAGCCCGACCCGGACGCCGGCAAGGCGCTGCCGGCGCAGTTGGCGCCGGAGCTGGTGACCAAAGTGAAACAGGCCACGGTCTATCTGCACGTGACCATGCCAGGCGGGACTCAGGCCGAGGGGAGCGGTTTCTTCGCAGTGGAGCCCGGCATCATCGTCACCAACGCCCACGTGCTCGGCATGATGCTCGCGACCAGCAAGGCTCCCAAGCAAGTCGATGTCGTCCAGGATAGCGGCCTGCCCACGGAGACCAAAATGGTCGGTGAGGTTCTGGGCGTTGATCGTGTCAGCGATCTGGCCGTCGTGCGCGTCCCCGATAACGGCAAACTACCAACGCCGCTCGCCTTTTCACGCGCTGCGCCGACGGAGTTGCAGAAGGTCTACATCTTCGGTTTCCCTTTCGGCGAGCAACTCGGCAAGAACATTACCATTAGCGAGCAGGCCATCGCCAGCCTGCGGCCCGACAAGACGGGCGGGCTCGAAAAGATTCAGGTTAACGGCGGCATGAATCCGGGGAATTCTGGCGGGCCGGTGGTCAACACGCGCGGCCAATTGGTAGGCGTGTCGGTTTCGATCATCACAGGCGCACAGATCAGCTTTGCCGTCCCAGCGGAAAAAGTCCGCCGGGTGATGGACGGCCGCGTCGCCGATCAGCAATATGGCGAGGCTTACCTGCAGCAGGGTCAGACGCACATGCCCGTTCGGCTGACCTGTTTGGATCCGCTCAACAAGATCCGCGCCATGCGCGTGGAAGTATGGACCGCTCCTGCCGGCGAGCCGCGGCCGACGACGGAGCAGAAACCGTCGGCGTTGCCGGGCGAGGGGCCACGGCAAGATCACGTGGTGAAGTACGCCAACGGCGTGGGCGTGCTCGACGTGCCGCTGCCGAAACTGCCGGGCGGACATGTATACTGGGTGCAGCCCGTCCTCACGTCTGCCAACGGCACCCATTGGGGATCCGCATATCCGGCGGCCGCCGACTTTGCTGTCCTGGAACGCAAGCCCGCCGATCTTACCGTGAACCTCGACAAGCACAAGGAACGCACCGCCAAAATTGACAGTCGCTTTACCATTACCGAAACTCTCGGCAAGAAGGAACGCAGGACCGTCGAACATACGACCGTGGAATTGCTTGAGGTGGTGGAACCCGAGGCGAAAGACGGCAAGAAAAGCGCCGTCATCAAGACCGCGATCGGCGCGGTGAATGTGCGCGTCGATGTCAACGGCAAGAACATCAAGTTCGACCGCGATGAGCTGGACGCTCTCGCCATCTCCCGCGGGATGCCGCCGACCTTCGTCATCGACGACAGCAACACGACCGCCGGCTACCGCAAGGTCAGCATGAATCCCAATCATTCGAAAATCTTCCTGAAGCCCATCGTCGAAGTGTTCAACGGCATGATCAATAATCCGTTCGAGGCGACTCAGTTCAAGATGCCCAACCGCAACGTCCAGCCGAAGGAAGAATTTCCATCGCAGTCCACGATGATGATGCGGATCGGCAACGCTAGCCCGCCCCCGATCCAGCTCCCGCCCGTCAAGGGGAAGACAAAGGGGCCGCCGCTGCCGGTGCTGCCGCCGCAGCCGAAGGTGATGCCCCCCATCGCCACCATCTACGACTTGAAGATGAATTGCACCTACGAAGGCGTCCGCGTCCGCAATGGCCGCGAAGAAGCCGTCCTCACCGTCGTCGGCACGTTCCAGACACGCAAGAAAGTCGCGAACAGGACGCTCGGCGACGTCACCGGCAAGATCGGCTTCGACGTCGAGGGCGGTTTCGTCTCATCGGCCAAGATCAAGATCTTCGCCGAATCGGAGGAGACCGTGCCAGGCCTTGGTACGTTCCGCGATAGTGTCTCCCAGGAGATCGATCTGGATCGCGTGCCCGGCAATCCGCGCAATGTCGCGTTCGCCAAACCAATCGTCCCCGGTCCTGGCCCTGTTCCTGGCCCTGGCCCCACCCAGCCGGTCCCCAGCCCCGCCCAAGGCAAATTCGTACTTCAGGAAAATTCCGCGCTGGCCCTGACCGACCCCATCGATTCCGCTGCGGCGGGTGTTCCCGCGCGCATGAAAGTCTTTAACGTTCCCCTGCAGATTGGACGCTCTTACGTCATCTCCATGGATAGCACGGCCTTCGACACGTTCCTGCGCCTGGAAGACCCCACGGGCAAACAGGTCGCGTCCGACGACGACAGCGGCGGCGGCTTGAACGCGCGCATCATCTATCGCGCCGCTCGCTCCGGACAATATCGCGTTATCGCCAGGTCCCTGACGGCGAACAGCACCGGCGCCTTCGTGCTGACCGTGCAGGAACTCGACGCCGCCAAGGGCAAACCGATCGATAACACGAAAGTCGATCCCAAGCCCCCACCCCCGCCCGGCAAGGCGGGCTTCACCAAGCCGGCCAAGAGCCAGAACCCCACCGCATATCTGAAAATCGTCAGCAGCCCCGGCGACTACATCGGCCAGGGCAAGACCTATGACTACGCGGGCGCCCAGTTTGATCCCAAGAAAACGGCGCGCGGCATTCACGTTTCCGTGGACGGCTGGCGGCTCGACATCGGCGCTCCCACCGGTCAGTTCCTTCAGGTCGGCGAATATGTTGATGCCAAGCGTTTCGGTTTCAGCGGCCTCTCGCCGGGCCTCAGTTTTTCGGGCAAGGGACGTGCCAGTAACATGAGTGCCGGCGAGTTCGTCGTCTGGGAACTTGAACTCGACGGTGATCGCATCGTTCGCCTGGCCATCGATTTCGTCCAGCGTTCCGGTGGCAATGCTTCGGCGCTAAATGGCAAGCTACGTTTCAATTCGACGCTGGAGTAACGGCACGCGCGACGAGTTTGCTAAACATTGCGAATCACGAAAGCTGAAACGGCTATTCGACTTCCACGTCAGAGGAAACCCCTATGAATCTTCGCGACCGTCAGCGCGGCGCGCTCATAGGCCTGGCGATCGGCGATGCTCTCGGCGCCGCGGTCGAGTTCATGTCGCCCGGCAGCTTTCGCGAAGTCACCGGCTATCGCGGCGGCGGACCGCATGGCATCAAGGCCGGCGAATGGACCGATGACACGAGCATGGCCCTGGCGCTTGCCGACAGCATCGCCAGCGTCGGCTGGGACTTGAACGATCAGGCGCGCCGCTACGTTCAGTGGTGGCAGAATGGCATGTATTCGGTCAATGGCCGATGTTTCGACATCGGTCTGACCACCCGTGGCTCGCTCAGTCGATTTCAGCAAACGGGTGATGGGCTTACGTCGGGAAATCGCGCCGAGGATGCCGCGGGCAACGGTTCGATCATGCGCCTTGCGCCGGTGCCGATTCGCTATGCCGGTCTTTTTCCTGATCGGCTCGACGAACTGGCGGCACGCTGCATCGAGTCGAGTCTTCCCACGCATGGAAGCCCGGTCTGCCAGTCCGCGTGCGCCTACTTCGGCCTTGTCCTCTGCGGTCTGATGCATGGTCTGCCGCGTGCGGAAGTGCTTGGCGCGGAATGGCCGATGCTCCAGCGCCTGCGTGCCATTCATCCGCTGCACCCGACCATTGACGCCGTCGCGCGCGGCAGCTTTCGCGACGCAACCGGCGCGAGCATTCGCGGCTCCGGTTATGTCGTCAAGAGCCTCGAGGCGGCGCTATGGGCGTTTCATGACGCGGTCGATTTTCGTCAAGCCGTGCTGCGTGCCGTCAACCTCGGCGACGATGCCGACACCACCGGCGCCGTCTGCGGTCAGCTCGCGGGCGCATGTTGGGGCGAGTCCGGAATCCCGGTTGATTGGCTGAGCGATCTTGCAAAGCGTGACATGATTGACACGGCATTGCAAGGCTTGGTCCGTCTACCGCCAGGGTAACGAGTTGCCTGGAGCGCACGCCTCACCCGCTCAACCTGGACCTTCCGCATTGAACCCATCGCCGCACACCATAGACTGACCTTTGCCAAAACCCAGCCGTGTTCCACCTTCAGAAAGATTCCCGCCGATGGACGCGACCCTCTTCGATCAACTGCAACAAACCATGGACGCCGCCGGCCCCGCCGCGGCCATCGACACGCTTGCCGCCGAGCTGAAGGCGCGCAAGGAATACGCCCCGCTCTTTTACACGTTGCTGATGAAGAAGCGCTACGAGCTGGGCGTCTCGCCGATCGCCACGGGTTCAAACCAAGATCTGCCCGAAGGCGTCCAGCGCGCCTTCGAGGACGGCATCGCAGCGGCGGCGCGCGCCGTCGGCCAACTCTACCTTGACGAAGGGCAGATCCCGCAAGCCTGGGGTTATTTTCGTATGCTCGGCGAAACCAAGCCGGTCGCCGACGCGCTCGACATGCTCAAGCTCGACGACTCGATGGACGCGCAAGCGATCATCGACATCGCCTTCCATCAAGGGGTGCTGCCCGTCAAGGGCTTCGACTGGGTCATCAATCGCTTCGGTCTGTGCAGCGCCATCACCGTCATGGGCGGCGGCGAATTGCCGTTCTCAGCCGAGGTGCGCGCGGAGTGCTCGAAAAAGCTGATCCGCGCCCTGCACGGCGAGCTGATGGAACGTCTGCGCGCGGAGATCGAGCGCGTGCAGGGTATTCGTCCGACCGGCACAACGGTGCGCGAACTCATCGAAGGCCGCGATTTTCTGTTCAGTGACGACTTCTATCACATCGACCTGTCGCACCTCAACTCGGTCGTGCAGATGGCGACGCAGCTCGACAAGTGCGATGAACTTGCCATGACGCGCGACATGTGCGCCTACGGCATGAAGCTGTCGCCGCGTTTTCGCTATCAGTCGGAGCCGCCGTTCGAGGATCAGTATGCCGACTATGACAAGTATCTCGCGATCTTTACGGGCGAGGATGTCGAAGGCGGCATCGCTCATTTCCGCGCCAAAGTTACAGCCAACGATCCGGCGACGGCGGGCACGTTTTCGACCGAGATCTTCGTCAACCTGCTGATGCGTCTGGGCCGCGAGTCGGAGGCCCTCGATGTCGTGAGCAAGTACATCGCGCCCTTGGGAGACGTGCGGCTCTCATGTCCAAACTTGGTCGAGCTAGTGCAAAAGACGAAGCGTTTCGACGTGCTGGCCGCCGTGGCACGCGAGCAGGGCAACGCGGTCAACTTCGTCGCGGGGCTGATCGCTGGCCGCCCGCCGGAGCCAAAGGTGGAGACGCCGACGCCAGAGCTGAAGGCAAAGACGACGTCCCGTATGAAACCGGTGCGACGCACCAAGGCGCGTTCGCCGAAGCGTCTGGCGAAAGCGAATCACAAACCAAAAACAGCGACGGCAAAGGTGGCAGCGAAATCAACTCGCAAGGCAAAGCCAGTGCGAATCAAGATGCGCCGGAAATAAAGGGGCGCACATGGAGAGCATGCCGTCCGTTCTGCACCTTATCGTGTGCGATCGCGTGCGCGCCCATGAAGACAACCTTCAAGTCTTTGATGCGATCGGTGTGAAATGGTCGCATAGATCTCGCCAAACCCCACCTTTCCCGTGCAGGAACGTGGGTTTGGCTATCTTTGTGGTCTTCATGGGAGGCCGCGGAACGACGACGTTTTTCTTTCGCATCGTTCAGGACCGTCCGCGCGAGATCATTACCGTTTCGCGCCGACGACGCACGATTCGCTTCACCGGTGAAGCCGACGAGGCGTTCGGCTTCAACTGCCGAATCGAGAATTGCGTTTTTCCACGTCCTGGATTATACTGGGTGGAGTTGGTGCTTTCCGATTTGGTTATCGCTCGCCAACCGATTCGAGTTTACGAGGCATATCATGAAGGTCACCCATGACGATGTTATCGTGCTGAGGCCTGGCAAGTTCGTGGAATTCGTCGACGTCCAAGTTCCATGCAATGAGGCTGCCGACGGGATCCCACCCGAGCCATCCGGCAGGGGCCCGACAAACGGCAAGTTCAAGGCTGCCAAGCACAAGAAGAAGGCAAAACCGATGCGTGCGAAAATGCGCAAGCGGTAAATTGCTTCATACTTGACGCCTTGGAATTCGTTCTTTCTCTTGGATCACGTCCGATAGACAGCGAAGGACGGAAATTGGGAATGACAGCAAACTCTTTCCGATCCCCTTTCGCTTCACGTAGTAGTCGTAGATCACCTTGCCAGGACCGTTGAATACCTCTTCATAGCTTCCGTTGCGATGGAGCTTCAAGCCAAGATAATATTCCGGCACAGTCCGGAACGTCAAGCAATCCTTGAAGGTGGCCTTGATTTGCACTTTGCGCCCGTCAGATGTCGCTCCGTCATGGCATGGTTGAATGGAATCATGGAGTTGGATATCGTATTCGATCGCTGCGATGACCTCGCCGACATCGCCGACCAAACGGCCGTCGATCGTAAATGAGCGCTTTCCAAATGCAGCCTTGAGGTCGTCGATTCCCTCGAAGATCTTGTGGAGTGCATCACTGATTGCATGGTGAGGCATAACAAGAACTCGTTCCTCTGTACCAGCAAATTCGTCATCCGTCATCCATTCTTCATCGGTTCGCGCATCGAGCCGGGCGATCAAATGCTTGACACGCTTCTCATTCCAGCCTTTGGGAAACTTCTGTTTCTTCATCGTTCTTTTTTCTTCGAAAAGTCCGGCATCTTCCCCGCCGAGACTTCCCTCTCCCACTCGTCCAGCAACGGCCAGGCGATCGCGCAGGTGCCGAAGTCGGCCATGTACTGGTACTCCGTCAAGCGGTCGATCGCCTTTTGCAGGATGCGATTGTCGCGGCGGAACACGGGCCCGTGGCTGGGCAGCAGGAACTCGGCGTCGTCCTTGACGATGCGTTTGAGCGATTTGATAAACTCGGGCAGGTTGGAGCCGTGATGCGCGTCGATGACGCCGACGCAACTATCCTTGTAGATGTTGTCGCCCGAAAAGAGCAGGTTGCCCAGTTTGAACGCGAGCTGCCCTGCGGTGTGGCCCGGCGTGTGCCAAACCTTCAATTGCAACTCGCCGACGTCGATCGTGTCCCCTTCGTTGAGCAGGATATCGACCTTGCAGCGAGGCATCGGGATCGAGAAATCTTGAGCCTTGATCGTGGCATAGGTCATGATCTCATCGCCCGTCTCCAGTGGTTCTACTGTCAGCGGATGGGCGGCGACCTTCGTCTTCAGTAAGTCACGCGCGTGGGCGATGCCCTGGATATGGTCGGCGTCGGCGTGCGTGGCGATCAGCATCTTGCAGGCGGAGAGGTTGAAATCCATGCCGCGAATCAAATCGATCATCTCGTCGGTGTGGTCGAGATAACCGACGTCGATGAGCAGCCATTCGCTGCCGCCGTCGATGAGATAGACGTTAACGCCGAGGCGACGCGCGGCCTGATAGTTCATTTCGATGACGTGCGGGAAGAGATACTTGCGAGCAAGCATGATCGTGACGCGCTCCTGAATTGCCGCTTGCGACTTAGCGCTTGCGCGGCGCCGCGCGAGCGCTAAGTCGCAAGCGGTGTAGATTCATCTTATTCAATCCTCAAACAGCCGTTCCACGTATTCTTCGGGATCGAAGATTTCCAGATCGTCGAGCTGCTCGCCCAGGCCGACGAACTTGACGGGCATGCTGAGCTTTTGTTTGACGCCGAAGATGGCACCGCCTTTCGCGGTGCCGTCGAGCTTGGCCAGGATGATGCCGGTGCAATCGATGGTTTTCTTGAACATCTCGGCTTGCGTAATCGCGTTTTGGCCGCTGGTCGCATCGAGGACGAGCAAGACCTCATGCGGGGCGCCGGCGATCTGCTTGGCGACGATACGGCGAATCTTGTCAAGCTCCTTCATCAGGTGCGTTTGCGTGTGTAGCCGGCCGGCGGTATCGACGATCAGCACATCGAAGGCGCGGGCTTTCGCTTTTTCGCAGGCGTCATGTGCGACAGCGGCCGGATCGCTGCCTTGCGCGTTCTTGACGATTTCGCAGCCGAGCCGTTGACTCCAGATCGTGAGTTGCTCAACGGCGGCGGCGCGGAACGTATCGCACGCGGCGACCATCACCTTCTTATTCTGATTCTGACAATGCTTGGCGAGCTTGGCGATCGACGTGGTTTTTCCTGCGCCGTTGACGCCGGCAATCATGATGACCGTCGGGCCGGATGGAGCGAACGCGATGCCCTGACTCGGCGCGGTCAGCATCTCCTTGAGCTGGGCCTTCACGAACGCGACCATTTCACCGGTGACTTCCTTGTCTTGATACGCTTGCCGGACGCGGCTGACAATTTCTTGCGTCGCGTAGGTGCCGACGTCGGCGAGATAGAGGCGCTTTTCGAGCTCTTCGAGGAATTTCTGATCGACCTTGCCCTGGAAGCTGAAAAGCTGGGCGATGCCGCTGAAGAGGCCGCGCGTTTTCGCCAGCGCCTGTCTGACCTTGTCGAAGAATCCCATAGTTGGCCTTTGCTGGTGTCAAATCATCTCACGTAAAATTTGCAGTTCATCATGCGAGATACTGCACACGCCGAGGGCACGATGCGGCTGATCGGGTCCATGGCAATCGCTGCCGCCAGTGATCGCGAGGCCTAGCTCCGTCGCCCATTGCCGCAGTGCTTTCGTCTTACTCGCGCGAAACGACGGATACTCGGCTTCGACCGCACCGAGGCCGAGGTCTTTCAGTTCGCGCATTGACTCGATGGTGCAATCATAAAGCGGATGCGCCCACGAAGCAACGCCAGCCGCGCCGCGCACTAACGCAATCGCTTCGGCAACGGGCAGCCGCGTCTTCGGTACGGTCGCCCGGCCGCGATCGCCGAGGTAGCGCTGGAAGGCCTCGCGCACCGTCGCCGCTTTCTTCGCCTTCACGATTAACTCAGCGAGATGGCGTCGGCCGAGCGTGGTCGTCGCCTGCAATTGTGCGACGTGCTCCTCTTCGATATGGACGCCGAGCGTGTCCAATCTCCCGATCATCTCGTGAAAACGTCCAAGCCGTTCGTTGCTTAGACGCTCGAGCGCGGCGCCAAGAGCCGAGTTGTCCGGATCGAAGAAATAGCCGAGCAGATGCAGTTCGTGTCCGCAAAATTCGGTCGTGATCTCGACGCCGCTGACGATCGTCAGGGAATCTCCCGCAAGCTGGCGCGCCGGCGCGATGGCGCCGAGCGTGTCATGATCGGTGATGGCGATTGCCGATAGGCCGCTGCGCCGCGCGAGATCGACGAGTTCAGCTGGCTCGTAGGCGCCGTCGCTGAACGTCGTGTGCATATGCAGATCGACTCGGCCGAAGTGGCGTGGTCGAGCGAGCTGTTCGCAAAGCTGAGTGAAGGGTTGTCCGTTGGGCATGGTGCGGTTACGCGGTTTCGTCCTTCTTTGGCTCGGATTCACGGCGCAAGCGATCGAGCACGCCGTTGACGAACGCCGACGAATCCACCGTGCCATAGCGGCGCGCCAGTTCGATCGCTTCATCGAACGCGACCGCGGCCGGCGTGTCCTTCATGAACAACAGTTCAAATGCGCCGATCCGAAGAATGTTGCGATCCACAGTCGGCATGCGCGCGATGCGCCAGTTCTCGGCAGCAGCGGCGATCTGGACGTCGATGGCCGGCAGGTTTGCGACCACGCCGTCGAGGAGAAACAGGCAGAATTTGCGGATGGGTTCGTCCTTGAGGCGTTCGTTGGTGAACGATTCGAGGGCGGCGCGGTCGATCTTCGTGTTCTGCTCGCGTTGATAGAGCAGTTGCAGAGCGACCTCCCGGCCTCGCGATCGACGAGTCATACGTGATCCTTCCCGATGGGCTACATGGACATTTTAGCGAGGAAACCCAGCGAGGACGAGGGGAATTGGCGTGTCAGGGCAATTGCTGGAGCAGCGTAACCATCTCGATGGCGGCCGACGCGACATCCGCACCCTTGTTGCCCGCTTTGCCGCCGGCGCGATCGTTCGCTTGCTCATCGGTTTCGCAGGTGAGGACTCCAAAGAGAATGGGAATGCCTGTCGTAAGGCCGGCTTGCAGGATGCCGTCGGCCGCGGCTTTGCAGACGTAGTCGTAATGATCCGTGTCGCCGCGAATGACGGCGCCCAGGCAGATAACCGCGAGATAGCGTTTCGATGCCGCGAGCTTTTGCGCGACGAGCGGTAACTCGAAGGCGCCGGGGACCCATGCGAGATCGATCGCGTCTTCTGCCACCTTCTTCTTGAGCAGCGCATCCTTTGCGCCAGCGACCAAACGCTCGACGATTTCGATGTTGAATTTCGAAGCCACGATGGCGAAGCGGCCGGTCGGCGGCACTAGGCCACCTTCGTAGGATGCCATGCGCACTCCAAGTACGAAGTGTTGAGTGCTGAGTGCTGGGTGCTGAGTTCAGGCATTGACTCAGTACTCAGCACTCAGCACTCAGTACTTCCTCATGCCAAATTCAGCGTCTTCAAGAAATCCCCGTTGCTCTTGGTGCGGGCCATGCGATTGACAAGCAACTCCATTGCCTCGACCGGGTTCATGTCGCTCAAGACTTTGCGCAGGATGTAGGTCATGCGCAGCTCGTCTGGCGTCGCTAGCAGCTCTTCTTTGCGGGTGCCGGAGGCGTTGACGTCGATTGCCGGCCAGACGCGCTTGTCGACGAGGCGGCGGTCCAGATGCAGCTCCATGTT
>SYHD01000262.1 GCA_005799265.1 Planctomycetia bacterium | reverse complement strand
TGGCCCGAGCCTCCGCTTCTGTGAGGCTCGGTCCCAGAGAGACATCCAGTGCCGTGATGGTAAAACCCTCCGTGTGTCTCACAGAGGATACCCAAACAGGCGGTTCGAGCAAAGATGTACTTCATACGGCTAAAGAGTTACAGCAATTGGCAGGCTCGGCGTCCCACGAACGCATATTGATTCTTCCAAAGCCCACGGCTACCATCCGGTCTCTTGCTTGACACCGTGGAGAACCCAGGGATTCTGAGTCAACCTGGAGAGCCCGATGTCTTCCTCCCTTCGCTGGCTTCCCGCACCGCTGCTGGTACTGATGGTCGTCACCGAGTTGCACGCGGACGTGGCCCCGCCGTGTCTGTTCTTTTCCGGTGGTCGACGTCAGCCGCGGCCATGGGAACACAGCGAACCTGCGAAAGCGGAACATGATGTGGTCATCGTGCGCGATCCGGAAGCCAAAATCGCCGAGCTGAAGATTCCGCGGAAAATGATGAGCGCCGATGCGTCGCGCCCCGTCTCGACGCGCCATGCGATGGCGGGGTTGGCGATCTCGATGGCGTTCGTAGGCGGCGGGCTGTGGTGCATGTGCTATCGCGCCGGGGAAATCCCGAAAAAGAAGGTACTCGCAGGCACTGTCATCGGCGTCCTGGCATTGGGTTTATTGTCGGTCATCAATGTCGCGGATGCAACACCGCCGCGCAGATCGGCCGAGTTGATTCCCGTGGCACAGGTTGTGCAACTCGGCGAGGTGGACGTCAACGTGGTGATCGTCGCCGAGGGAGACGTGATTGAATTGGTGGTGCCGCCGGAGATCGCGGACAAGATTGTCGGCCGATAATGCGAGGGTTCCATGAATTCAGGATGGATGGGTGCTATTGTTGCGTTTTTGGTCATCACGTCGGGCGTCAGCGCGGACGTTGTGATGCCGAGACCGCCGTACGTCCCGCCGGCGCCGCCGATCGATGCGCCGCCGGAGTTTCGGGGGCGGCAACCGAAGGCGCCCACGGACGCAGCGCCGAAGCAGCGTCTGGTCATCTCGCGTGACCCACAGGCGAAGAGCGCACGCCTCGTCATGCCGAGCACGCCATCGGCTGCGTTGCGCGCGCCGGAGCAGACAGGCGGATTGCCGTTTGCCGGGCTGGCGTTCACCGGCGCACTGGTCGCGGGCGGGTTGTGGTGTGTGCGTCCCCATGCGTCGAACAAGCAAGTCCTCGTAATGCTCATGCTGGCACTGATGCTCGGCAGCCTGGGCCTTGCGCAAACGGCGTCGGCGGACATCCCCCCGATCCCCGGTCAGCCGCGCCCGCCGCGTCCACGGCATACGCCGCAGTGGCTCCAGCCGATCAAGATTGCACCGGTGCAGATGCTCACGACCATCGAAACCGGCAAGGTACAGATCAGTCGCAACGGATCGGCGCCGAACATCCAGCTCATCCTGCCGAAGAAAACCGTTGCGCCGGCCACGAAGTAGGACGGATCGACCGCGACCGCCATTCACGAGTTGTCGGGGAATCGTTTGAACAAAAGTCAATTCCGCTTGCGTGACGGCTTTCGCAAGGTTACCATTAGTCCGTGCGCACCCAATGAATCGCTCGGATCCCATGCATGATCGACCCACGTCTTTGCACCTGGTTGGCGCTTGTCGTTGCGCTGCTTCTTCCGGGCGCTGCCAGCAGCGACGTTGGTCCCCCACCCCTCATTGCCTCGAAGGATGCGGCCTACAAGAAAATCGACCGCATGGTTCAGCAACTTCGATATGGCGAGCATGTTGCCGTCAAAGTCATGTTCCGAGATGTTGCACGTGTACATCTGGAAGTCCCGAGAAAATTCGCCGATCAAGCGCGGGCGACGGGCTTGCAGGCGTCGGCCGCTCGTCGAAATCTGGCCGTCGGTATCGCACTATCCGCGTCCTTGGCCGCCGCGGGAATCTGGATTGCTCGACGCAATCGACGCATATGGGGCTGGGCACTGACCGCATTGGGTGTGAGCTTGATGGTCCTTGCGGTGGGTTGGTTGGTCGTTGAACGCGATAAGATCGAAGTTACGTTGTTGGACGACGGGAACGCCGTAAGTCTCACGATTCCCTTGTCGCTGCGCTCGCGTGAGTGGGGTGATACCCATACCATCGAGAATTGGCCGCCGCCGCGCCCGTCGCGGCAACGCTTTCGTGACGAGAAGAACGGCAAATACTGATGTCAAGAATCGTCCACTTCGAGTGGCTGGAAAGAAGGTTTAACCCGAGAGGGGCCATACCCTGCCGATGTCCACGACTGCAATCGATTTCGCCGTTGGCGCCGATCGGCCCCACGGCCTGATGTTCGGTACGTGCACGCTTTCGTTCGTCATTCTGACGGCGGCGATGGCGGGATTCCTCCCCATCGAATTCTCCATCCTCTCCGTCTTTCTTTGTGCCGGTCCGCACAACTGGGTCGAGGCCCGCTATTTCCTTTCGCGTTTGCCGGCGCGTTGGGGTCGGCTGCGTTCGTTCTTCCTGCTCGGATTCGCGGGCGTGCTCGTTCTGACCGCGAGTTTCGCCGCCATGCCGCTAGTTCTCACGTTGCTCCATGCCGAGACGGACGCATGGATGTCCAGCTACGCGGCGTGGAATACGCTGCTCGCCTTGTGGATCGCGGCGCTCGTTTACCTGCGCAGCACGCAAAACCCGCGCCGCGATTGGGGCTGGATCTGGCCGGCGGCGTTTTTCGTCATCGCCCTGGCGTGGATGTGGCCGATGCTGTGGGGTCTGGGATTGGTCTATCTGCATCCGCTGGTCGCGCTGTGGATCCTGGATCGCGAGATTCGCCGCACCCGGCCGGAGGTGCGTAGGCTGTATCACCTATGCCTGCTGGCGATTCCCGTCTGCCTCGCGCTCATCTGGTGGCGGCTCGCGGGGGCGCCGAACCTTGTCGGCGACGATCTGTTGACGCGCATCACGCAGCACGCAGGTTCGGAACTGCTCACGGGCGTTTCTTCGCACTGCCTGGTCGCGACGCACACGTTTCTCGAAGTGGTCCACTACGGCGTCTGGCTGATCGCGATTCCGTGGCTCGGCAAGAAGTCGAACCTGTGGAACGTCCCGCACATGCCGCTGGGCCGACGCTCGCTTACGTGGACGCGCGGGATACAAGTCTTTCTACTGTTGAGCGCGGCCGTCGTGGTCCTGCTGTGGCTCTGCTTCGCGGCGAACTATCCGATCACGCGCGATGTCTACTTCACGCTGGCCCTGGTACACGTGCTGGCCGAGGTTCCCTTCCTGTTGCGAGCGCTGTGATGCAGGATTTCATCGAGCGATTGCAGGATGATCCGTGGTTCTTCCTCCCTATCGGCTATCTCGTCACGATTTCCATCGAAACGCCGATCCTGTGCGCGTTCTTGTCGAGCGAGCATCCGATGCGGCGTCGCCTGCTGGCGGGTTTGTGGCTGACGGCATGCACGTATCCGATCGTCGTGCTTGTGATTCCGCGCGAGCCTTCTTACTTGGTGTATCTGGCGATTGCCGAGAGCGTCGCCCATTTTGGTGAATGCGCGCTCTTTTGGCTTGCGTTCGGTCCTCTCAAGTATCTCTGGCGCGACATGGCCGCGGTCCTTGGCGGGAACCTGGCATCGTTCGGCCTCGGGCTGCTGCTGATCCACGTGTTGATGCAGTACGCCCAAGCGCTGGAGTGATACCACGCATTCGGCCCTTGCAGCCCCGTCACGTTTCGACCACAATAGCCTCATGAACCCCGCATATCAACTCGCGCTCGGCATCGTCCTGAGCTTCGGCGTTATCTACGCGCTGGGCACGCCGCAGCCCGCTCGACCGAAAGTGGATGATGCGTTCTTCGCGGGCAAGATCGCGCCGCTCTTGAAGAAGAATTGCCTCGGCTGCCATAATCCCGACAAAGCGCGCGGCGGTCTCGATCTCTCGACGCGCGACGCCACGCTCACTGGAGGCGACAAGGGCCCGGTCCTCGTCGTCGGCGATGCCGCGAAGAGCTTGCTCGTCAAGATGATCCGCGGGCCGATGCCGAAGATGCCGCAGAAGGGCGAACCGCTCACCGACGCAGAGATCGATCTGTTCCTGCAATGGATCGACGGCGGCGCGCCGTGGCCGAAGGATTTGCTGCTAGGTGAAAATACGCATAAGAAGAAAGACGGGCCGTGGTGGTCGCTGGAGCCTATCGCGCGTTCCAAGCCTCCGGAGGTGAAGGACGCCGCGTGGATCAAGAACGGTATCGACCGCTACATTCTGGCGACGCTCGAGGCCAAGGGGATGCGGCCCAGTGCCGAGGCCGATCCCGCGACGCTGATCCGGCGCATGACGTTCGATCTGCATGGGTTGCCGCCCACCCCGGAAGAGGTGGAGGAGTTTGTCAAGGCGTGGCACGATGCGAGCGTCAAGCCGCAAGCGGCATTGGAGAAACTCGTTGATCGATTGTTGGCGTCGCCGCGTTATGGCGAACGCTGGGCGCGGCTGTGGCTCGATCTGGTCCATTACGCCGATACGCACGGGTACGACAAGGACAAGCGTCGGCTGTGGGCGTGGCTGTATCGCGACTGGGTCATTCGCGCCTTTAACAATGACATGCCGTATCGCCGGTTCATTCGCCAGCAAATCGCCGGCGATGTGCTGTTCCCTTCGGACCCCGATGGTATCATCGCGACCGGCTTCGTCGTGGCCGGTCCGTGGGATTTCGTCGGCCACGTCGAGCTGCGCGAAGGGACAGTCGACAAGGAGAAGACGCGCGTTCTCGATCGCGACGATATGGTCGCCAACACGATGTCGACGTTTTGCAGCCTGACGGTTCATTGCGCCCGTTGCCACGATCACAAGTTCGATCCGATCTCGTTGAAGGAGTACTACGAGCTTCAGGCTGTTTTCGCCGGCGTCGAGCGCGGCGATCGCCCGGTCGCGTCGAAGGAGACGCAGACGCTCCGAGCAGACATCGAGAAGAAGCACGCCGCTGCCGCCGCCAAGCGTGCCGCTCTGGTTACCAAGGCCGTATCGCTGTCGTCACCGGAGCTGAGAAAACGCGAAACCGAGATCTCGTTTCTGCACACGCAACTCGACAAGATGCCCTTCGTTGAAAAGAGCGTGCCGAGTCCGACCAACGGTTACCACAGCCGCATCGAGAAATCGCCCGAGGTGACGAAATGGGTGCAGATTGACCTGGGCAAGCCCACGGAGATCACGGCGCTTCGACTTCTCCCCGCACGCCCCACCGACTTCCCCGATTCGCCCGGCTTCGGCTTCCCGCTGCGTTACAGGATCACGCTCTCCAATGACGGGAACTTCGCGACGTCCGAGACCCTCGTCGATCACACGCAGGGGGACGTGCCCAGTCGCGGCGATGAGCCTGCTGCGTTTGCCCTCAGCAAGAAAGCTCGCTTCGTGCGTATCACCGCGACCAAGCTCTGGAAGCGGACGAACGATTACATCTTCGCGCTGGCCGAGGTGCAGGTCTATGCCGGCGACAAGAACATCGCCCCCGGCGCCAAAGTGACCGCTCTTGACTCGATCGAAGCCGGCCGCTGGAGCACCCGTCATCTGGTCGACGGCTTCACCAGCCGGCAGCGTTTGCTCAGCACCGACCGGCAGTCGCGTCTCGGGCACGAAGTAAACCTGAGCCGGCTGGAGACGGAGCGTCGCAAAATGTACGACGCGTTGCTTGACGCCGACACGCGCAGCGAGTTGGTCCACCTCGCGAAAGAAATCGAGACGGCGGACGCGCAACTTGGGACGTTGAAGGATTCGATGAAAGTCTATGCCGCCGTGCCGATCGCGCCGCGGCCGATCCACGTGCTGGCACGCGGCGACGTCGAACGCAAGGGGGAACTGGCGGTGCCGGGGGCATTGCGCTTGCTCAAGGGACTAGCACTCACCCCCAGCCCCTCTCCCAAAGGGCGAGGGGAAAATGACGAAGGCGCCCGTCGCGCTGTCCTCGCGGATTGGATCGCGGCGGATGCCAACGTGCTCACCTGGCGCAGCATCGTCAATCGCGTTTGGCAATTCCACTTCGGCAAGGGTTTCGTCGATACGCCGAGCGATTTCGGCCGCAACGGCAGCAAGCCGAGTCATCCGGAACTGCTCGATTATCTGGCGAGCGAGTTTCGCGATGTCGATTCGTTCAAGAAGCTGCATCGCAAGATATTGCTCAGCGCGACTTATCGGCAAGCATCCAGTCATGACGCTGCGAACGCGAAACGAGACGTGGATAATCGCCTGCTCTGGCGGCAGAATCGGCAGCGGCTCGATGCGGAATCGGTGCGCGACAGCGTGCTCGTCGTCAGCGGCAATATGGATTTCAAGATGCACGGGCCAGGCTACGACCTGTTCCGTTTCAAGGACGATCACTCGCCGATCTACGATCATCTCGATATCGCCTACATCAATCGCCCGGAGAATTGGCGGCGAACCGTGTATCGCTTCGTCGTCCGCAGCGTGCCGAATCCGTTCTTGGAGACGCTCGACTGTGCCGATCCAAACATCAACGTGCCCGTGCGCAACACGACGATGACCGCCTTGCAAGCGCTGGCGTTGCTCAACAACCCGTTCATGGTCAAGCAAGCGGAGTTCTTCGCCGAGCGTGTCAAGGCGCAAGAGACGGACGCCGGCAAACAAGTGGACGCCGCGTTTCGTTTAGCGTTCGCGCGGCGCCCCACGCAACAAGAGCGTGCGGCAATGACGGTCTACGTCGAACGTCACGGTTTGGCGAACGCCTGCCGGCTCTTGTTCAACGCGAACGAGTTCATGTTCGTCGATTGATATTGACGTTCTGGATTCTCGACATCGATTTCGTGGCGGCAAGCCCCCGATCTTGCCGGGTTTGAGATCGGCAAGATTGCCGTCTGCGCAGTCTGCGAAACGGCTTCGCGATTCACGTCGTGTAATCTCTACAATTCCGTGCGAAACTCCGCTTGTCAACTTCGAAGAATCGCGTATACCCCCTCCCCAATAACCTTGAGCCCGAACTCTCAAAAAGAGCGACGGGTTAATTAGCTGGAGAGCGTTCACGCCAATGCCACACGCCAGACGATGTCTGGGGCTTCTTTTCTTTGCAGCGCTCGCGCTCTGCGCTGCGGGCTGCTTCGGCGGCAGTCAAAATCCAAGCTATTTTCCCTATTGGCTCCACACCGGCGACGTGATTCGCACCCACTCCAAACCCATCGGGCCCGCCTATTACGCCAATTTCGATCCCCACGCGATTGATTTAGCAGTTGAGCCGCAAGTGATGACGAGTCAGGTCGGCTCACAGGTCGTCATCCTGGCGACGGTGCGCGACGAGAAGGGCAACCCGCGCCGCAATCGCCGGGTCGATTGGCTCGTCACGGGCGGCAACCTCGTCGAGGTAGATGAATCCGGCTATCTGCCGGGCCGCGGCGGGATCGAAGGCAATCGCGGCTTCTCCTACACCGGGCACGGCGAGCATCGGCTCTCGCGAGGCAACCTCAACAAGGCCGACGACATCATGGTCCGTCCGGGCCAATCGTGGTGCGTCGTCAGCTCACCGGTCGAAGGCGATACCCATGTGCAAGTCGTCGTCCCTGGCATTCACAACTGGGACAAACGCATGAAGACCACGGTCATTCGCTGGGTCGATGCGTCGTGGGAATTTCCACAGCGAGCGGTGGCCAAGTTCGGCACCGAACACGAGTTCGTCACGCGTATCTCCGCCTTCACCGATCGTCGGCCGCTCACGAGATACCGCGTCCGTTACAAGATTATCGACGGCCCCCCCGCCGTCCTTTTGCCCAGCCAGACGCTGGAAGAAATCGCGATCAGCGACATCAGCGGGCTTGCGAAAGTCCGCATCAAGCAGACCACGCCCGCCTCGGGGACCAACCGCGTTTCGGTCGAGCTCATCCGTCCGCCAGACCCGACGACGCCGACCGGCGCCGGCGTGCCGATCATCACCGGCGAGACATCGATCGAGTGGATCGCCCCGGACGTGCGTCTCAACCACGTCGGGCCCCCGTCCGTCGCGTTGGGCCAGGAGATCGTCTACACCACGAGCGCGAAGAACGAAGGCCGCATCGACAGCCAGTCGATTGAGTTCCGCTTGCCGATTCCCGACGGCCTGGAGTTCGTCAGCGCCAATCCGCCGGCGCAACCGGAGAATGGGCAACTCGTCTTCCCGAGCGGCCTGCTCGCGGTCGGCCAAACGCAGAGCGTGCAGACGACCTTCCGCAGCCGCCGCGCCGGCGTCGTCAAGAGCGTGGCCCTGATGCGCACGGCCGAGGGGCAGAACGATCAACGCGAAGTGGACACAATGATCACAACGCCGCAAGTCAAGGCGGAGATCATCGGCCCGCAATCGGGCGTCATCGATGCGCCGATCCGCTTCACGATCCGCCTGAGCAATCCAGGGACCGGCCCGGTTGACGAGATCTCTGTGATTGCCGATTTCGACAAGGGCTTCGAATTCGACAAGCCCGGCCAGACCCTGCAATCGACAGTGCCGCGCCTGGCGCCCGGCGAATCGCACGACGTGGGCCTCATCCTGACGCCGCGTAAGCTCGGACCGCTCGGCGTGCGCGTCTCGGCGGCGTCCGGCAACCTGAAGACGCAGGACCAGCGCGTCGTCGTCATCCAGCAGCCGAAAGTGTCGCTGCGTATCGATGGCCCCGCGAAACGCTACGTCGGCCCCCGGCCCGCGGAGTGGAAGATCTTCGTCAAGAACGACAGCGACGCCGAGCAATCGGGCGTGGTCGTGCGCGATCGGCTGCCGCCGGAACTGCGCTTCATCGCCGGCTCACGCAATCCGTCGCAAGCCGGTGGCGAAGTCGTCTGGAACCTCGGCGCCTTGAAGCCCGGCGAGGAAGTCGTGCTCGAACTGACGACCGAGTGCGTTCGCGCGGCTCCCGCCGCCGAGAAGACCACGCTGCTCACGGCCGACGGCAATATCCGCTTCGAGCAGATTAAACGCATCAATATCGAGGGAATCGCCGCGCTCAAGATGGAGATGGTCGGCCTCACCAATCCAGTCGAGGTCGGCAAGGCAATCGTCTATCGCATGGTGCTGACGACCACGGGCTCGGCGCCGGCGAAGATGATTGAAGTAAAGGCGACGACGCCGGAGTTGCTGAAGGCGTTGCGTGCGACGGGCCCGACGAAGGAGACGATCGCGGGCAAGTTCGTGACGTTTGACCGAGTGGATACGTTACAGCCTGGCGCGAAGCTGACGTTCGAGGTGCAGTGCCAGGCGTTGAAGGAGGGAGACGCCCGCTTCCAGGTGGAATACACGAGCGAGCTGAACCAGGCGCCGTTGATCGAGCAAGAAGCGACGCGCATCGTGGCCCCGCTCGCGAACCCGCTCCCCGCTCCGCCTCCGCCGCCAGGTGGCGGCGTGCCGATGCCGTTGCCGCCGGGGTAAACGCGTTGAATTCAACGGCTCATCGTCGCCAAATCTAGAAGTAATGTCATTTCTCTTTGCCGCGTTGCGCGAGCAGATAAGCCAGTAGGTGGTTGAAGTCCCCCGCGCCGATCGTTTCCACGAAGTTCGACGGCATCGGCGACAGCGGGATGACGTTGCGTTCGTCGATCAATGCCTTCTCAATGCGTATCTCCTTGCCGTCCTTGTCGCCGAGAATCACGATGGCGCCTTCCTCGCGCAGGAACAGGCCGGTGAAGGTTTGGCCTTTCTTGGTGACGATCTGCGTGGTGCGGAAGGCTTGATCGACGTTGCGATTGGGATCGAGGAGGTCTTCGAGCAAGCGTTCGAGGCCGCGCACGCCGATGCCGTCGAGCTGGGGACCGATTTTTGCGCCTTGATTATTCACTTGATGGCAATTGGCGCAGCTCTTCTGGAATACTTTCTGGCCCAGTTCGACATCGCGCTGGGACGAGGAAAACGCCTTGCTTTGGGCGGCGATCAGTTCCTGCATCCTGGCGTCTGCCGGAGGCAAGCCTTGCGTGAGCTTTTGAAGGCGATCCTTGACATTCGCAACTTTGGCGCTGACGAGCCGAATTTCGATGGCCTTGTCCTGCAGGAGGCGTGGCGACGCCTTGCCTGCCTCGATCGCCTTGAGCAGCCGATCGCCGCCCTGGGCCGAGCTGGACATGCCCAGCGCGATCGTGGTCTGCATCGGGGCAGGCGCTTTCTCCAGCATGCGCAGCAACACCTGATACGCCTCGGGAACGTCAAGCGACGCAAGCGTGCTGGTGATCGTATCCCTTGCCGCCGGCGACGAGAGGAAGGGACGATCGAACAGGATGTCTTGCAATTGCTTGGCTGCCTCCAGCGGATTGATCGCGACCGCGGCGGCGACACTCGCCTTGCAGAGCTGCACATCGTTGCCCGCTGACCGGGCAAGCTCAATCAACTTCTGCAACGTGCTCTCCAACTTGAGCGTTCCGGCCAACTCGGCGGCCGCGGCAAACATCTCGCGATTGTTCGGCCTGGAAAGCTTCGAGCCCAACATGCGCTGGACGGTCCCCGCGAGCGCCGTGCGTTCCGCCTCGCTCAGCTTGCGGCCGCGCTCCTGATTGGCTTGCACGATCGCCTTCAAGATGGCCGCCAGCTGCGGCAATTCGGGAGACTCGCGGTCAGGCAGGACATAGTATTGCTTGTCGGCATGGCGGATCGCCCACTCGGTCGCGTCGTCCTTGCCGTAACGCACCGCGTGGCGATAGAGGTCCGCGGCCGGACTTTTGGTTCGCTCGATGTGGCCCTTGACAAAGGCCGCCGCCGGTTCGTGGGTCAGCGCCTTGCAGATCTCGACCATGTAGTGTGACGTGGTGTAATCCACTTTGGCCATATCGAATTTCTCCCAGACGGATGGCTCGCGCAGTTGCTCGCGCAGGGCGTAACGCCAGGCATACTTGGCGTGCGGATCGCCGGAGTCGAAGTAGCTGCGGCTGATGCTCAGCAAAGCTTCGACGTGATCGGGGTGCGGATGCGCGGCCAGCGCCTCGATCGCGATGCGCGTGAGCTTCGGGCTGCGCACGTCTGAAAAGACACCCTTGGCGATCATTCTGGTGTAATCGGGCGTCCAATTCTTCTTCTCCGCGAGGATGCGCAGGCCGTGAGTGCGCACTTCCAGGTTTTTGCCGACCCTGGTGACGGCGATCTCGAGTGTCTTGTCGTCGAGCTTGCCCATGCGTTCGAGAATCCACAGGGCGTGCGCCTTCCGCGCGGAGTCGCCTGACTCGAAGAAGGGAGCGAGTATTTTTTGCAGTCGCTCGACCGCGTCGTTGCCGCCGCGCTCGACGAGTTGATCGGCCGCGTGCAGACGGACCATCAGGTTGGGGTTCGCCAGCTTCTCGACGAGCGTCGGCACGTCGGCCTTCGTCAGGTCGATCACGGGCCGCGGGTTTTCGTTTTTTTGTTCGCCGCGCCAGACGACGCGCCAGATGCGCCCTTTCGTGTTGTCGCGGCCGGGATGCTTCAAATCGATTTCGTAATGGCCGATGATGCGTGTGTAGAAATCGGCGATGTACAGACAGCCGTCGGGGCCGAGCTTGATATCGACGGGGCGGAACCACGGGTCCTGGCTGGTGATGAAGTCCTCCATGACCGCCATCTTTTCTTTGGGGTTGAAGATGGCCGGGAACTGAGGTTTGCCCGTCCATTCCAGCTTGTAGGCGTTGACGCGATTAAGCACGACATCGCCGAGGAATAGTTTGTTGTGATACTGCGTGGGAAATTGGTCGGCCGCGTAGTAGGCGATGCCGCACAGGGCCGTCGAGTGGCCATTGAATGTGTTGAGCTGCGGCGCGAAGCCCAACCCGTCGTGGGGCCGGGAGAAGCTCTCGTACCACGCGCCGCGCATCAGCATCGTCAACGGCCGACTGTGGCAATCGGCGGTGTAAAGGTTGCCCAACGGATCGATGGCGATGCCGAACGGGTTGACCTGGCCAGTCGTGAACTTTTCGATGCGCGAGCCGTCCGGCTTGAAGCGATAGGTGTTGCCGGAGGTCATGCTGAGCGACGACGAGCCGTCCTTGCTTTTGACGTTGGAGGTGTTGGCAAACCCGTGGCATGCGTAGATCCAACCGTCGAAGCCGCGTAGGAACTCGCCCGTCATGCCGTGCGTGTCCTTGGAGCCGAAGCCGCTGTAGTAGACTTCGCGTTTGTCGGCCTTGCCGTCGCCGTCGATGTCGCGCATGTGCTGGATGGACGGGATGCTGTAGACGAGCGCCCCCTTGCCGTCGATGTCGGGCAGCACACCGATGGGGATGTTGAGCTTGTCGGCGAACGTCGTGATCTTGCGCGCCCTTCCGTCGGGGCCAAAGTCTTCGAGAATCTTGACGGTGTCGCGGCCTTGGCCTTCCTTCGCCGCGAACGGATACTCGATCGACTCGGTGACCCAGAGCCGGCCCGCCGCGTCAAAGGCGATGTTGATCGGCTTGCGAATGTCCGGGTCTGCCGCGACGAGCTGGATCTCGAAGCCGGGCGGCAGCTTCATTTTCTTGATCTGCTGCTCCGGCGAAAGCGGCTCGGTCGCCGCGACGTGCGGGCTGGGGGCCCACTTGGGTTTGTCCTTGGGTTGGGCGGCGATGGAGTTGGTGAGGAATACGATGGACAGAAGTAATAGCGCGGTGCGTTGCATACCTTGGTCTCCGAGTGAATGTGACCATCGTATGAATGAATAGGATGGTTCGCAACGCTTTTCTTTGCAACGCCCAGCTCAATTGCTGGCGCTACGAATCGCTAATCGATATGGGGTGAATTGGTGTGATTCAGCGTATGACGCGCCCGTGTATTGAGAATGGTGAGCTGATCCGCTCTGCGCAACAGGCGATCAAGTTCGCAGTCTTCATCGGCCGAGATTGCCTTGTCTTTGCGGCGCGGGTGCGCCAATCCTTTCTGGCATTGAATCGAAAGAACAGGTAAAAGGGGGCATCTCATTCAAGGAGGAATGTTCGATGTCACATATGACGATTGCTGTGGAGACGCCGTTTGAAAAGATGCCCACCAGTTGCTAAAGATAAAACCCCGCCAGGGCGAAAGCTCCGGCGGGGTTTGTTTTTTTGTATGCTTTCCGCACGGGAGTACCGTATTCTATGCTCTCCCATGCCACAGATCTTTTCGACCGTGCGAGGATAGCCCATGTCGACCAACGTCGCGACGCCGTCTCTGGACGATCTTTCTGCCGCGCTGGCTCTCCTTGAAGTTCCTGAGCCGATCCTTCGCTCGTTTCGAGAAAAACCGCATGTCGAAATGGCCTGGGACTTCACCGATGCAATCTGCGCATCGTCCCAAGCCATCGTTACGGATTGGCGCTTTCATCCGAGCGAGCCTCTGCGGGAGATATTCCTCCGCCTCTACCCCGCCGGCATCAAGGCGATGATCGAGACGGAGAACGCGGAGACGTTCTTACCCACCAAGCTCTTCCTGCAAATCGATGGCGTCGGCGCACGCTACGCGGTGAAAATCCCGAATAAGCCCGACCTCCACGAGATCGTGTTCGCATTCCGCGCCATCCTGCCGGATACGGTGCGCATCTACGCCCTGGCTGCGTTCGACGGCACCGATACGTACGGCCATCTCGTTGCCGTGAAGGAGATCTGGCAGCGTCTGGAGGAATTGCTCGGCCCCTGGTTCGCCCAAATTTTTTGCGAGCAGCCGGGCAAGGGGATGTTTAAGAAAGTGGGCAAGGACGTCAAGCCGAAACGTGACTTTTTGCAGAAAAGGATGAAGGGGGCTCGCGAGTGGCTCGAGCGCATGAGAACCGACTTTGATGCCCGCTATCAAAAGGACCTCGATATCGTTGTCAAGCGACTTGATTCCCCCCATCTCATGGAGCACCCCGGCCGAGAAACAACCGCCCCCCAACATCAGGAGACACAACGCCAGGAATGGCGTGCCTTCGTCGCCTCACCCAATCGACTGATGCTCGTGAATTACACGAGTTGGGGCGGACGTTCCGGTGCGGAGGGGTTAGTGGATCTATGGGACAGGAGCCCGGGCGGTTGGACCAAGATACGTCGAGCGCTGGAGTATTATTACTGGGATGTTCCCTTTCAGCTTCGCTTCAAGAAGCCGCGGGACCATTTCTTCGGCTGTGGCGACTTCGGCAACAAACTCGCGCTCGCCATCGCGCTGCAAGAATGGCAGACCGCGGACTACTTCTGCAAGCAGATGTTGCGCGTCGCGAATTTCGGCGTCGCAGGCCGGCCGTTGTCGCGATTCTTGCTCAAGCTTTACAGTCTGCGCAATCCGGCGATTTTCGATGGCGTGTCGGAGCCCGATAAATCCTTTGGGGTGTACGGCACAGTGCTCGCTGCCTGGAATGATCCCGCCAAGCTCGGTGGCGCTCTCGATGTCGCTTGCGATTATCACATGATGCGCACGGGCGACGATCATGAATTCAGCTGGCCGCCTTTTGGAACGTTCGCTGCCGAGATCTTCGCGATTCTGCGCATACGTCAGGAGTTGGGGCTCGAGACGCCGCGAATCGACCATCAACTGCTCGACGCGCCTTGGCGCCAGCTTCCCGACCGCGTGCCGCTCGAGACCGACGCGCTGTTGGAGAGGCTTCAGCAGGTCGCGCGCGACGACGTTCCTGATCTGTCGACGCGGTAGAACTGGGAGCGTCATCCGGAAGCTCCGCGTCCTCCCTGAGCTTCGGCGGACTCAGCGATTGCTCGTACTAGGTATAATAACGTAGTCAGCGGAAGGGAACGCGAAGCGGAGGTTCGCAAGCGGAGCTTGGGGCACCGTGGTCAAGACATTCGACGCCGCCGCGCTGGACAAGGGGATCAATCTCGCTGCGGAGTTTCTCGATAATCCGTTCTGCGGCCATTTCACGAAGACGATGGCCGCGCTGGCCGAGCGAGACAATTGCCGGGCGTGGTTGAAACAGGAAGCCTACAAGAATAATCCCAGCATTCCCAAGCGCCTGGACGCTGCGTTGAAGGCTTTGACGCCGGCGACGGTGGCACACACGATCAAGATCGAAGAGTTGCCGTGATTGGCGCCATTACTTGTTAGCCGGACGCGCAAGCGACGGATATCAAGAAATCCGTCGCTTGCGCGTCCAGCTAACGAAATAGGGGGGAACCGATGCGATCATTCGTTGCGTGCCTGGCTGCTGCTGCGCTGACGCCCTTTCTCGGCGCCGGCGAAATCGAAGTCACCGGCATTCAGGCCGTGTGCCGGCACGGGCAGACGTTTGTCACCTGGAAGGATGTCGCCGAAGGGGAAGCGGGGGTCGAGTATCGCTACAGCCTCTATCGCTCCGCTCAGCCCATCACCGCGGCCAATCTCGATCGGGCCGAGCTTTGCTATCATGGCGTGCTCAACAACTCCGCCCGCCTGTTCGGTCACGGCTTCAATATGAAGGACCGCCTCGATCCGGCCAAGCCGACGGCCGTCCTCGTCGAAGGAGGCAAATCGTTGCCGCAGTGGACCGGCGTCGGCATACACACCGTGCGCAAGAATGGCCGAGCCTTCTATGCGGTCGTGGCCACGGACGAGAAACACAAGCCGCTGACGAAGGTCGTCCCCGGACGCAGCGCCACCTCCGAGCCGATCGAGGAAACCGTGGCGCCGATTCAGCCGATCAAGCTTTACGATTCCAAGGGACGCCCGGGCCCTTACATCGCCCAGACCGCCATCAGCGGCCAAAAAGGGCTGCCCATGAATGTCTCGCTGCACGCCAGTCAAGGACAAGGCGGAACCGCCGGCGAGTACGGCGATTACTACCTCTTCTTCGGAACTCACGAGATGGGCTGGCGCGATGGCTTGCCCGGCGTCTTCTCCGTCGATGAGCGGCGCACCAAGCCGAGCAACACGCTCGTCCTGCGCGCGCGCGAGGCCATCGAGCATCCCAGCGGCCTCCGCGCCATGGAGACGTTCTGGTTCGGCTACCTTGCAGCTCTCGAGGGTAAGGAACCGCGCGCCTATCCCTTCACCGAACGACGCCAACTCTGGATTATCGACTGGGCGGCCAAGAAATACGCCGCCGATCCGAATCGCATCCATGCCGGCGGCGGCTCGATGGGCGCCTGGGGCTCGACGACGTTCGCTTTGCGCCATCCGGAACGGTTCGCCGTCGTCTATCCCGATCGGCCGCGCACGCGCCAGCGCGGGCTGCCCAGCCTGGTTGGCCCGCTCGGCAAGAATCAGAAGGTGCTGCTCGACGACGGCAAGACCGACTACTTCGAGCGGATGGACATGGTGCGTTTTGCGGCCGAGCATGCCGCCGATCTGCCGTTCTTCGCCTGGTGCTGCGGCCGGCGCGACGGCTTCGCGTCCTGGCAGGAGCAGGTGGATATGGCGAAAGCGATGGCCGCGTCGCGCCACGGTTTTGCGTTCGCCTGGAACAATGGCGATCACAGTTCCGGCAGCCAGCCCATGGCGCGCGTCATGAAGCACTACTCCGCTGAAAAATTCGCGCGCAACCAGAGCTACCCCGCTTTCCGCAACAGTTCCCTCGACGACAATCCGGGCAACGGCGACCCGAAGGACGGCGACCTGGAAGGCGGCATCAATCTCGGCTTCCTGTGGAAAAATGTCGTCGATACCGATGCCCAATGGTCGGTCCGAATCGCCAACGATCTCGCCAAGAACGACATGACGGTCGATGTGACGCCGCGCCGCCTGCAGCAGTTCAAATTGAAACCGGGCGACACGCTCAAATGGACGACCTCGACCGGCGGCGCCGGCGCGACGACGGTTGATGCCCGCAGCCTGGCGACGATTGCCGGCGTACGGATTCGCCCGAATCAGGAAACCACGTTGACTCTGACGCGCGAGCGCTAGCCCGGCGCCATCTACCGCCATAGGATAGCTCCCAGGGATCGAATTCGTCTTCAACCGCATACCCACCACGGGCAGCTGTCTCGCAATGGCAGGAACGAGGCGCCCTTCCGGGAGAAGCTCGCCATGGCCCAGCACGGCCCCGCCGCGGACATCAACCTACTGTTTGGCATCCTGGCGTTGCAGCTCGATTTCATCACGCGCGATCAGCTCATTGCCGCCATGAGCGCCTGGGTGTTTGACAAGAACAAGGCGTTGAGCGCCATCCTGGTGAAGCATGGGGCGCTCGCCGAGGACCGCCACGTTCTGCTGCAAGCCCTGGTGCGCGAACACCTCAATAAGCACGAGAATGATCCGCAACGGAGCCTGGCCGCGCTAGGCCCCGTGGGATTTGTGCAAGCGGACCTGGAAAAGCTCGGGGACCCGCTCTTGCAAGCAAGTCTTGTGCATGTTTCAACAACCACGCCGCGCGCCGGCAACGAGGATCCTTTCGCCACCGTCGCGGGCGCGGTGGGGACGCCGACCACGCCCGGGCAGCGTTTCCGCATCTTGCGTCCGCACGCCCGCGGCGGTTTGGGCGAGGTCTATGTCGCTCTCGACGAGGAACTGCATCGCGAGGTGGCTCTGAAGGAAATTCGGGAGGTTCATGCCGACGACGCGGACAGCCGGGCCCGTTTTCTGCTGGAAGCGGAGATCACCGGCGGTCTGGAGCATCCTGGCATCGTGCCGGTGTATGGCCTGGGTCAATATGCGGACGGCCGACCCTACTACGCCATGCGTTTCATCAGGGGGGACAGCTTCCAGGAAGCAATCGAGCGTTTTCACAAGGCGGACACGGCGGCGCGCGATCCGGGGGAGCGGACACTGGCACTGAGCAAGCTGCTCGGCCAGTTCATTAATGTGTGCCAGACCATCCAGTACGCCCACGACCGGGGTGTCTTGCACCGCGATTTGAAGCCGGCCAACATCATGCTGGGCAAGTATGGTGCGACGCTGGTGGTGGACTGGGGCCTGGCCAAGTTGCTGGGCAAGGAGGAAGCCGTCACGCCGTCGGCGGAGGCGCCGCTGCGGCCGTCGCCAAAGCTGTCAGGCAACAGCGCGGAGACCTTGTCCGGTTCGGCGCTGGGTACGCCACAATACATGAGTCCCGAGCAGGCGGAGGGAAGGCTTGACCTGCTTGGGCCGGCCAGCGACATTTACAGCCTGGGTGCCACGCTCTATTGCCTGCTTACTGGCCAGGCGCCGTTCGAGGATGCCGACCTGGGCACGATCTTGCAGAAGGTGCAGCGCGGCGATTTTCCTCGGCCACGTCAGTTGAAGAGGTTGGTACCGCCCGCCCTGGAAGCCATCTGCTTGAAGGCGATGGCTCTGCAACCGCGCGATCGATTTGCCAGTTCGGCTCAGATGGCCGGCGAGATCGAGCACTGGTTGGCGGATGAACCAGTCAACGCCTGGCGGGAGCCGTGGTCCCAGCGCACGGCACGCTGGGCGCGCCGGCATCGATTCTTGGTGGAGGCGTTCGCCGGGGTCTTGGTTGTGCTCATCGCGACCATGATGGTGACGGCGCTATGGCAGCAGCAAGAAGCCGCAAAGGAACGCGATGCCCGCATCGCCGTCGAGAAACGCCGGGGGAAAGGACTGCTCGTCGCCGCCCAGTCCGCGGCCCGGACCATCGCCTACCTGATCGACCAACGCTGGTATATCCTTCTCGGCGCCGCTGAGGACGCGGAAATTCGCCGCCTGCTTCAAGACTTGGAAAAAATCGAGCAACCGCGCGAACCCGCTGCCAACAACCAGGCTCTGCTTGACTGGCTCACGGTCCGTGCCCTCTCAAGCACCCGTAACGTGTCCTCGAGCTGGATAATAACGGACCAGCGCGGATTGGTCCTCGCCCGCTACCCGCCGAACGAACATCTAGTCGGCCGAAATGTTGCCTTCCGCGACTACTTTCACGGCCTGGGCAAGGAATTCCCGGAGGGCACCGTGAAAGAGCCCATCACCGACAGGCATCGCTCCTTGGTTTTTATTAACCAGGTGACGCGGAAGCCCTCGGTCGCCTTTTCCGTGCCCATCTGGCGCGGCCAGCCCAGAGGATCGCAATGCATAGGCGTCCTGATCATGACTCTCGAAATTAGCGAACTCGCCAGACTGAAACTGCTTCTTCCCGACGAGGCGAGCGGCGAATTACAGGACCACGAGGTCGCCCTGGTCGATACCAGGGATGATTGGATTGATGGACAACCGCAGCGCGGCCTGTTTCTTTACCATCCGTCGTTCGCGGAGCGGCTGAAAACCAACTCCGGCACGCTGCCGGTGATTCGCATGGATGAGGCACGACTGGCGCGGCTAGAAAAAGTGCGCCAGAGCCGATTGAAACCCGCTCTGAAATTCTCGGACGACAGTGTGGACTTTGCCTACACCGACCCCGTCGACGCCGCCGACACAGCCCCCTGGCTCGCCGCCTTCGCGCCGGTTCTTATCGGGACTCAGCCGACTAAGTACAGGGACAACGGCTGGATGGTGATCCTTCAGGTACGGTAAGCATCCTCATTCCCAAGCGGAGCCAGGGAACGAGGATACGCATTTTCATCGCCCGCTCACGAGCGAATCCGATATAATTGCTGGGTACCCGCCAATCCTCGCCCTTGATGATTTATGCACGCGACCACCACCATTCCGACGACTCCGCGGCTCTTCCCCGCCCCGCCCATGCCGCTGCAGCCGTTTGATTTTCACACGCCGACGCGCGTCATCTTCGGCCCCGGCACGCTCAACCGCCTGGGCGAACTGGCCCGCGAGCTAGGGGCGACGCGCGCGCTGCTCGTCACCGATCCCGGGCTCGAACTTGCCGGACACCCCCATCGCGCGCGCTGTTCGCTTGAAGACGCCGGCCTGAAAGTGTCTGTTTTTGACGAAGTCGAGGAGAATCCCACCAGCAAGCACGTCGACCTCGGCGTCCGCTTCGCCCAACCGCTCGACATCGACCTCATCGTCTCCGTCGGCGGCGGCAGCGCCATGGACTGCGCCAAGGGCATCAACTTCTTGCTCACCAACGGCGGCGCGATGGCCGATTACAAAGGCTTCGGCAAAGCCAAGAAGCCGATGCTCCCCTCGATCGGCATCCCGACCACGAGCGGCACCGGCAGCGAAGCGCAATCGTACGCCCTGATCGCCGACGAGAAGACGCACCTGAAAATGGCCTGCGGCGACCGCAAGGCCGCGTTCGCCACCGCCATCCTCGACCCGCAAGTCACGGTCACGCAGCCCGCCAAAGTCACTGCCCTCACCGGCATCGACGCACTATCGCACGCCGTCGAGTCGTACGTCACGACCAAGAGAAATCCCGTATCGCAGATGTTCGCCCGCGAAGCCTGGAAGCTGCTCGAGGTCAATCTCGAAAAAGTCCTGCACAACCCCCTCGACCTGGAAGCACGCGGCGCGATGCAGATGGGCGCCTTTCTAGCCGGCACGGCAATCGAGAACTCGATGCTCGGCGTCTGCCATGCCTGCGCCAATCCGCTCACCGCCCACTACGGCATCACGCACGGTCTGGCGATCGGCATCATGTTGCCGCACGTCATTCGCTTCAACGCGCGCTCCGTCTCCGCTCTGTACGCCGACCTGATCGACGAAGCCGGCCTGCACAACGGCCATGTCGATGCCCACGGCGAGATGCTGGCCGAGCATATCACGCGCTTGATGAGCCTCGCGAAGTTGCCGACGGAGTTGTCCGCGTGCGGCGTAAGCGGCGGCATTCTGCCGCTGTTGTCCGAGGAAGCCGCACAGCAATGGACCGCCCGCTTCAATCCGCGGCCGGTGACGGAGACGGAGATTCTGGAGTTGTACGAGGCGGCGCTGTGAGATGGTGAGGGACGAAACTTCTTCAGCCGAGCCGCTGGCGGCGATTCTGTTCACCAGCGCATCAGCGCCGTGCCCCACGTCAAACCGGCGCCGAAGCCGCTCAACACCACCAGGTCGTTCGGATGAATGCGGCCTTCCTGGTTCGCTTCATCCAGGACCAGCGGGACCGAACCGGCAGAGGTGTTGCCGTAGCGTTCGAGATTGTTGAACACCTTGGTACGCGGGATGCGCAGCACGTCGGTGGCGGCGTTGACGATGCGGATGTTGGCTTGATGGGGGAGGTAGAGATTGACTTGATCGGTGCTCATGCGGGCATGGTTCATCACGTCCTGGATCGTGTCGCACATGATCGCAACCGCCCAGCGAAAGACGGCGCGGCCATCCATGTACATGTAGTGCAGTCCCTTCGCCAGCGAATCCGGCGTGGGCGGCATGCGGCTGCCGCACGCGGGCCGGCTCAGGAGATCGCCGCCCGAGCCGTCCGCCCCCATGCTGTAGCTGAGGATGCCCTGATCGGGTCGGCCGCGAACCAAGAGCGCCGCGCCGGCGCCGTCGCCGAACAGCGGGTAGGTCTTGATGTCGTCGGGATTGACGATGCGGCTGTTGGCGTCGCCGCCGATAATGAGAGCGCAATCGCTGGCGCCGGACGCGACGTACGCCGCCCCGGTGATGAGCGCGTACATGAAGCCCGCGCACGCCGCCTGCATATCGACTGCCGGACAGGTGAGCTTGAGCTGATCCTGCACCAGACACGCGGTGGACGGAAACGACATGTCGGGCGTGAAGGTCGCAAGCAAGAGCAAGTCGATGTCGCTCGTCTTGATGCGGGCGTTTTCTATGCAGCGTTTGGCGGCTGCATAGCACAGATCGCTCGTCGCCTGGTGCGGCAGGGCGTGCCGGCGTTCGAGAATGCCCGTGCGCTTGACGATCCAGTCAGAGTCGAAGCCCAGGCGTTGATGGAGATGTTCGTTGGTGACGACGGCATCGGGAACATAGCTGCCGGTGGCGAGAACGCGCACTCCGGTCAAAGAACGGCAACGTGGTCGTCGGGACGGTGGTCTTTCTTCGTTCATGACGGTCATGCCGATCTCGGACTATGCCCCTTGACGCTGCAACGCATGCACATGAAAGAGGCAGTATACAGGGAATGCACAAATTGGCTATCCGAATAGCTGTCAGCCATCAGCCATCAGCTTTCAGCAAATGTCCCCCATCGCTTCGCATTTTGAACCTGGCTGAAAGCAGATAGCTGATAGCAAATTACTCCACGACCGAATCCAGATATTGCACCATCGCGCATAACGCATGCTGCGTGTAGTCGAGCCGCAGATTGCCGTCCTGATGCGAAGCGTAGAACCCGCCGATGATCGAGGGGCGGAACTTTTCGGCAAAGTGCTCCGTGTTCTTGGGCGAATACTGCAGCGACATCAAGAAGTACGAGCACAGGATCGATGCGCGTTCGTAACGTTGCAAGCGCTGTAAATCACCGGCATGCTTGGCGACGCGGGCAGCGTCGGCGAGACTTTCCGCGGCGCGGCTCGACCAGATGTCTGGAGCGGCTTGATCAGGCTTGCCGCTCACAAGACGCGGGAAGGCGCCGCTCCAGTGCTTGCGCGACGAGTCGAAATTCTCCCGCATCTGTAGACCGACGAGCCAATCGTTCATCGTGAACACGCTCTCGGCGAAAACGGCGTCTTTCGTGGCCAGGTACGCCTCCGCGTACGCCGACGTGTGGCTCGACGCCATGGCGATGCTGCGTTGATTCGGCCAATGGTGCATGTAATAAGTGCGCGCCTTTTTGAGTGCATCCATCTTCCATTCCGCAGGGCGCTGTTTGTTGCTGCGCACGATGCCCTGCAAGGCCCAGCCGGCGTGGAGAGCGTCGAGCTCGTCGGAGCCGCTCTTGCCTTCACTGACGACGAGCGAGCCGTCGGAGCGCTGCTGTTTGCGAAGATAGTTGCAGAGCTGATCGGCCTGAAGGAGAAGATCGTCGCCTGGAATCGCGAGTTCGTGGATGGCGCTCACGAGCAGACCCTGGGCGGCCAGGCGATTGAGCGCTTGCGGCGGCGCGGCGGTGTAGCGTTCCGCGGACTCTTTGTCGAGCACGGTCTCCAACAGCAGTGTCAGGGCTGCCTGTCGCGCCATCGTTGTGCCGCGTCCGTCGCGAAAATAACGTGAGGCGCGGGCCAGAGCGAACGTCGCCCCCGCTTGACTGGTGAAGTTATCCCCTTCGAGAATCACGACCAGGGCGGGCTGGAAACCATAGACGAAACGCCCGTCGGCTTTGTTCATGTGCTTGAGCCATTCCAGGCCGCGCTGGGCGCTAACGAAGATGGGCCGCGCCGATTCCGGCAACGCCTTGACGTCGCGCGCCTTGCTCTCCACAGGCACGATGCGCGTCGCCGGCTCGACCTGCCCTTGCGCGAACACGGCCGGCGAGAACAGCGTCAACATTGCGATGGTGATAATGCGCATCAACGGGCCTCCTGCCCAGGGAAAGTGGTCGCATCGTCTTTATACCTTGATTGACGTGCTGAGATCAATTCCGATTTCCCGCATAGTTTTGAGGGGGTGCGCCAATCCTTTCTGGCATTGAATCGAAAGAACAGGTAAAAGGGGGCATCTCATTCAAGGAGGAATGTTCGATGTCACATATGACGATTGCTGTGGAGACGCCTTTTGAAAGCCTGGTGGTGGAGCAAGCGTTGGCGTTTGCGCGCGCGATGGAGGCCACCGCCAATGGCGCAGCCGATGGAACCGTTCTCGACCAATGTGAATTGCTTGCATTATCCAAAGGCCGCGAACTCCTTCGGGCCATTCTCACCGGCGCTGCTCAGCAGCAAGCCGATGCCGTCGAAAAAAAGGGGGCGCCGGCCGGACCTGTAAATGTGGTCAGGCGTGTCGCAACAAAGGTGGCTCGCCGCGGACCTTCATAAGCGCCATGGGATCGCTCGCCATCCAGCGGACTTGTTTCACCTGCTACGGCTGCAAAGAGGGAGCTTAACCACTCGACCAACGTCTGGGCATCGACGGCTTTCTCACGCGCCAAGCCACACGCCTCGCGTGTCGCGCCGGCGCTCGGCCTTTTTTCGCCGATGCTGGCCAGCGATGTGATCGTTAGCGGATGATCTTGCAACCAGGCAGCGCCTTCCGCAGAGAGGCGACGCCCACGTCCGTTACCCGCGTGCCGCCAAGGTCGAGCGTCTGCAAGCTCTTCAGGCTAGCCAGCTCTTTCAGTCCCGCGTCGGTCACCAGCGTCTGGCCAAGGTAGAGCAACTGTAAGGTTTTGAGGCTGGCCAACCCTTTCAGTCCCGCGTCTGTCACATCTGCGCCGGTAAGAGTGAGGCCAAACGGTAGAGCGGGATCGGGCAGTTTGGCAAAAAGGTTCTCTTGCCATTTTGCAATGCGGCAGGCCGGCACCGCCCCGGCCAATCCATCCGCTTGCGGACGAAATTCCTGGATGCCGTATTGGTTCACAGCTATCCAGCCAAGCGCGGCCCCGGCTTTCTTCCAAGCCGCCGCGGTTCTCTCGTCGAACGGGCGGGCAGCCACCGGCCCCGGCTTCTCTTGCGTGCCGGCCCGCTGCACCAGGTTCGCGCACGTCAGCGCTGCGATCACAACCACGCCGGCCAGCCGCGCCGGCTGCCGCACTGACAAGGTTCGGGTCATGGTCCATCTCCTGATCATCATCGTCCGGCGCATTACCATCCCGCCAACGGATGCCGCCGATTCCGCAGCGGCAACTCCACCGGCCCGCGCGTCCGTGCCGATTCGTAAACCGCGTGGATCATCTCCAACGCCGCGCGGCCGTCGTACACGCTCCCCTTTGGCTGTCGGTCGCGTTCGATCGCTTGCAGCAAATCTTGCACGACCCAGACGTTGCCCTGGCCGAGGCCGCCGTCCTTGAGCGTTTCTTCTTTGCCGATGCCCTGGCTCGTGATGAGCTGCCAGTTGGCGCGGCTGCGGCCCGGAAACCAACCCGGATCCGCGAGCAGATGGCACACCGGCAAGCTGCCCGTCGTGAGCTGGATCACCCCGCGCGTACCGTGGATTGTCAGGCCGAAGCGGTCGGGCTCCCCCTTCTGTCGGGTCGCGCGCACCGAGGCGAAGTGGCCCGTGATGCCACGGTCGAAGGTGTACGTCGCATTGATGTGGTTGCCCGCGATCAGGCCCATGCCTTCGCCGCCTTCGCGCAGGTCCGCTTTCGTGACAACGGTGACGCGTTCCTTGCCGACGACGCCGACCTTCGCGTAACACGAGCGGGCATCTCCGGCGATGAAACGCATCAGATCCATGATGTGCGTGCCGAGCACCATCAGGTCCTCGCCGCCGGCGCGAGCGTCCTCCTTGCCGCGGCCGCGCAATTCCAACAGATCGCCGATGCGTCCGTCGGCGATCAGATCCTTGACGCGCTGCAAACGCGGGCTGTAGCGCGTCTGATGCGCGATCGCGAGCTTGACGTGATGCTTCTCGCAGGCGGCGACCATCTCGTCAGCCTCCTGCAAAGTGCGGCAGATCGGCTTTTCGAGGAAGATCGACGCCCCGGCCTCGGCGCACGCGATTACCATGTCGCGATGCGAATCGAGATGCCGATCCGCGACGCTGACGATCTGCGGCCGTTCCTTTTGCAGCATCTGGCGATAGTCCGCGTAGGCGTTCTTGGCGGCGAGTCGCTTCTGTGCGGCATGGCGTCCTGCTTCGTTTTCGTCGGCAACGGCGACGATCTGCGCGTTGGGAATTTGCAGCCAGACGACGTCGAGCCCGTGCCCGTAGTTGCCTCGCCCCGTGCGACCGATGACCGCGACGCGATAGTTTGGCATGATGGAGTCTCCAAGTAGAGTCAAGTGTGGTTACATCGTATCCCGGCACGCGGCACACGCAAGTGAAAACCTGGTGACGCCACGCAGATCAACGGCAGAAAAATGAGATGCCAGATGGCGATCAACGTCACAGGTTTGAGGATTTTGACTTGTCGGTGTCAAGGAACGGCATCGCCAACAACGATGCCAGACGCTCGGCACGTTGTTCATCGCGAATCTCCTGCAAGCCGAGTGGCATGTCCTCGTGATTTCGAGCGGGGTCGGAGCGGTACGTTCCGAGCAAGTAGTCCCACCACGGCAGATTGAAGCCAAAGTTGGTATTGGTCTCGCGCGCATCGGCCGAGTGATGGATGCGGTGCATGTCGGGCGTGACGAGCAGCAAACGCAACATAAATTCGAACGATGTCGGCAACTTGAGGTTGGCGTGATTGAACAGCGACGTGGCATTCAGCGCAATCTCGAAAATAAGGACGGCCAGCGCGGGAGCGCCGAGCAGAACCACGGCCGACAGCTTGATGCCGAATGAAATTGCCATTTCGAGCGGATGAAAGCGGACACCTGTGGTCACGTCCACATCGAGGTCGGCATGATGTACGCGATGAAGCCGCCACAGAAACGGCAAAGCGTGAAAGAGGACGTGTTGCAGATAGATGACGAAATCCAGCACTATGACGGCGACGACCACGGCCGACCAGCGTGACACGTCAAGGTAGTTGAGCAGTCCCCAGCCGCGCGACTCGGCGTACAGTGCCACGCCGATGACGCTCACGGGCGAGGCGAGGCGAACGAGCAGCGTGTTGATCGCGACGAGGCCAAGGTTGCTCAGCCAGCGTCGCGGCTTGTTCACGGTGAGCCGACGGCGCGGCGCGGCCAGTTCGGCAATCGCCATCGCCGCGAAAACGGCGGTGAAGCACAGTGCGCGGAGAATGTCGTCATCCCATTCCAAGACAGCCTCGTAGGGCAAGCGGCCTCGCTTGCCTTGCGTGGGGGCAAGTCGAACAAGGAGGCAAGCGAGGCCGCTTGCCTTACCGCGTCAAATTAGCGGCGCTATTGAATAGCGCATAGCCCGAACTTCCTGATAGGTGTTTGATGACCAACAAGACGTGCTTATTAGGATCGAGACTCAGCGAGCGCCGGTTCGAGCACTTCGAGAAAGAGCTGCGCCGGGATCGGCAGGACACGGCGGCGATCCCAGGAGATGGACATCTCGCGCGTTAGCGTCAGTCCCGCGATTTGCACGACGTGGAGCTTACCGGACTGGATTTCCTTTGCGACGGCGCGCGTCGACAGCACGGCGGCGCCAAGGCCGCGCTGCAGCGCCTCTTTGATCGCTTCGTTGCTGCCGAGTTCCAGCATGACGCGCAGATCGTGCAGCGATTTGCCCTCGTGCGCCAGCGCCTGTTCGAGGCACGAACGCGAGCCAGAACCGACTTCGCGCACGATGAGCGGCTGCGTGGCGAGTTGGGCCAGGGTGATGCGTTTACGGCCGGCCCACGGGTGCTTGACGGACACGAGGAGGGCGAGTTCGTCCTTGGCGAACGGGCGAAACTCCAGGTGCGGGCTGTCGCTGCGATTGCCGACCAGGCCGAGGTGGACCTGGCCATGTTCAACTTGTTCGAGAACTTTTTGGCTATCGGTGACGGTGGCGCGAACTTGTAGGTGAGGATGGCGTTCTTGAAACCTGGCAAGCAGTTCGGGCAGTAAATACTCGCCGGGGACGGAACTGGCGGCCAGGATCAACTCGCCCGTCAATGGCGCCGCGCGGCCGGTGATCTCATGGATGGCTTCACGATGCAACGCCAGGATGCGCAGGGCAAAGGTATAAAGGCAACGGCCGGCCTCGGTCAGGAGCACATGGCCGCCTTGGCGTTGAAAGAGGGATTCCTTTAGCGCCTGCTCGAGTGCCTGGATGCGCTGGCTGACCGCGGCTTGCGTCAGGCCCAATGTGCGTGCGGCGGCTGTGAAGTTGCTCAACTCCGCGGCTTTCACGAAGGTTTCCAGATAAGGAAGCTGCTCGGCATCCATGGCGGCCATTGTATTCTCTCATGCCGCTCGCGGCTCAATGTGATCCGGTCACTCCGCGACCGGACATTCGATTGCCGGTCACGGAGTGGCCGGACAATAAAAAAAATACCGCCGCGATGAGCTTCTCACCGCGGCGGCTTGTCGAAAATTCCGTTAGTCGGCTGCGCTTACTTCGGCGCCGGCAGGATCTTCGGCACGGCGGCAACGATCTTCTCGATCGCCGCGGAGTTCAACTCGCCCTTCTTGAAAGCGAAGTTGGCTTCCACCTTGCGCTTGTTGTAAAGCACGACGGTGATGTCCGCGTCCTTGGCGACCTCGTAGCCCTTGGGACCGGCTGTGTTGTCGATGGAGAGCACGCAGGACTTGAGCCCTTCCTTGTCGGCCAGGGTCTTCAAGCTGCCTTCGAGCTTCTCGTCGTCAGTCAGGAATACGACGAAGCTGCCCATCTTGGCGGATTTGTTCTTGGCGGTCTCGGCGTCAATCTTCTTGACCAGACTGGTCAAGCCATCGCTGACTTCGCGTGCGAAGATCATCGCGACAGGGTTGCCACCGTTCTGTCAGACGAGGCAATGCTTCTTGCCAGCCTGTCCCCCCGTGACGTTCAGGGGATGGAAAGGACCGGGAAGCGATTTGCCCGTTTGCGGGCCTGACTTGAGCGCGTCACCTGCGGTGCCGACAGCGATAGCCAGCACGGCCGTGGCGACGAGGCTCATCGCAATGCGATGTCTCATCGTACTACCTACCTCCTCTTTAGGATGGAATCCGCCTTACCGAACTTACGGCAAGAAATCTTATGGAACGTAACCCCATCATAAGGATTGAACCGGGGGAGTGAATTTTGGTTCCGCTGATAGCAAAAGTCGAATCAATAACTTGTGCTTATGGTGTTTTCGTCGCGGTCTACGATTCCAAAGGTGTGATTTCCTCAAATCACACGACTGGAATCGTATGCCACGGAATATTAGCCTGGCGTGTTTTGCAACTCGCGCATCAGCAGTTCCTGGACCACCTCTGTCTTCGCCATGCCTTTGGTCTCGCGCATAACGAAGCCCTTGATCGCGTCGGCAGCTTTCACTTTTCCCTTCTTGAAATCGGCGACCGCCTTCGGGTTGGCAGCGATCGCTCGGCGCACGAGGTCAAGCAGCTGCCCCTCGTCCGCGACTACCTTGAAGCCGAGCTTGTCGATGGCCTCTTTCGCGGTCAGGCCGTCAAGCATCCTGCCATAGACTTCGCGGGCACGCTGCTTATTCAACCCGGTCGCCTTGATTTCGCGGATAAGCTCGCCGAGGTTCTCGGGCGGCAATGGGCAGGCGCTGATATCGAGCTTGCGTTCGTTGAGGGTCGAGAGCAGATCGTTGAGCGTCCAGTTGCACGCTTCCTTGGCATCGCCGCACGGCTTGACGACCGCCTCGAAGTACGCGACAAACGCCCGGCCCTGGCGCGAGAGCACGCCGGCGTCGTTCGCGGTCAGCGCATATTGTGCTTGCAGCCGCACTCTCTGGGCTGCGGGCAATTCGCCCAGTTGGGCGCGGACGCGTTGCAAGGTTGCCTCGTCAACAGTAACGGGCAGCAGGTCCGGCTCCGGCAAGTAGCGATAGTCGGACGCCTCCTCCTTGCGGCGTTGGATCTCCGTGCGGCCGGTGCGTTCGTCCCAACCCGCGGTCGCCTTGCTGACCGGTCCGAGTGTGCCATCAGACTTGCGCCGGGTAATTGGTGATACTTGGTAGTCGCGAAAAACGCTGGTCCTGGACCCATCGATGTGCCAAACGCCGGCGTCAAGATTGTCTTGCAGCTCCTTCGCTTGCCGCTCGGCTTCGTACTTCAGGGCACGCTCGACGCCGCGGATGGTGTTGAGATTTTTCACCTCGATGATCGGCGTGGCGATGAAGGCCGCATTCGTGGCATACGATTCCAATCGTGTGATCGCGCCGGGTTCGTCACACGATTGGAATCGTATGCCACGGAGCGGCACGTGCAGATTGATGTTCGCATCGCAGCGAAGGCTGCCTTCCTGCATCTCACAATCGGAGACGCCGAGTTCGCGCAGGAGCAGTCGCAACTCCTCGATGTACGCCTTTGCTTCTTCGGGCGTTTCGATTTCGGGCTTCGAGACGATCTCCAGGAGCGGCGTACCGGTGCGGTTCAGATCAACTAGCGAATCACTCGCGGCGGCGTACTCATCGTGCAGCATTTTGCCGGCGTCTTCTTCGAGATGGGCGCGGATGATACCGATCCTGCGTGTGCCGGCCGATGTTTCGATTTCAAGCGAGCCTTCGGAGCTGAACGGCAGATCATATTGGCTAATCTGATAATTCTTGGGCAGATCAGGATAGTAATAGTTCTTGCGATCCCACTTCGTGAATGACGCGATCGAGCAATTGAGCGCCACTGCCGCCTGGAGCGCAAGTTGAAACGCCCGCCGGCTCATAACGGGCAACGTCCCCGGCAAGCCGCAGCAGACGGGACACGTCGCGGAGTTCGGCGGCAGGCCAAACGTCGTGGAGCAACCGCAGAAGAGCTTCGTCTTCGTGAGAAGCTGGACGTGTACTTCCAGGCCGATGATGGTGCGGTAGGTTGTCATGAACTCATTCCAAGGGTGGCCGCCGTTTGTGCCAATCCGTTTCCCGCTCGTGCATGCGCGCAACGCGCAGCAGCTTCTCCTCCGTGAAGGGCGCTCCCAAAATCTGCAAGCCGATCGGCAGCCCTGCTTTGGTGAACCCGCACGGGATGCTGATGCCGGGGATGCCGGCCAAATTCGCGCTGATCGTGTAGATGTCGGAGAGATACATCGCAAGCGGGTCGGCGGTCTTCTCGCCGATCTTGAACGCGGGCGTCGGCGCCGTCGGGCCGATCACCACGTCGCACTCGGCGAAGGCGCGATCGAAATCCTGGCGAATCAGGCGGCGCACCTTCAACGCCTTCAGATAGTACGCGTCGATGTAGCCGCTCGACAGGGCGTAGGTGCCGAGCATGATGCGGCGTTTGACTTCGGTGCCGAAGCCTGCGCCGCGCGACTTCTTGACCATATCGATCAGGCCGGCGAATTTTTCGGCACGCTGGCCGAAGTGGACGCCGTCGTAGCGGGCGAGATTGCTGGACGCTTCCGCGGTCGCGACGAGGTAGTAGACGGCAATGGCGTACGGGCTGTGCGGCAGCGAGATGGGCTTGATCGTGGCGCCGAGCGATTCGTACACGTTCAAAGCGGCGCGGATCGCGGTCTCGATTTCGGGGTCAAGCCCTGCGCCCTCCCCCCCGGCCCCACTCCCAGAGGGAGAGGGGAGAAATTCAACCGGGACGCCGATCGTCAGCGGTTTGATCGGCTGGTCCAGCATCTTCGTGTATTCGGGAACCGGCATGTTGACGCAGGTGCTGTCGCGCGGATCGTGGCCGGCGATGACTTCGAGCAGCAGCGCGGCGTCGCGCAGGTCGTGGGCAAGTGGGCCGATCTGGTCGAGAGAGCTGCCGTAGGCGATGAGGCCGAAGCGCGAGACGCGGCCATAACTCGGCTTCATGCCGACGATTCCGCAGAAGGCCGCGGGTTGACGGATGGAGCCGCCGGTGTCGGTGCCGATAGCCAATGAGGTCTGGGATGCCGCTACCGCTGCCGCCGAGCCACCGCTGGAGCCGCCGGGGGTGCGATCGAGAGCCCAAGGGTTGTGCGTGACCTGGTAGGCGCTATTCTCGGTGGACGAGCCCATTGCGAATTCGTCCATGTTCGTCTTGCCTATCAAGATGGCGTCGGCGTCTTTCAAGCGGGTGATGACATGCGCATCATAGGGCGGCACGAAGTTTTGCAGGATCTTGCTGCCGGCAGTCGTGCGTCGGCCCTTGGTGCAGAGGACATCTTTGACGGCGATCGGCAGCCCCGCGAGTTTGCCGAGCGGCTGGCCGGCTTTGCGCTTGGCGTCGATGGCTTCGGCGTGTTGCAGCGCGGCGGCTTCCTCGACGTGCAGGAACGCTCTGAGGGCTGGGTCGTATTGGCGGATGCGATTGAGGAATGCGGACGTAATCGACGCGGCGGTGAGATCGCCGGCGGCTTGTTTTTGCAGGAGCTCGGTGGCGGTGAGGTCGGTCATTTTTCAGGGAGGCTCGTTTAACGCTCACTAGGCGTCACGCGATCGCTAAACAAATGCCGCTATTCGCCAAACACCGGCGGCACGCGATAAAAATCGCCCTTGCGCGCCGGCGCATTGGCGAGTGCTGCGTCCGCGCTTAGCGATTGGCCCAGCACATCGTCGCGGAAGACGTCGCGCAGATCAAGAGCGTGTGCAAGCGGTTCGACGCCGTCGGTGTTCACGCGCTGCAGTTGATTGATGTAATCGACGATGGCGCTGAGTTGCGTCGCCATATCCGCGACGTCGGCGTCGGAAAGTTCCAATCGCGCGAGGTCGGCGACCAGGCGCACTTCGTCGGCGCTGAGAGACATGATGAAACCCGTTAGCCGCAGGCGGCCGAAGTCTCCTTAGAGCGTCGGCATCTGGAACGGCTTGCGTTTGACCGGGCGTTTGACCAGTCCGGTGCGGATCGCCTTTACGGTGACGCGCACGGTCTGGACTTCGCCGTCGATGACGAGCTTGACGCGCTGCAAATTCGGCTTGAAGCGGCGTTTGGTCTTGCCGGTGACTTTGCGGCCGACGCCGCCGAGGTATTTTGCCTTGCCACGGCGAGCGTACTTATTGCCGCCGCTGGGTTTGGCTCCGGTGAGGGCACATTTCATGGTCATGATGACGACTCATTTCGCATGCGAGGACGGAATCCATTGGAAAGGAGAATATACGAATGGGCCGGGAAACGACAAGCCGAAGCCGTAAGGAGTTTCACATCCAATAGTTGTGCGCGAGCGCAAAACGAAGACGAGGAATCTTTAGTTTTTTTTGAAGAAACTCTTGAAATGGATGTGTCAACGGGTATGATTGTGGGGACAAGTGGGATCAAGTGGGTGAATATGGGATTCGCCTGTTGTTTGTCAGGGATTGACGCGCAGGCGAATTCCCATGTTACTAACCGGAACCCATCCACGAACGCTCGACGACAAGAAACGTCTGGCATTGCCCAAGCGGGCGCGCGAGCAGCTCGGCGAGGTCGCTCAACTAATCGTGACGCCGGGGCCCGACCAGACGCTGTGGATTTACACCAAGGACGAGTTGGAGCGACTTTCCGCCAAGCTAGACGAGACGCCGGCGACCGACAGCGAGGCACGTGTATTTCGTCGGCTATTCTTCGCCCAGATGGAAGAGGTTGATCTCGATCGTTCGAGTCGGATTCTCATCCCGGATCGGCTCGTCAAGTTTGCGGGATTGGAACACGAAGTAATCTTGCTGGGTGTACGCGACCATCTGGAACTCTGGGACGCGACGCGCTGGCAGGCGTTCCTCAATGAACATGAGTCGAAATTCGACAAGGTCGCGGAAGAGGCATTTCGCAGCAAATAATGCCGCCCGCGGCCAAATGAAATTGTAAGAGTTCGCTGACACCGACAGGGGGCTGTCGAAGGTTGGTCGTGAGAGTAGACACGGCTTGCCAGAGCTTTGTCACGATCCCCCATCGTCAAGGTTTGCCGACAGCCCCTTGAACATGATCCGCGGTTTCGCCGCGGTTGATTTCTTGATAGCGTGAGAGTAAGGACGCCCTCCTTGCTTTCACGCTTTTTTTTTGGAGCCGACCATTCATCACGTTTCCGTGTTACCGAATGAGGTGCTGCACTGGCTCGATCCGAAGCCGGGGCAGGTTGTCGTCGATGCGACCGTCGGCGGCGGCGGACATGCCGCGCTCCTGTGGGATCGCCTTCGACCAGAGGGAACGCTCATTGCTCTCGATCAAGATCCGGCCATGCTCGCGAACGCGCAGAAACGGCTGCCGGATCCGCGTATCAACTGGAGGCAACGTAACTTCGAGGACTTGCCGAGCGTGCTCGATGAACTGAAGATCACGGCCGTCGATGCGATCCTGGCCGACCTTGGCTTTTGCTCCGATCAGATGAGCGATGCGACGCGAGGTTTCAGCTTCCACAACGATGGGCCGCTCGACATGCGGCTCGATCCGACCAGCGGCGAACCGGCGAGCAATCTGATTCGCCGGCTGTCCGAGAAGGAGCTCGCGGACATCTTCTATCTTTACGGCGAGGAACGACACAGTCGGCGCGTGGCCCGGCGAATCGTGGAGGCGAGGCAAAAGACACCGATTGCGACGACGGGGCATCTCGCCGACCTTGTGCGAAGCTGTGTGCCGCGTTCGAAGGGGCATTCGATCGACCCAGCCACGCGCGTGTTCCAGGGCTTGCGGATCGCGGTGAACGATGAGCTGGGCGCTTTGGAACGGTTTCTGCAAGTTGTGTCGGAGTGTTTGCGGCCGGGCGGGCGGATCGCGATCATCAGCTTTCATTCACTGGAAGATCGATTGGTGAAACAGGCCTTTCGCAAAGGAACGGAATGGTGTAAAGAGCTAACCCGAAAACCGGTGCAGGCGAGCGACGCGGAAGTTCGGGACAACCCACGCGCCCGCAGCGCAAAAATGCGCGTCGCCCAAAAGCACCCCGTTTAGCCGCGGTTCGCAGAACCGCGTGGGCCTGCGTCCGGCCAATTGATGAATCAAAAGGAGCGGCAAAAATGACACGCGAAACGAAAATCGGTCTGGTGGTCGCTAGTTCGTTTTTGTGTCTGGTCACCATCGTGGTGGCGTCGAAGTGGAAACGCGGCGATGGGGCGCCGGCCGATCCCGAAGAGCAGACCGTCAAGGTCGCCGCCGCCAAGCCGGGGCAAAACGCCGGCGATCCGAAGGCTAACGACACGCCCCAGAGGAACGATGCGTCGCCGTCGTTTCCGAGCGGGCTCGCACCGTTGCCGGAAAAAAAAGATACGCCGTTGACTGGTGGACCGCCGCCGCTCACCAGCATTCCGCCTGCCGCGCCGTTCGGCGATCCATCCAAGGACATCCCGATGCCGAAGCCGTTCGAATTCAAGCCAAGTGATATGGCGATCGTGCCGCCGCCTGTGCAAGCCGAGTTCAAGCCGCCGGTTCCAAGTCCATTCGCGCAGGAGGAGAAGAGGCCAATTGTGGTTGCGCCGCTCGATCCGACCAAGTTCGGCGCGCTCGCCACCCTCGAGCCGTTGCCGAAGAAGGAGGAACCGAAACGTCAGGCCATCAGCTTTGGCGTCGTGCCGGTTGAAGTGAAGAATCAAGAAAACGCCATTCCACCGCTAACCGAGAAGGCGGTGCCGCTGGTATTTTCGCCGATGCCGAAGGACGGCTTGGTTGAGATTCCGCCACCGAAGAAGGATCTCAATCCGCCGTCCGTTGTTCTCAACCCCAAGGACATCACCAGGCCGATGAATCCGAACGATACGTCGACGGTCCCGCCAATTGTCAACAGTCAAGGGAAGACGGCGATCATCCCGTCGAATCCGTCGGATGGCCCGTCGATGCCGCCGATCATCGTCGGCGGCTTCAAACCGCCGATGCTGAACCGCTATGACCCGGAGTTCACGGAATTGCGCTTCGGCGAAGCGAGCTTCGGCCAATTGAGCCAGCGTCTCTATGGCACGGCGAAGTATGGCGACGCGCTGCACGCTTACAATCGCGATCATCGCGACTTGATCAAATTTGGCGCCAACGTCGCCGCCAATCCGCCGGTTTTGAATGCGGGCCAGCAGGTGATGTATCCGCCAAAGGAACTGCTGGAACGCGACTATCGCGCGCTGATTCGCGAAGCGAGCGTCGTCCCCGCCGCGCCGATCCCGCCGCCGATCGTCAGTATTTCGCCGCCGACGGTGCTCAATCCGGGCGTTGGAGCGCTTGCGCCGGCGCCGATCAACAGGACAGGCATTTACATCGTGCAGGAGCAGGGCGGCGAACGAATTCGTGACATCGCCCGGCGCTTCCTCGGCAATCCCGATCACTGGATGGAGATTTACCGCCTCAATCCCAAAGTGGAGCCACGCTTCCCGATTCCCGCCGGCACGCAGTTAAATTTGCCGAGCAATTGACCGCTGCCGTCTTCGATTAGCGAGCGCGCGGCGCCGTGCGCGCGCTAAACGAAGATGCCGGAAATTCATTGCAATCCCATAGTGGGTCGGGTATAACCACTCTACCTGCCTGACCACTATTCTCTCTCCACCCGAAGGGATTGCATCCATGAGCAGAGTCACCAGACGACAGTTCGTGAAAGGCTCCATCGCGGCCATGGCGACGATCACCGTCGCGGGCACCAAATCATCCGGACAAGTTCGCGGCGCCAACGAGATGATTCGCGTCGCCGTCGCTGGGCTCAATGGCCGCGGTAGCGCTCACACCGGCGCCTACAACGGCATGACCGGCGTACAGATTGCGTACCTGGTTGATCCCGATACCCGTACCTATGCGCGTCGGCTCACCGGTCTCCGCGCTCCGGCGCCGCGCACCGTGGCGGACATTCGCCGGGCGCTTGAAGATCGCAACGTGGACGCCGTCTCCATCGCGACGCCCAACCACTGGCACGCCCTGATGACGATCTGGGCTGCTCAAGCCGGCAAGCACGTCTATGTCGAAAAACCGTCGAGCCACAATATCCGCGAAGGCCGCATCACCGTGGAGATGGCGCGTCGGCACAACGTCATCGTGCAGCACGGCACACAGAGCCGCACCGAAGGCGGCTGGGCCAACACCATCGCCGCGATCCAGTCCGGACGCTATGGTCGGCTGCTCGTGTCGCGCGCCCTTTGTTACAAGCTGCGCAACAGCATCGGCACCCGGCCCAACACTCCCTCGCCGACTGAAGTCGATTTCGACCTCTGGCTTGGCCCGGCCCAGCGCACCGCTCATCACGCCAACCTCGTGCACTACAACTGGCACTGGTTCTGGGCCTTCGGCAACGGCGACATCGGCAATCAGGGCGTCCATCAGATGGACATCGCCCGCTGGGCCATCCAGGGTGCGACCTTGCCGCGCAGCGTCATCAGCGTCGGCGGCCGCTTCGGCTACACCGATCAGGGCGAGACGCCCAACACGCAAGTCACGTTGATGGACTTCGGCCAAACCAAGCTCATCTTCGAGGTGCGCGGCCTGCGATCGGACGGCTTCCGCGGGCAGGGCGTCGGCAACGTCTTTCATCTGGAGCAAGGCGTCATCGCCGGCAATCGCTTTTTCGCGCGCGGCGAAGGCGCGGGCGAAGCGATCCCGAACATGAACGTCCAGCGCGGCCCCGGCGGCAGCCACTTCGCCAACTTCATCGCCGCGGTTCGCAGCCGCCGCGTGCAGGACCTCAACGCCGACATCCTCGACGGGCACTATTCCAGCGCCCTGTGCCATCTGGCGAACATCTCGTACCAGCTCGGCACCCCCGCCGCGTTCAACCCGCGCACCCGCGCCTTCGGCGACAACGCGGACGCCAACGAAGCCGTCGCACGCATGGAAGCCCACTTGACGGGCCACAACCTGACGCTTGCCGACCAGCGTCTGCACGTCGGCCGCCGTTTGGAAATCGAAGCCGGCTCCGAAAACTTCAACGGCAACGCCGAGGCGAATCGGCTATTGACGCGCCAGTACCGCGAAGGCTTCGCGGTGCCGGAGCGTGTGGGATAACCGCAGCGCAAGCTCGCATGCACAGAAAGTTACAAGGGGTGGGCCAACCGAAAGGCTCACCCCTGTTTTTTTTTCATCTCTGTCGGCCCCAGAGCCGGAGGCGTCACACGGAGGCCACTCAGCTTGGCGTCGCAATGGTCCATTTCATCGATAACGTCGTAGTTGCGACGTCCTTGGGTCGAGAAAGAAAAGGTTATCAACTTGACAGTGCTCGTCCATTTGCTTCCAATAGATTCGCGATAGGTCAACGGGCGCCAGCGTAGAAAACTGGTCGAACTGAAATACGTCAACCGGCGCTTGCGACGCAAACAAGAATACGCTAACGGGTGCGGCGCCGATTGGCTTGATCACCAGTTCGATGGCTTGGCGAAGCGAGGAACCACGAATGCATCGTGACCCTAACATCGAGCTGAGCCCTCAGACGACTTTGCCTACCCGCTCTGCACCTCGCTTTAACGTGATCTCGGTGGTTGCACCGATTTTGGGATTCATTTGTGGCTGTGCAGTGTCTTATGTCCTTAACGACCAGTTCGGGTGGTGGGCAGGTCACGCACTCGAGGCCGGAATACACACGCTTGGGTGGTTTATCGTTATTGGGTTCCTTTGTGCCGTCATCGCTCTCGTCCGTGTGGAGAAATGGTGGGGCGTCACCGCCGTTGGCTTAGTCGTGAATGGCATTGTGCTGATCTCGTTCTGGGTGAAGCAAACGAGCATCTGGCCCGGCTTGTGGCCTGAGCCTTGAAGTATGCATCAGTCCGAGTCGCCGCCGAACCAAACGTTGCACTCCGACCGGGGCCGCATTCTTGTTTCGCGCGACACCGCGCCGTTGCAGCGGCCCCGGCGGGTGAACTGTTGCGTTCGGCCGTGGTGTCCTGCTGTCCTGCAGGGCCGGGCGGATTTGAGCGACATTGTTCGGAGATTTTCATATGCGAAACTGCATCGTCGTTTGCCTCAGCGTGGTTGTATGTCCATTCGCGTCTCTGTTCGCGGACGAACCGGCACCCGATCTATCCAAATTCCCCAAACTGCAAGGGAAAGTGGTACAGACGCTCGGGAACTTCAAGGTTTTCGTCGCGCCCAAAGCCGGCGTTTCGTTTCAGTTGGACCTCAAAGTAGCCCATAAGTTGAAGACGCTCTTCTTCGATGAGCAAAAGCGACGCCCCGACGCCGCAGTAGCGCTTCCTATTGTCATCCTGCCTGCTCCGCTTGCCGTCGAAGCGGTTCGCTACCATCCGAACGGCACGTTCCGTAACCTGCGGCTGGTCTCGAAGATGGCAAGCCGGTCGGTCACGATTGATGTCGTGCGGGAGGAACGCGACGATCCGATGCTTCTCGTGTGGGTGATCGCACAGGAGGGCGATCGCGTGTTCGCGGTTGCCCTGCTGGAATGTGAAGCCGACGGGGCATTCCCTAATCGTCCAAAGTGAAGGGGGCGCGCATTTGTTTCTTGAGCGCAACTGGTGACGGCCGAACCAATTGCTGCAGCAGAACGGGCCGCCCATTCGGCTTTCACTGATTTTCGCGATGCAGGCGGCCCGGCAACTGAACTGTAGCGTTCGGCGACTTGGCCTTTCGATTGTGTGCTATGCGAACCATCTACACGGAGGTCATTGATGCGGTCAATCCTTGGAATTACGACGGCGTTCATGCTGTTGGGCTTTCTCCACGCTGGCGGGCCAGTCCGTCAGGTGGATCCGGAAGAAATTGAAAGCAAGCTCCGCAAGGTGCGCGAGCAACTGGAGAAACTTCGAGCCGAGGAACGCGTCTTGGCGGAGCAACTGGCGGAAGCCAGGGCGTCCACACTGGGTTCGATCAAAGCCGAAGTGACAGGAGTTCTCCGCCATCATGCCAAAGGCGATTCCTACTACATCTCGGTTTGGCACCCCAACGGAGAAACTCGCATCTGGCTGCCGTCACCCAGTGGCAAACTCAAGGAAGAACTCGGAACCCTACATGGCAAGCTCGTGGTTGCGAAGGGCAATATGGCGCAACGCCACGAATCGAAATCCGTTCCGTATCCATGGTCGATTAACCAAGTTCCCGTCGGAGGCTTCTATTTCTGGTCTTTCGAGATAGCCGCCGCGCCGGCTTCGAGTACGAAGAAGCCGTAATACAAAAGCCGGTATTTGAGCGCCGCCGAATAGATCTTTCAGCCAGTCAGATGCTGAAATGCGAAACATCGCCTCATTACTTCTTCTCACGCTTCCAGATTTGCAGGAGGTTGCCGCTTCCCGGCTTCGACGTGAGCTCTTTCGGCCGCTCCTTGCCCGGAGAAGAAAAGCAGACCTTGTAGTCATCGCCGGCCAGTTCGTAGATGCCCAAGAACGTTTTCCCCTTGTCCGGGCCATCCGTGACGGTAACATCTATCGTTTTCGGCTTCTTGGCGAGATCGAGAGAGAAAGTGCCAAAGTGGCCGATGACCGCCGAGGATTCTTGCGTCAGGGCGTACTTATTTCCCGTGAGCACAAGCTTGGTTCCCTTCCCGCTAGAGTCCTTCTTGCCGTCCCGCTCCGCTGAAACCAGCACCCAGGCGCCTTGGAACGATTGCAATTCCTTCTTGGAGTCGTCCCCGGCCTCGCCAGCAGTGCCAATCAGGAACCCGACTGTCAGGGCCATCAGAATGTGCCTTCGCATCGTAGATCTCCTGGATTGTGGAGGAATTCTCTCGGATAAACATACAGGCGGCGAACCATTCGTAAACGGGTTCTCGTCCAGGGGCAAAGTGTCCGTCGCCAATTATTGCGAAAGCCAAACGATCATTGGTCCCTTCCCGGCACCGCAATGAATGCCTCGCCGGCGCGCACGATGATCGACTCGGCCAGATCGACCCAGCCGTCTTCGCCCATGGTCGCCGTCGTCAGCAGGTCCAGCCGCGCGCCGGTGCCGGGATCGATCTTGAAGACCTCAATCGTTCGCCCTGCTTCCACGCCATTGAGATGAAAGCGGCGAATGATCCGGTCGTCGCCAAAGCGGAAGGTAAAGTGTGGATCTTCGTGGAGCGGGATCATCGTGCCTTCTTCTTCAAACGGATTAGCGCTAGTTTCTGCTGCCTCGTCATGGCCTTGATCGATGCTTCCCGTTTCAGCGCCGAACTCTGGTCGGGATGGGCTTCCCGATAGACCAACTTCACAGGCAGAAGACGGCGGGTGTATCGAGAGGCAGTTCCAGCATTGTGCTGCTGGCAGCGACGCTTCACGTCCGTGGTGATTCCGGTATAGAGTGAACCACCGGCACATCGAACAATGTACACAAACCATGTCGTACCGGACGGTTTTACCTTTGGTCGGCAGTCCTTCATCCAGTTAGAATACTCCCTGCCGGTCTGGCAGGCTTCTCGACGACGCCCACAACAGGAAAAATGATCCAGGAGACAGACGATGAGCTTGACGGAAACTGAATTGGTTCGGCTCTGGGAGTTACACACCCGGCTTGAATTCGCCACGAAGGATGCAGCGGCGACCGTCGCCACGATGACGTCCGACAACTACGTCAACCACGTTCCTGTCATGACGGGGGGCCGGGGCCGAGATGAAATGATCGAGTTTTACGGCAAGCATTTCATTCCACAGATGCCTGCGGACACCACGCTACGCCTCCTCGCCCGGACGGTCGGTCGAGACCGGCTCATTGACGAGTTCGTTTTCTCGTTTACGCATGACATCGAAATGGCCTGGATGCTGCCAGGCGTTCTGCCGACCCATCGAAAGGTCGAAGTCCCGATGGTGGTCGTCGTGCAGTTCCAGGGAGACAAGATCGCCTGCGAACGTATTTACTGGGATCAAGCATCGGTTCTTGTTCAGCTTGGGCTGCTCGATCCGTCTCGGCTGCCGGTCGCCGGCGTAGAGGCGGCCCGAAAGTTCGAGGATCATAAGCTTCCCTCTAACGAACTGATTCGCAGGACAAAATAGTCGCAAGAAACATCACCATGCCAAAGTACCTGATCGAACGAGACATCCTCGGCGTCGGGAATCGGCGACGCTCCGCGTCGCGCCATATTTATTTCTGCGGCGTCAACGATTGCATGCGTTGGCGGCCTTCAAGAAGATGATTTTGGTAATCCGTGAGATCAGGGCGCTCTCGCGTGAGTTGCTCCCAGCGCCGTATCGCTTCCTGATACGACGCCTGAGCCGCACGCTGATCGCCGAGGCGTTCGTTGATCTTGCCGAGCCGAAAGTGCACGAGCGCCGTGCGGCCGGGCGGTCCGTCGTATTCGAGGAGGCGCTCATAGAAATGCTTGGCCTGGAACAAGGCGGCGGGCGACGATGACGCGTTGACCTCGGCCTCGGCCATTTGATCGATGGTCCGCATCGCCTGCTGAAGCTCATCTTCGCTCTTCTGCCAGGCGACGTACATTTGCGTGCGCTCCGCTTGATACGTCACCGCGCGATTCCACCAAACCCACCACAACAACGACATCAGCGTCAGTCCACCGATGGAGACGGCGACAAACAAGGGGCGCCGAATCGCGAATTTGACGACGCGCTCCGGAAAATGCGTGCGCCGGGCCAGGATCGGCTCGTGCAACAGAAAGCGGCGCAGGTCGTCCGCGAACGCCTCCGCGCTGCCATAGCGATGGACGGGATTCTTCTGCAAGCAGACCAGGCAGATGGTTTCGAGATCCTTGGGGATCTTCGGCTCGAACTGCGTGGGCGGAACGGGATCCTGCGTGAGCACCTGCTGGGCGGTCTCCTCCGCGGTCGTCGCCTTGAAGGGGGGCCTGCCGGTCAGCATTTCGTAGAGGATGGCGCCCAGGGCATACACGTCAGCCGCCGGCCCGACTTCGCCCGACGTGCCGCGTGCCTGCTCCGGCGCCATGTAGCTCGGCGTGCCCACCACGGCGCCGACGCGGAACGGGCCCTCCTCGCCGCCCATGTGTTTCGCCAGCCCGAAATCCGTGATCTTGGCAACATACACCGTTAGATCGCCAAACAACGCGGAGTCGGTCATTTGGCCGTCTTTCAGGATTCGGCTCTCGTCCAGCTGCAATAGAATGTTCGCCGGCTTGAGATCGCGGTGCACGATGCCGCGTTTATGGGCGTAGTGCATCGCCTGGGCCAGATCGTGTACGAACTGCGCCGACAGGCGCGGCAATTGCGGATTGCTGCCGAGGAACTGAGCGAGACTGCCGGCGTTGACGAATTCGAGCGCGCAATACGGCAGGCCGTTCTGCTCGCCGACCTCGTAGATTTGCACGATATTGGGATGTTGCAAGCGCGCGACGGCTTCCGCCTCGCGCTGAAAGCGGGCCCGTTCAGTGGGGCGCGCGTGCCGGCCCGTGAGGATCATCTTCAGCGCGACTTGCCGTTTGAGTGAGAGTTGCCGGGCGCGAAAGACGATGCCCATGCCGCCGCGTCCGAGGATGCCGAGCAGCTCGTAGCCGGGAATCGCCTCGATGTCGTTGGGCTGGATGGTCGGAACCGCCGTCAAGCCATCGCCCGATAGGCGATTCAGCCGCCAGACGTCGGCGGTAGTGAGCGGCGGCGACTCGGCGCGGTGCTGTAGACAATGCTGCGTCGGGGCCTGATTTTCCGTGTAGAGACGCAAACCGCAGCTCGGGCAGAACAACGCCTTGCCCGAACTGGCGATTTCCTCCTCGCCGTACAACCAGTCGTGTCCTTGCAGGCATAGGTAACGGTGCGGCATCGACGGCCTCGCGAGAAAATCTGCTCAAGCTTAGGCCACATTGGCGAAGTGGGCAAATCTTTCCGCGTCCATTCTTTTCATCACCAAGAGGCTGGCGATGGCTAATCACTCCCGCGCTCTCCCCCTTTTCTTCCGCGTCCCTATCCTAACTCAGAGAGCTATTTTTCAAGATTCTCACGCGCCGAGCGAAATACCTGACAACGCTTCCTGCGGATGTATCCAATCTCATGTGGCGGAATATCCTTCTCTTCGCTGTTTTGGCCATCACTGTGATCGTCGGCTGGTACTGGCTGGTGCTCAACTACGGCACGCGTCCCGATCCTGACCAAATCGCCAAGATCAAGGACAAGAAACCACCCGAGAAAAAAGACGTCAAGAAAGATGCCCCGGAGAAGAAGCCCATTGCGCAGCCGGAGCAGAAAGTCGAAATCAAGCAACCGGCCAAAGAAGAACCGCCGAAAACCGACTCGCTCGGCGGCCCCGGCTTCCATCTGACCGTCGACACCATCTCGCGCGGCGCCGGCGTGCGCAGGGTTGCCCTCAATCGCTTCAAGGCGGCCAACTGGCGAGGCGAACCGACCGATCGCGATCTCGAACTCATTCAGGACGACGAGTTCAAACCCTCCTTCCGCATGTATCACTTTCTCGACGCCGATGACAAAAAGCCGCCGGTCTTCGGCCTGGGCGAAAAGGTCTGGACCGTCGAAAAGAAGAAAGAGCGCGTCAAGGACAAAGACGACAACATTCTTCACGATGAAATCACCTACGCGACGACCATCCCCGACATCGAACACATCAAGGTCATCAAGACCTTTCGTCTGGCGCCGAAGGACTACCACGTCACGATGTTGCTGGAATTGCTCGATTTGGGCACTGGCCCGCAAGGAAAGATCATCCCCCTGCGCTATCAATTGACCGGCGGCATGGGCCTGCCGATCGAAGGGGAATGGTACACGGCCACGTTTCGCAACGCCATCATCGGGGTGCTCGAACCAAACAAGAATTTGTGGCGAACTCTGGAAGAGTCGGCCCGCATCAGTCTGCGCCAAGGCGGCGATCGCATACCGGAAGGCCAACTCGGCGGCAATCTGCTGCAATACGCGGGCGTCTGCAATCAATATTTCGGCTCGATGCTCGTCGTGGATCCGAAACAGCCGTCCGAAGACGGCGTAAAACCGGAGACAATTCTCGCCTGGGCCCGGCCGACGCTCGAAACGCATGAAAAACGCGGCCTGTTCCAGAGAGTGCAAGACGACAAGGTCCTGTTGCGCGATCTGGAAGGCAAAGATGAATGGTTCCAACTCCTTCCCCGCACGAGTCAGCACATCGAAGACCTGCAGCTTGCGAAGGACAATCGCGTCGTGCTCAGCTACTATGAGCGTCCGGACGAAAAACTCCGCGTCGCCAGCTGGGTCCGCATCGGCGAGACGCTCAAGCCGCAGTTCGACGACATCACCGTGCGCGTCAACAGCGAAGTCATCCCGATGGGGCCGCGCGATCGGCGCGTACACCAGTTCATGCTCTATCACGGCCCCGTCAAGGCGGCGTTGCTCGGTCAGTTTTCGGGCGACAAGGAAGTCGCTGCGGAAACCGTTGATCGTTACGTCGACGAACTCCATCTGCGCACCCTCACCGATTACCGTTCCGACAACTGGTTCGGCCGAGTCTCATCGTGGATCAAACTCACCGACATCATCATCCTCTTCACCCGGCTCATGCACTGGCTCTTGTACGTGCTGCAATCAATCTTCGGCGGCGGATTCAGCATTGTCGTCTTGACCGTCATCGTCCGCGGCGCCATGTTTCCGATCAGCCGCAAGCAGGCGCTCTTCAGCATCAAGATGCAGGAGCTTGCGCCGGAATTGAAGAAGATCTCCGATCGCTATCCCGACGATCCGCAGGCGCGCATGCAGGCGACCGCCGAGTTCAACCGCAAGCACGGCATCAACCCGCTGGCGAGTTGCTGGCCCCTCTTGTTGCAGATGCCGATCTTCCTGGGGCTTTACTTCTCGCTGCAAGAGAGCATCCACTTTCGGCTCGCGAGTTTCCTGTGGATCGAAAGCTTGGCGGCGCCCGACATGCTCGTCTTCTGGACCGAAAACATTCCCGTGATCAGCCAGCCCGACGCGGGCAACGGCTTCCTGGGCTTTCTCTACCTTGGGCCGTATCTCAACGTACTCCCGGTGTTCGCGGTGGTGTTTATGCTGATTCAGCAGATCCAGACGATGCCGCCGCCGACGGACGATCAGCAGGCCACGCAGCAGAAGATGATCAAGATCATGTCGGTCGTCTTCGGCATCATGTTCTACAAGGTGGCGGCGGGACTGTGCATCTATTTCATCACGAGCAGTTTGTGGGGCATGGCCGAACGCATGCTGTTGCCGAAGAAGAAGCCCGCCCCAGACGGCGCTGCCAGCCCGACCGGCACGCCTGCGTCAAGCAGCACTGCGGTGACGGCGTCGCCTCCCAAGTACAAGGTCAAACAATCCAAGAAAGACAAAGAGAAGGCCAAGGAGCAAGACAATCAACCGATCACGACAATCGGCAAATTGAAAGCCCTATGGCATGAAATCCTGAAGCAGGCGGAGAAGAAATAAACGCTTCCGGATCATGCGAGCGCTGTGGTACAATCCAGGGGGCGCATTTTTTCCCTTACCTCCGGTATTCCGAAGGAGAGGGGAAAAAGACGCGGCCGCTCATTTCATCGGCCCATGTTGATTCTGCTTGCTCGCCCGCTGAGGGGTATCACGATGCGCCGCTGCCTGATCCTCTTGTTGCCGTTCCTCGGATTGCTCGCTGCTACCGCGCACGCCCAAAAATCCAAGATTCCCTACAAAATCGAATTCGATCCCGCCGACCTCGAACAACTGACGCAATCTCCCGACGGCACGAAAAAGGCGATCTTCGTACGCGTCCGCTTCACCATCACGCTCGACGGCGGCAACGTGGACAAGCTTGACGACGTTTACAAGATCGTCATCGAGGAAGACGGTAAACTCGTCAAAGTCGTCGATGTGCCTCAGCCTATTCCCGTCGAAAGCCTCAGCGCCATGCTCGCGCTCGACACCAGCGGCAGCATGAAAGCAAACAACCGCATGGAGCAGGCGCGTATTGCCGCCGACGTGTTTCTCAAGAAACTGTCCACCAAGTCTGATTGCGGGCTGGTCCTGTTCGATCACGAAATGCGCCACAAACAGGCGCCGATCTTCGAACGAACGCCGCTCCGCAAGGAGATCAACGCGACACAGCCGCGCGGCGGCACCGCCTATCTCGACGCCACGTCCGAAAGCATCGCCATATTGCGCAAGCTCGCCCGCGGCCGTGACCGCGCCGTCGTCGTCATGACGGACGGCGTCGATCTCAACAGCAAGAAGAACATCGACCGCGTCATCGACGAGGCCCTCGAAGAGCCGCGCATCCGTGTTTACACCATCGGCATCGGCGAGCCGGGCAAGGTCGAGCAAGTCAACACGGTGCTCGCGCTCGATCACTCTGGCAGCATGACGCCCCCCGCAGACAATCTCGACCAGACCTCCAAGATCGAGGCGATGCACCTGGCCGCCGAGCGTTTCATTGATTCCATGTCCCCCGTTGGACGTTGCAGCATCCTCCCGTTCAGCAGCTATGTGGACAAACCGGGAGAGTTTCTCGGCAAGGCCCGCGCGAAGCGGTTGAAGGATAGCGTCAAGGAACTGAAACCCGAGGGGGAGACTGCCCTTTTCGACGCGGCCTATGAGGCGATCAACGTCCTCGAAGCCGACGCCAGCCGTGGCAAACGCGCCGTCATCGCCATGACCGATGGCATCGATAACTCCAGCCGACGCCGTGTCGAGGAGGTCATCGAGCGAGCCAAGGACGCCAACGTCCCGCTCTACATTCTCGGTTTCGGCCGACCGAACGAACTCGACGACGTGACCATGAAACGCATGGCGGCGCAAACCGGCGGGAAGTATTACTATGCCAAGAACAAGGCCGCCCTTCTGGACATCTTCGAAAACCTCTCGATAACCCTGCACGACGACGGCATTGACGAGGTCTCGCTCAAGAAACTTGCCGGCAAGACCGGCGGGCAATACTTCCCGGCCAAGAACGTGGCTGAACTGAAGCTGATCCTCGAACAGGTCACCATGGATCTCCAGAAGGAACGCAAGGAAATCGTCTTCGAGAGCCTCAACCAGAGAAACGACGGTCGGCTGCGCAATGTCACCTTGAAGCTCGTGCGGCGCGGCGCCGGCGGCGATCAAGTGCTCGACGAGCAGACCGGCGGCTACCAGGTGCGCGGGTTGGTCGTCGCGGAAATGAATCACCTTCTCTATCTGTTGCTGCTCGCGGCGACCGGCGGCTTGATTGCCCTGCCGGCGATGCTGAAACGCTCGGCGTCTTGAATCGCATGGTCACCTCGCATACCAAACATCTCGATCCGAACGACACCATCGTCGCGATCTCCAGCGCAACCGGCCCGGGGGCGCGCGCGATCGTGCGCCTGAGCGGTCGGCGTGCCGCGGCCATTGTCGGGTCGCTGTGTATGGCCTTCGTGCCGCGACGCGGGCATTTCGCGACGGTACATTTGACTCTGCCGGGGTTTCACACGCCGATTCCCGCGGACATCTACCACTTCGCCGCGCCGCGCAGCTATACCGGCCAAGACGTAATCGAGATGCACCTCATCTCGTGTGGGCCGATTCTCGACGTGGTGATCGCGCAATGCCTGAGCGCCGGCGCCCGCGCAGCTCAGTCGGGCGAGTTCACGCTGCGAGCGTTTCTATCAGGCAAGCTCGATCTCACGCGTGCCGAGGCCGTGCTCGGCGTCATCGAGGCCGACAGCCGAGACGATCTCACACATGCGCTCAAGCAGCTAGCCGGTGGCGTCGCGCAGCCTCTCGGCCTCTTGCGCGACGATTTATTGAATCTGCTCGCCGATGTCGAAGCGGGCCTGGACTTCGCCGATGAGGACATCCACTTCGTCACGACCGACGATCTACTCAATCGCATCACGCGCGGCCTGGCGCAGATCACGCTGGTGGGAAAACAGCTCGAAGAACGCTCACTCAGCCAACGGCCGTTCCGCGTCGTTTTGGCCGGCAAGACGAACGCGGGCAAAAGCAGCTTGTTCAACGCGCTCCTGGGCCGAGCCGCCGCCCTGGTCGATGCCGAGCCGGGGACGACGCGCGATTATCTGGAAGCGCGGCACGATGCGAACGGCGCTGCGCCGATTCTATTCGTCGACACGGCGGGCCAGCGTGTGGCCGATGAACCGATCGAGCAAGCCGGGCAATCCTTGGCGAGGGAGCAGATGCAACAGGCGGACCTGATCCTATGGTGTGCGGCGTGCGATGACCCGGCGGGAAACAACGGCTGTCCGTCGAACGCGGTGCGCATCGCGACCAAGGCCGATCTGGCGCCGGCGCCGCCCGATGTTCTCGCAACGAGCACGGCGAACGGCACGGGCCTGAACGAGTTGCGCGCGTTGATCGAAGCAGGCGTTCGCCGCGTTGGCCGCGGCGCGCTCGCGCCGAGTTTGAGCCGATGCGCCAATCACATCGCGATGTGTTTGCAGCATCTACGCCGCGCCTACACGAACGTGCTGGGCGAGGAGACGCCGCCGGAGTTGCTGGCCCTGGATCTGCGTCTGGCGTTGGAAGAGCTCGGCGCGATGACGGGCGCGATCTACACGGATGATCTCTTGGATCGTATCTTCAGCCGCTTCTGCATCGGCAAATGACTTCGGTCCCTTCAGGAGATAGCGAGCTACTTCTTCATCGGCCGCCCAGGCAGTAGTGGGTTGGGTTGCACAAAGGTCGGTCGAGCAACAGGGCCGATCGGGCCGCTCGGCGGCGGCAGCAGCGTGATCGGCGGCGGCACGTGCGTTGCAGGAATCACTCCTTGCGGCGGGAACGTCGCGGCGGTTGGCGCGTCGATCTTCAGCACCACGCTGTCGTTTTGCGGGATCGCCGTCACGAGGCACGCCTGGTTCATCAACGTCACCTTGGCGTTGGTCGTGGCTTTGCTGCTTTCCCACACCTTGCGATTGCCGTCCCACAACTCGACGTTCACGGTCTTGCGCACAAGCTCCCAGCCCTCGTCGAGCGGCTGCAATGGCAGCTTGGTCGTCGTGTTGAGATTGACCGCCATCGCGACAGCGCCATGATTGATGAGCTGAGGCGCCGTGCGGCGCTCCATCACGACGCGCACCTCGGCCAGCCACGACGGCGTCGTCGTCTTCGGCGCCAGAAAGCCCGCTGGCCTCACCAGCTCGCCGGAAAGGATGATGCGCGACTTGTCCGGCGCAACCGCCAGCTTGACGTTGCGCGCCGCCCCGTTCTTGTCGTCTTTGTTCACTAACTCGGCACTGACGATCGCGCCGCCGCCGAACGCCGGGCGCTCCTTGCGAAAGGTCACGGTGTTTTCTCTTGAACCGGCCGGCCAATCGCAGGTGATGCGCATGTCTTTGGTGATGCGCTCGAGTCTGATCGCCTCGTAGCTCACCTGCAGCTTCGCGGTCGGCATGAGGCCCTCATTGCCGCTGACATACACCTGCACCGCCTTCTCGACGATTTGCTTGCCGTTGATCGCGGCCAGACGGACGGTGTACGTTCCCATTTCGTCGAAGGTGATATAGCGGTCTTGATTGGCCGTGCCGTCAGTAATTTCCAGTGGGCGATCCTCCTCCACGGAAAGGATGCAATACGCGGCGTTCTTGGCCTTGGCTTGCAATCGATAGACGGACGGCGCGCGCTCGCCCGGCGTCAGCGGGATCAGTTGGAAGAACGTGATCTCCGGCGCGGCCGCGTCTAGAACCAGCGCGGTCGTGCGTTCGTTTTCTTCGTTGAGGAGGTTCTGCAGGGTCAGCTTGACATCGTACTTGCCCGGTTTGGCGTAGACGTGTTTGAGCGTCTCGGCCTTGGCATCGAAGGGTTCGAGGACCGTGCCGTCACCGAAGTCCCACCAGCCATGTGTGCCACCAGTGGAGCGGTTGTTGATCTGCACGGTAAGCCCCGTGACTTGCGTCGCGAAATTGGCGACCGGCTTGGCCGGCTTGATCGCGTTATGGACGAGTGGCGTCAGATACATGAGCACGGCGCCAGACATCAGCCCGACAACGCTGGTAACGCCCGCCTTGATCCACCCGGAGAGCGTTGACTTGACCCCTTGCGGTTTTTCCTCGGCCATCGCTGGTCCTCCTTGACCGAAACCATGGTATGCGAGCGAAAGTGTACGAAAACTCGGCGGGGCAAGTCGAGGGCAGTTTTCAAGATGCTCGCCTTTCGGGTGTACGACATGGTTTGCAGCTGAGGGTTTGGGTTTGGTATGCTTGTGGCCGAAGTTCCTTGACACAGCAATGAGTTCGGACACCCCGCGAGAAAGGAGCCAGGGATGGCCAGGAAAAAAAAGGTTCTGCCAGCGTCG
>SYHD01000261.1 GCA_005799265.1 Planctomycetia bacterium | reverse complement strand
GTTCAGGAAGTTGATGCCCTTGACGACGCGGCCGCGGTCAACGTCCAGACAGGGTATGATCCTTTTGGTGAGCACCGGCGATCCTCTTTTCATTCAGTCTAAACACGTTGACTCACAAGGTCAACGGATGGCCAAACTTGCTGAAAGCGCCGTGTTACTTACAACAACTATCGAGAGTGAATCAGCGCACGTGGCGTGTACGCCTTTTCTTGGCGCAACCCGGGCGCAAAGCCGCGAGCGGCAGATACGAGAAATGACATATGCCGGCGCCGAAATCGATCTTCGATCCGACCACGCTCGCCCGCTTCGGCCGGCTTGGTCTGGTCGCGCGCAACGTCGTCGAGGGGTTCCTTAGCGGCGCACATAAAAGTCCGTACAAGGGTTTCTCGGTCGAATTCGCCGAGCATCGCCAATATTACCCCGGCGACGAGATTCGCCGCATCGACTGGCGCGCCTACGGCAAGACCGATCGTTACTACATCAAGGAACACGAGGAGGAAACGAACCTGCACGTCCATTTGCTCGTCGATGCTTCGGGCAGCATGGCGTACCGCGGCCGCGCGGTGAGCAAGTTTCAGTACGCGCAATATCTCTCGGCGTCATTGGCGTATCTGATGCTGCATCAGCGCGATTCGGTCGGTCTGGTTGTGCACGATCATGAAGTGCGCACCATGCTGCCGCCGCGCTCGACCTCCAAGCAACTCATGCAGATTCTGCATACGCTGGAGAAGGCGGCCCCCGGCGGTGAAACGAACCTGGCCCCAATTTGGGACCGCCTCGCCGGGCAAATTCGCGCTCGCGGCATGATCGTCATCTTTTCCGATTGCTTCGACCAGGTGAATCAACTCATTCACGCCCTGCGCCATCTACGGCATCGTCGGCACGAAATCCTACTCTTCCACATTCTCGCGCCGGAGGAGATCGAATTTCCGTTCACTCGACGCACGCAGTTTCGCCATCTGGAGGTCGCCGACCAATTGCGCCTTGTCGATCCGTCGGCCGTGCGCGCGGGCTATCTGAGAAACTTTGAGACTTTCTGTCAAACCCTGCGCATGCACGCATCGAACCTGCAAATCGACTATCATGTAATGCGTACCGACGAGCCGGTCGATCGCGCTCTCGGCGCGTATTTGATGAAACGCCTGGCGCGACCTTCCTGATGGCTGCTTGAGGTCGACGAAAAAAGCAAGTGGGCCGGGTTGGCAACCCGGCCTACGAGAAGAACAAGTGGGCCGGATGCTACGCCGCGAGCGGCGGAAGGCGACGATGAACTTGCGTTTCGACAATTTGTTCGTCCTCTTCGGTCTGTTCGCGCTGGCGGTACCGGTCTTATTGCACCTCTTGCAACGCCGACGATTCGACATCCTCGACTGGGGAGCGATACAATTTCTGCCCGACAGCATCTCCGCCCATCAGCGGCGCTGGCTGGATGAGTTACTCCTCATGTTCGTCCGCCTCGGCATGATGGCGCTCATCGTCCTCGCCTTGGCGACGCCGATCTCGACCAGTGCCTGGCTGGACGGGCTTGGCGGTGGCCGCACGCGCGACATCGTCCTGATTTTTGACGGCGCCCACGCGATGGGCGTGCGCGTCCCCAATCAGGTTTCCCCGTGGGACGACGCGATACAGCAGGCAATCAGGCAAATCGACGACGCGACGCCCGGCGATCGTTTCGCCATCCTCATCGCGCGGCAGTCGCCGCATTGGCATCTGGAGGAATTTTCGGGCGATTTCGACGAGGTGCGCGCAAGAATTCAATCTCTCCCTTTACCGCGCGGCAACCCCAGCATGCCAAGCGGCTTGGCCGAGGCGTGGAATCGCCTGCAAGCGCGAACCGGGGCGCGCGCGAAGGAGATACGTGTCTTCACCGATATGCGCCGCCACAGCTGGACCGCTGCGCCAGCCCTCGCGGCATTCGACAGCCTCGCTGGTCAATGGCATGCCGACCTCGAACGCGCCAAGATTGAGGGTGCCGCGACACCGTCCTTGCGTGTCGTCACCGTTGGAGCGAATCTGCCCAAGACGCTGCTGAACTATGTGCTGTCGCCATTGACTGTCTCGTCGCGCGTCGCCAAGGTGGGGCAGCGGGTTACCATCCAGAGCGCTTTGCATTTGGACGCGGCCGACAAGTTCATTGCGCCGCGTGGCGTGCGCGTATTCATCGACGGCAAGCTCGACGGGGAACTTACAATACCGGGCCAGGTCGAGGCAAAGCAGGGGCAGATCGCGCTTTCCCACATGCATCGCTTCATGAAAGAAGGGCAATACGTCGTCTCATTCGTCGTCGCTGCGGAACCCGCTAACGATGTGTTGTCGGCGGACAGCGAGCAGCATGCGATCGTCGAAGTCGTGAAGGATCTTCCGGTTCTGCTCGTCGATGGCGATCGACAATTGAGTTCCGAAAGCAGCTCGTTCTTTCTTATGCAAGCGCTTGCCTCGAAAAATGAAAAAACGAAGAACGCCGCTGCCGTCTCGTATAGTTCGCTCAAGCCCGATGCGTTTCTCCCGTCCGGCCCGAACGCGACAAGGCCCGCCGTGGTGGTTCTGGCGGATGTGCCGACTCTTGCCGCGGACCAACTTGACGCGCTGACCGGCTACGTCGCCGAGGGGGGCGGCCTCTTTATCGCGCTGGGCGAGCGGGCGGCGCGCGAACAGGCGTTCTATAATCAACAGGTCTGGATGCCGGCCAAGCTCGTGGGGGTCGGCGTTGCGAAAGACGGCGTGCAACCGGAGTCACGCAAGTTCCAGCACCCGGCGCTCGAACGCTTTCGCGATGGCAATATGCCTCACGTGCGCTTCTCGCACTGGACACAGGTCAAGCTTGTGCCGAACGATCGCGCCGCGGTTGTCGGCTCGCTATCCAACGGAGAGCCGCTCTTCATCGAGAAACCATTCAAAGCTGGCCGCGTAATGTTGGCAACCGTGCCCGTGGATCGCCGCTGGGACTCGACTTTGCCGAGCGCGTCGGAGTTTCCGATCATGATGCACGAATGGATGTATTTTCTGGCGGGCGGCAACCAAGGTACGGGGATTCTGAGCAACGGCGTGCCAATCCAATTAGCGCCGGGTGGGGTCGCTCCCGGCCAGTTGACCTTGAAGACGCCGGAGACCGACGGCATCAAGATCGATGTCGCGCAATGGCCGTGGACGTACGGCAACACCGGCGCCATCGGCGTCTATCAGGCGCGGGCGGCCGATGGGCGAGCGTGGTCGTTCGTCGTGCCGCCCGATCTCGACGGCAGCAACTTGACGCGCTGCAGCGCAGACGATGTGCGCCAAGTGCGTGCCAGGTTGCCGATCGCCTGGCACGCCGATACCTCTGAACCGACGATCGATGCGGACGGATCGCGTGAGGAGCTCTGGTGGCTGTTCCTGGCGGCGGTGCTGGGGTTGTTGTGCCTGGAAGTTTGGATGACGCGCCGCCTGGTCATAGCGCGTGGACGTTGAGACATGGTGAAATTACGCATTGCTTCCGATGACACGTTTCTGATCCTCGCGCCGCGCGGAGCCGACCTCGGCTTGGCCTGGCAGATCGGTCTGCTTGCGCTCTTGCTGCTGGTTCCGCTCACGCTGATCGTCTGGCTGTACCGCTATGAGCTTCACTTGGTGCCACGCTGGCACGCGGCCGGGCTTTTGTTGTTACGACTGACTGTGCTCCTTGTGCTCTGGCTCGCGATTGGTTTGCAACCGCACCTCGTCGAAGTACAGGTCTTAGAGTCGCCGAGCCGGGTGCGCGTCGCGGTCGATCTTTCGTCGAGCATGGGTGTCGCCGATCCGCAGCGCAAGTCCCAGGAGCGCGCGGACCTGGCGCGCGCCCTGAAGCTGCCGGGCATCGCCGACACGTTGACGCGCAAGGAGGTCGTCCAGCGACTGCTTGCCGTGGACGGTGTGAACCTGCTCAACCGGCTCGGTGAACGGCATGAAGTCGAAATCGTCGGCTTTCATCAGCGCGGCGCTGACATGACGGCTGCCGCGTTGTTAGGTGAAATCACGGGCAGAATAAACCCAGATGACACGCGCCCAACCGATCTGGGCCTGGCATTAACGGAAAACTCCGGTCCGAATAGGCCGGGCCTCTTGGGCATCATTCTTCTGAGCGATGGTCGTCACAACGTCGGCGCTGCGCCGTTCGAGCGTGCCGAGTCGCTGGGGCGACAGAGGACGCCGATCTTCCCCGTCGTCATCGGCGCGCGTGACGCCCCCAGTGATCTGATGATTCTCGACGTGGATGCGAAAGCGGAAGCCGCCAAGGACATGATCGTCCCCATCGAGATTCGCGTGAAGGCGACGCAGCTTCCGCCGCAAGATCTTACCGTCGAAATGCAATTCGAGGGGAAGGCGGTTCTCCCCGAGCATCGCCAGGTCATTCCCCACAAGGGGAAGGATGAGGTCTATGCTGTGCGCTTTCAGGCCAGGATGGATAAGCTCGGCACGCACACCTACCAGATCCGGGCGACGAGCAAGGGCCAGGAGATCACGCGCGCCAACAACGACGCGACACGGTTCATTCGTGTGGCCGACGACAAAACGAAAGTGCTGCTCGTCGATGGCGAATCGCGTTGGGAGTATCACTATCTGGCGACGGCGCTCATGCGCGATCCGAAGGTCCATCTGGAGCGTGTCGTCTTCACGCAGCCGCGCATCGGGGCCATCAAGGACGCGGAGTTGCCCAAGCTCGGCTTCGCGAAAACCAAGCTGCCCGAGTTCAAGACTGGCGCGAAGGATGTCGATCCATTGCTGGACTTCGATTGCATCTTCCTGGGAGATGTCGCGCCGGAACAGCTCCCATTGGCCGATCGACGCCGCCTGGAAAAATACGTCGCCCAGCGCGGCGGCACGCTGGTCCTGAGCGCGGGTAAACGGCATCTGCCGATGGATTACCTCAAGTTGACCGACGATCCGCTCGCCAAACTGCTGCCGATCGAGGCGCCGCGTCTGCTGGACGAAGACAAGGGATTCATTCTACGGGTGACAAGTGAAGGCCAGTTGCCGAAGTTCCTGCGGCTTGAACCAGAACTACCCGCAGCACCGTGGCCGGAGTTGCCGAAGCATTTCTGGGGCGTCGAGGGGAAGCGCAAGCCTGGCGCATCGGTGTTGTTGGCGGCGGTCCCTGGCGACAAGCCGTCACCCGCAGGCCAAGGGGTTTTGTCCGAGGATAGGGGCATCCTGGTACAGCAAAGTTACGGCTTGGGCCGCGTCTTGTACGTCGGTATCGATAGCACCTGGCGTTGGCGATTCCGCATGGGGGACACGTACCATCACCGTTTCTGGGGGCAGATCGTGCAGTGGTCGGCGTCGGACAAGCTTCTGCCGGCAGGAAATCAATTTGTCCGTTATGGCTCGCGCGCCCCAGTGTACATGGAAGACGAAGCGGTCGAGCTTGCTGCGCGCCTGGGGGGATCGCTGCCGCCGCTCGTTGATCCATCGGTTGCCAAGGCGAGGCTGTATCGACAACTTGAGGGAAAGCCGGAGGAGCTCGTCCGAGAAGTGTCGCTGACGCCCAAAGAGAGCCAACCCAATCTGCTCGAGGCCAAAGCGTCGCCGCTTGCGCCGGGTCTCTATCGCATGGAGCTGGACATCGCACCCTATCGCGCGCAGATCACGGCGCCGGGCGAGGACGCCGACGCGCCGCAGAAGGGGCGCGATCTCTTCCGCGTCTTGCCTCGCGAAAATACGGAAATGCTCGATCTCTCCGTCAACGCGACGCTGCTGGAAAGTCTGGCTCAGCGCAGCAACGGCAAGGTCTATACGCCGGAGATGATCGACGAGTTACTGGGGAATCTGGCGCGCCGCATCGAGCGCTCGGAAAAGCGCGACGAAGCGAAGCCTTGGCAGCATGAGCCAATGGTCTGGTGGATGATGGGGCTTCTGCTCGGGCTCTTGTGTGCCGAATGGTGTTGGCGCAAGTGGCTGGATTTGCCGTAGCGGCCGCCTGAGGCGAGGGATGATGCTATGGACGACATCGGCAAGCTGGCCGTAATTCGTTTCCTGGACTTCTATTTCGCGTTCATGTTTTTTGCCGGTACGTGGCGTAGGATCGGGCAATATCACAGCGTCGGTCAGCTCGTATTCGCGGGGCCTGGGCGCTGGCCGAAGTTGCTGGAGCTTGTCGGACAATATCGGACGATCTTCTGGACTTGGAAGATGTTCCCGCCGGCTCTACTGGCTCTGGGATTATGGCTCGTTCAGGTGGCCGCGTCGCAGTTAGTATTTCCGGAATCGCGTCTGGAACTGACGCTCGCACGTCTTTTCGAGCTGTGGCCCGCGTTGTTCATTATTGTGCCGACGGGCATCGCGATGCTCGGCTTCGATGGGTACAGCCTCTATGTCGTCGGGCAGATCGATCGGAAAGAACTCGAAAAATATTTCGACGAGGCCGAATTCTGGTTGCGCTCGAAGACGGCCCATGTTGTGCGCGTCGTGTCGTTCGGCTACATCAATCCGCGCAAGATGGTGGCGGCGGAAGTCGAAAAGGCGCTCGGCGCGGTTGGTGATATGCTCAACTTCACGCTCTGGTGGGTCATCGTTCAGATGAGTCTGCGTCTCGCGTTTGCGCTGTCGTTGTGGCTGACATGGGCGGTGACGCGCGCCGGAAGCGGTAATTCGTGAACGCGCCCAATTCAAGAACGCGCCGTATAATCAAACGGTAAGCACACCGACACCACGCGGATGAACCGCATGACCGATCTTATCACGCCGGCCGTTCAGGACTATCTGAAAACGATCCACAGCTTGGGCGGCGCTGAGCACATGGTTTCGCCCAACGACATTGCGTCGCAGCTCGAAGTGAAGGCGCCGTCCGTCACCGGCATGCTCAAACGGATGGAAACGGCGGGGCTGATCCAGTACGGCGTCGGCCAGGGAGCGAAGCTGACCGACGAAGGCATCGCCCAGGCCCGACGCGTCATTCGCCGGCATAGGCTCGTCGAACTCTTTCTTACGCGCGTTCTCGGCCTGGACTGGAGCGAGGTGGACACCGAGGCCGACGCTCTGGAGCACGCCATCTCGCCGCGGCTCGAACAGGCGCTGGCGGCGCATTTAGGAGAGCCGCTTGAAGATCCGCACGGCCATCCGATTCCAACGGCGCGTGGCGATTTGCAAAAGCGTGATTTGAAACCATTGCACCAGTTTCGCTCGGGCCAGCGTGTCCTCATCCGCGAAGTGCAGGACGACAATCCCGATCGCCTCCGTCATTGGCAGGCACTGGGGCTCGTTCCTGGCGTCGTGGTCGCCTTCCTCGCACACCAAGAACTGGACGACATGTTCGACCTTCAAGTCGGCGATCGCACGATTCACGTCGGCAGCGAAGGTCTCGCGGGCTTGCGCGGCGAAATCGCGATCCCTTAATCTTCCTCAATTCGGCGCCGGCTCCAGCACGAGGATGCTTCCCAGGAGCAGCATGCGCAAGAATGGATTGCCCATCGCGTCCTTGGCGAACGTCACTGCCACGGCGGCGTCGAGGTTTTTTCGATAGCTCGCCAGCGTCGTACCGGCCGAGTCGATGATTTGGCCGCTGTCCGAGTCGCCTTCGAGGTCGCCGAGCGTGACGCCGTCGGAGGAGGCCAGGCTTCCCCAGTGCAAAGTGCCGACGTACAGGTCCTCCGCGTCGTGAACGTGCCAACTGCGTCGCATACCCCAGGCGCGATGAAGCGCCATGAGGTGGGAGGCGTCCTCTGTTTCGAAAACGTCAAGCTTGATCTTGCGCAGCCAGGAAAACCAGGAGCCGCGCTCCGCCCCTTCGTGACGGACGCACCCAAGCAGCACGCCGGTCTGGTCGCTCACATGGCGCAGCCAGCACGCGGCGTCGGGCGTCCAGGGGTGTACGATCAAGCAAGTGTGTTCCAGCATCGAAGGACCCGACGGGTCTGTAAGCGGCTTGATTCCTCGCCGTAATTCTTGAATGCGATCCGGTTGCCAGGACTGGATTGATGAGCTAGAGTTTCACATCGGAACAGAAACGCGGCTCCCATCTGAAAGAACCCCAACAATGAACATGTTCGTGTATTCCGTTTCGGCGCTGTCCATTGCCGTTATCTTCTATAGCTGGCGCGCTCGGCAAGAGATCCTGCATCTTCGCCAAAGAAAACTTCGCGAGCGCGTAGCCTACATGCTTTGGGTGATGGCCAACTCCATGCCAGAACAAGGATGAACAGCGATCACCTTTTCATCCTTCAGCCTTGCCCGAGCACCTTCGCCGCTGCCTTTTCTTGTGGGAGCGGGATTTCCTTCAACAAACGCTCGATCACGTGGTCGGTCGTGATGCCTTCGGCGTCGGCGTGAAACGTCGTGATGAGCCGGTGCCGCAATACCGGGTAGGCGATTTCACGGATGTCGTGCGTGGTCGCGTGAAACCGACCTTGCAAGAGGGCACGCGCCTTGGCGGCGAGGATCAAGTATTGACTGGCGCGCGGCCCCGCGCCCCAGGTCACCAGCTCCGGCAGAAACTTCGGCGTTCCCGGCTCCTTGGGCCGCGTCGCTCGTACGATGTCCGCGGCATATTGGAAAACGTGATCCGCGACGATCACTTGCCGCACCAAATCTTGAAGCTCCATGATCTTCTCGGACGACAGCACCTTACTGACCAGCGGCGACGTGCCCGACGTCGTTGCCTTCATGATCGCCAGCTCTTCGTCGCGGCTCGGATAGGCGACTGCGATCTGAAACATTAAGCGATCGAGCTGCGCATCCGGCAACGTATACTTTCCTTCATGCTCGATCGTATTCTGCGTCGCCAGCACGAATAACGGCCGCGGCAGGGGATACGTGTTGCCTCCCGCGGTGACGTGGTGCT
>SYHD01000024.1 GCA_005799265.1 Planctomycetia bacterium | reverse complement strand
GGCTAAGTGAAAATGAGTAATCGCAAACAAAGTTAATGGCATTCCCTGGCTCTTCGTTGGGCCATACAGAAAATATCGTCCGTCTGGAAGAACCTAAATCTAGGGGGGGGGGGATGCCAGGATGCCACGCAACCGCGCCTGGACCGCTTCCCAGGCACGCCGAGCGGGTTCGGCGTCTCGCACATCGTTTTTGCCGTTCTGCGCCAGGGCGCAATTGCTAGGATTGCCAGCGGTTGACATTTCATCCGGCATCGCCGAGAAGCTTCGCCAAGAGTCGGGCGCGTTCTTCTTTCGGCAGCTTCATCAGATCGGCGGCGAGCGCGTCGAGGTCGATAGCTTTCGCGGTTTTCGTTTCGCTGGTGCAAGCACTGGTGCAAGCGTCGGAAGACGTCGGCGTAACTGTTGATTCGGTCGATGCTTGCTGCGGCGTGTGCGAAGTATCACACCCACGAGGTCGGGGGTTCGAGCCCCTCAGCGACCATTTGACGGACCCGTTGACAGCGATTGTCAACGGGTCGTTTGTTTGATGTGCGGAAATTCGTGGCGGCAAGATCGGAATCTTACCGCCACGAAAGACGACCCTACTGGCCCTTCTTGCCGATTTGCTCTTCCAACTTGCGTGTCTGCTGCCGCACGGCGCCGTCTTTGTTTCCCAGCGCATCGTGGGCGGCGATCAGCGATTGATGGATTTCCACTTCGTTGGGCTGCAACGCCGCGGCTTGCTCTAATTGTTGGATAGCCTTGATATGTGCCTTCTTATCCCCGTAGGCTTGGCCGAGGGCCTTTCGAACGACGGCGCTGTCTTGCTTTTGTTTGTCGAAGTTGAGCGACGAACGCGTCCAGATCAGGATGTGGCCGCGGTTCAACTTGCCGAGCAGCTGCAGCTGGAGGACGGGTATCGCATCGTCATCAACTGTAAGGACGGCGGTGGGCAGGTCGTGCCGCACTTGCATTTCCATTTGCTGGGCGGACGTCGTTTTGCCTGGCTGCCGGGATAAATACGGCCTGGTTCAAGACACACAGAAAATCAAAAAGGACAGCACTCGTTGGAGAATGCTGTCCTCGGGACATCAAGCTAATCAGCAACCGTTACCGCGCAGGCATATTCACGGCGTCATTACCTTGTTTGGTCATCGCGTTGTTCAGGCCAGTACCGGCGCCCGAATAGTTGTACGGGAAAGAACGAACCGTTGCATCACCCATGCATTGCAACGAACCGCCCGGGTAGGAAGCACCCCATGCGAAGGTGGAGGCAGAGCCATCTCGGCCGTGGGTGTTGGCGACCACCAGTCCTGAGCCTGCGGTATAGTTAGGGGTAGCGGTACCGTAGGTATTGGTTGCACACCCCTTGTGGCCGACAAAAAGTGTGTTGGAAGTGCCGTCCGTAATGCTCGACATGGTCGTTCTGGGGTTGACCGTTGGGGCTGCCGTGATGTTGGTGCCGGTAGCCTGGAGCCCGGTGTTGTAGCCAAAATCGGAATTAAAACTCTTACCGTTCCGGCCCCGTCCAGGGCACATATAGGCAGAAACCGCTATGGCCGGGGCAGCGGCAGCTGACGAAATGAAAACAGGTTGTTGATCGATATATGCCGTGATCTGGTATCCCCAACCGCCTTTATCTGGGTCTGCACTGCCGGCCGTGCCGTTTGGGTTAACATTCCCTTGCCACGGGAGGCACAGGACGACGTCGTGATAGCCGTGGAAGGCGAGACCGATGTTTTTCAGGTTGTTGGCGGATTGCGTGCGCGCTGCCGCTTCACGCACTTTCTGAACCGCAGGCACAAGCAACGCGATGAGAATGGCGATGATGGCGATAACCACCAGCAATTCGATCAGCGTGAACGCCTGGCGACCCTTCAGGACCTTCTTAATCATGACCGATCTCCTAAAAGAAAGAAAAGAAAAGAACTACGGGGATATTCCCCACTTACGTCTAACTAATTAATAATTGATGATCAATTCATGAGTTTTATGGATACTTAATGAGTTGTTTATGAGATATTTGTGAGTATAAGCCAGGTTCCCCCAATTGCAAGTGGATTTTTGGAAAAAATGCGCAAGTCAAGCGGTTTTTTCGGAACCGATCGGGCGACCGTAGCAAGGCAAGCGGCCCGATTTGGAGCGCGATTGCGCTGCCGATGTTGCTGGAGCAATTCGCTTTGCAAGGCGTAACTGTAGCGATAGCGGCTTCCCTTCAGCGGCAATACTTGTGTGTAGACGATCTTGATGCGCTTTTCGGAATTGGCGGGGATCGGGAAGACGCGGGCCTAATGTTGATCTTCCAGCATCAATGGGTTCGCCGTGAGAGGCCCATGGCCGAGGCTCCGGTCGGCGCCGCGGTTCGTGGAAGTGCGGCTAACCTACAGAGTATTTGCGCGCCGGTCATGAAATGTGTCGCAGGAATCGGCAAGGAAAATATATTTGACCCCGAAACGCGGGCGGCTACACTTTGCCCAACGTCCTTCACACTCCAACAAGGGCATCACCATGAGTCGAATCCTTCCCCTCGCGTTCTTGTTCCTCGCACCATCGGTGTTCGCGCAAAACTCGGAGCTGTCCCCGTTGGCACGCCTCGAAACCGGCGTCAGCGGGCATATCCATCCCGCCCTGTGCATTAGCAAAAAGGGAACGCTCGTCGGCGTCTACTGCAAGAAAGAGTACATGCCGTACCTCATCGTGCGTTCGACCGACGGCGGCAAGACGTGGTCGCCACCGGCCCTCTTCCCGCACACGATCAAGACGCAGGTCTACCCCGGCTCGCTGACCACGCTCGCCGATGGCCGGCTTGTGCATGCCTGGAATGTTTGGTTTTCACCCGGTGAAAAAGAAAAGTCGTCGCGCTACGTGGCCTATTCCATCAGCAGCGATGACGGCGTCACCTGGAGCGAGCCGAAGAATCTCGCCAAGGCCAAGGATCCCAAGGTGCACAGCGTCATCCGCCATCCGTTTGTCGAACTGTCGGCGACCGCGTGGCTGATCCCGCTGGCGGACCGCACGGCGCTTTACAACCCGGAGACCGGCCAGGAGACCACGTTCGGTGACGGCAGTAATCATGGGCTAACGCCAATCGTCCGCACGGCGAAGGGGACGCTGGTGAGCGGCAAAGGCCTACGCTCCATCGACGCCGGCAAGACCTGGGAGCAGATCAAGCCGTTCCCGGATGTGTCCACGCAGGGCTGGCGGCATCAAATGATCGCGCTGAAGAACGGCATGCTCCTGGCGTCGCAAATCGTCGGCCCAGGCGTCGGCGGTGAACAGATCAACTTCATCGTGTCGCGCGACGACGGCAAATCATGGGACATGAATAATCCCGTCGAGTTCTACAATCCCAGCCGCGCCATCGGCGGCCGAGCCTGTCCGCGCACGGTCGAGATCGACAATAAAACGCTCGGCACCATCTATTACGACACCGACGAAAAACAAGCCGGCGGCAATGGCGTCTTCTTCCGCACCACGCCGACCGCTCGCCTCGACAAGCGCTGACCGCCGACCCAGAGATTGAACCACGGGGGACACGGGGAGCACGGGGATCAAATAGAAAGAACCCAGGGACAACACTAAAGACCACCGCTTCTCGAAAGAGTAAGGGTTGTCGACGATCGTGACCGTATTATTTCTCAGGCCATTCCCCGTGTCCCCTGTGTTCCCCGTGGTTCAATCTCTGGTGGGATAGGCGAGTAGTGTCAAAAAAAAAGAGCGAGGCAATCACGCCTCGCTCGTTGCGTTTCTTCGTCTGTCAATTACACCAGTTCCGCGATCGGCCGAGCGCCTTCCGGCAATAGGTATGTCGGACGGCCGCTCTGGTCCTGGTAGTGCGTCTGTTGATTGATGCCCAGGACGTGGAAGATGGTGGCCATCAGGTCCTTGGGATAGATCGGCGTGGTGCGCGGCACCTCGACGCGAGCGGACGAATCGCCGATCGCTTGCCCCATGCGCAAGCCGCCGCCGGCCAGGGCGAGGGTGCAGAGCGGGCCCCAGTGGTCGCGGCCAGCCGAGCCGTTGATGCGCGGCGTGCGGCCGAACTCGCCAGTGATGACGAGCAGGATCTTGTCGGACATACCGCATTGTTCGAGGTCTTCCAGGAACACGGCGATGGCGCGGTCCATCGGCGGGCAGGCTTGCCGCAACTGAGGCATCATGTCGTTGTGCATGTCCCAGCCCTGGCTCGAATTCGAATAGTTCAAGGTGACGAAGCCGGCGCCGGCCTGGCACAGGCGACGGGCCAACAGCAAATTGGCGCCAAGCCCCGCGGTGCCGATCGTGTAGCGGTCGCGCGTGCGTGGATCTTCGCGCTCGACGTTGAAGGCATCGCGCGCCCGACCCATGAGCAGGTTGATGGCTTGCTGGTCGAAGGCGTCCAGCCCGGCCATCGTGCCGCTGCGGTCGATGTTGCGATCGATATTGTCGAATTGCCGCAGGAGGGCCCGGCGATCGTTGACCCGTTCGAGCGGTTGATTGAGATTAATGTTGTTGCGCGCCTGGCCACCGACGTCAAAAGGCGCGAAGGCCGAGCCAAGCCAGTGCGGGCCGTCGGCGTAAAGGCCGGAGATGCGCACATAGGTCGGCAATCCCGTCGCGGCGCTGTTGGCGCCGCGCACGCGGGCGGTCATGGAGCCGAGGGAGGGCCGAATCGGCGGTTGCCCGGCGTCGGCGGGAGGATGATCGACGCCCGTCATGACGAAGTGCGTGCCGCCGGTGTGCCCGGAGTTGCCATGCGCGAACGAGCGCACAAACGCCATCTTGTCGGCCATGCGTCCCATCTGCGGGAACAGCCCGCCGATGTGCAGGCCGGGGACGCTTGTCTGCACGGAGCCGACCATACTGCGAAATTCGGCCGGGGCGGACATCTTCGGATCAAACGTCTCGACATGCGTCGGTCCGCCGCCGAGCCACAGCCAGATGACGGAGGTATCAGGCGTCGAGCGCCCGCTGCTGGCGGCGGCGCTGCGAGCCTTGAGCAGCCCCGGCAACGTCAGCCCGGCCATGCCCAGCGTGCCGACCGAGAGAAAATCGCGACGATTGATGCCGGAGCAATCCTTGCGCGTCTTGCTTCCCCAGAGGTTCAACATGGCACGGTTCCCCCCTATCAAGAAATTGGATTCAAAGCGAGCGAAGCACTTGGCAGGTCGGACGAAAAAAAAGAGTTCAACTGGCCTGTCAGAAGATTTGTAGCAGGAATCATTGTCCGTGTCAACCAGGAGGCCCGTTTCGGTAACATTCAAGGCCGAAAATCGGCATAGAATAGGGACCTGTTCGCCTGCGCGCGAACGGCACTGAACCAAGGACGAAAAATGGAACCTATTCTCGGACTCGCCCTCCTAATCTTCCCCGTGTTGGGCTACCAAGGGCCGGAGCGCATCGAGGTGGAGCACATCGATCCCAAGGCGGGCGTCTCGTCTGCCGTGATCGTGCCCAACTCGGCGCCGCTTGTTCACACCCAACAATTCATGGCCGACACGCTCGAACCAGCCGTGAAGCGCCTCGAGACCGTGTTGAGAGACGCCGGCTCTTCTCTTGATCGCATCGTCAAACTGAACTTCGTCTTGACCAACGATGACCAGCAAGAGATGTTGAGAAAAGAGCTGGCGCGCGGGACCTTCGGCAATGGCAAACCCGCCGTGAGTTTCGTGACGGGCAATCTGCCGACAGGCGTGAGCTGGGCTGTCGATGCCGTGGCGCTGGGCACGCGCCGGCCTATCGGGAAGCAGGTCGAGCACGGCGCCGGGTTTACGATCTTGCCGCCAGGGACGCGCATCTACGTGTCCGGGCAGGCCGTCCCCGCGCTGGACCTGGCCGAGGCGACGCGCAAAACGCTGGCCGAGCTGCGCGACACGCTGAAGTTTCTCGGTCTGAAAGAAAACTCCGTCGTGCAGGTCAAGGCATTCTTGCAACCGATGGCGCAGCACAAGATCGTGCACGACGAGACCGCCAAGTTCTTCGCGGCAGCCAACGCCAAGGCTCCGCCGCTGGTTCTCGTCGAGTGGCAATCTTCCTTGCCCGTGGAGATCGAGTTAATCGTCTGGGGCGGCCGCGAGCGCGCCGGCGAACCGATCGAGTATCTCACGCCGCCGGGCATGAAGGCGTCCGCCGTTTACAGCCGGGTCGCGCGCGTCAACGACGGCAAACTGATCTTCTTGTCGAGCCTGTTCGGCAAGACCGCCAACGGACCCGCGGCGGAGATCACCGAGATCTACGAGCAAATGGGCAAGGTGCTTGAGAAAGCGGGGAGCGACTATCGCCATCTTGCGAAGGCGACCTACTATGTCACGCGACCCGAGGCGACCAAGAAGATGGGCGAACTGCGGCCGAAGTATTACGATCCGCAACGTCCGCCGGCCGCGTCGCTGGCGCAAGTTCAAGGACCTGGTCGGGCGAACCGCACGGTGACGATGGACATGATCGCCGTGCCGTCGCCGCGCCTGAAAGTCAACGAATACGGGTCGGCGGAGCGCGGACTCGGCCTTACCGAAGCACAACTTGGCGAAGGCTACATCGCGCTGTTCGATGGCCATACTACTTTTGGCTGGTCGGGGGCTCAGGTCGACGATGGCATTCTCGTGGGACACTCCAACATGGTTTTGCCGATGGGCACGATCAAGATGGACGTGGCCAAAGCAGGAATTCTTCGCTGGGGCAAGATGTCGAGAGCCTCCAACATCGGTAAGGTCGAGCACACCTTGGACGTTGGGCGGGCGGCAACGTTCATCGCCATGGTCGACGGCTTGCGGGTTCGCTCGGTCGCGTTCAAGCCGAAGACGACGCTCGATCTGACGCCGCGCATGCTCGGTGTCGACTGGAAGCCGATGTACCATCCAAAACTCCCGAAGGAGCGGCAAGCGGTCTGGACAATCAAGGACGGCATACTCACTGCGGTCGGCGGCCCCGGCTGTCTCGAATACCAGATCAAGCACTTCGGCGACTTCATCCTGCAAATGGAAGTGCGCACCAAGCTCCGGCACGCCAACAGCGGCGTCTTCTTCCGCGCCATGCCCGGCGCGTTCATGAACGGCTACGAGGCGCAAGTCTACAACCGCTGCCACGACGGCGCCGTGTCCAGACCGTGGACGTGGGCGACTGGCGCCATCGATGATCGGCAGAACGCGCGCCGCCTCGTCAGCCGCGACGGCGCGTGGTTTCACTACACGATCGCCGCCGCCGGGGATCGCCTGGCCACGTGGGTCAATGGCTACCAAACGGTCGATTGGCAGGACGAGCGGCTCCAGAACGACAATCCACGCCTGGGCAAGCGGACCGCGCCCGGCGCCATCCAGTTGCAAGCTCACGATGCAGGCACCGAAGTCGAGTTCCGCAACATTCGGATCGCCGCATGGAATTGATGAATCCTTGGGCACGTGCTTGAACGCGACGCGGAGCGTCGCACCACATTGTGGCACGACGCTCCGCGTCGTGAACGAGTACGTAAGATTCTGCCGCACGCCTCAAGGATTCTTGGCGGGCGCCTCCACAGCTTTTCGGCCAAGCGTTTCGAGAATGCGCTCGCTCACGCGTTTGGCGAGTTGCTCATTCCCCTTGGCGTTGAAGTGGACCTTGTCGCCGCTCTGCCACTCCTTGACATTCGGCAACACATACGTGTACAGATCGTTGATCGGGATCTTGCGCGCCTTCATGATGTCCTCGGCGACTGCGTTGAGATTCTTGATGTCCTCGAAGCGTGCATCCTTGCGGCTCATGATCGGCGTCGTCGAGGCCCAGGTGAGCTTCGCGCCGGTCTTTTCCATGGTGTCCACAAGCTGCGTTAGATTTTCGCGGTACTGCTTGGGCGTGTGGCGAATATGGAGCGGTCCGGGAGCATCGTCGCGCACGAGCCGATTCTGGGCGTCGAGCATGTGCGTGTCCCAGATGCCCCAGTTGAAGTGGATCACGTCAAATTTCTCCTTGCCGAGCCAGGTCTTGATGCGCGCCAGCCCGTGACCGGTGTGCTGACAATTCTCGGCGGGACGCACGAGGTCGGCCTTGCCCTGCAACAATTTGCGAACCGGCTCGGTGTACCCAATGGAGATCGAGTCACCAATAATTAGCACGCGAGGGAGTTTGCCTTTATCCTGGGATTTAGCCAGGCCCGGAAGAACCAGGACGGAGAAGCAGCCCAATAGCAGGGTTGCGAAAAGGCGGGAGAGAAGCGATGGCATGGCGGAACCTCACATGGATCGGATCAGTTATTGCCGCAGCGCGAGAGTTCTCCGGTCGCGGACGCTCCCGGCTCGCCAGGATAATATAGACGACTCGCGAGCGGGCGAAGTGCCTTTGGGAATTCTCCACTTTGCGCCTTTGCCTGAGTCCCTGGTTTTGAGCTGCCAAAATCGAGAGACACACTCTGCCCCTGGTTCCCAAGTTCCGCCTGGGAACGAATGAACGCAATTTCGCCTTTTCTCGTCTGCCCCCCATCTGCTATGTTGCGTCGGTTCATCGCTCACCCTCGATATTGGAGTAACGCAATGATGCCGCGCATCGGACGCCAAACATTCGTGGCCCTGACTTGTCTCGCGTTTTTGCCTGCCCTGGCGCGGGCCGATGATACCGAATTGCGCGAATATGCCATCTTTATCGAGGGCAAGGAGTCGGGCACGTCGCGCATGACGATGATTCAGAAAGACGACGGCTCCGCCTACATGTCAGGCACAGTCGAACTCAAGTTCCGCCAGATCATCGTCGATTACACGTTGAAGGTCGAATCTCAGGAATGGTGGAAGAACGGCCAGCTCGTCGCCATGAAAACCACCTGCATCGAGAACGGCAAGAAGACCGAACTCACCGTCGCTCTCGACAACAATCAGCTTCGCATGCGCTTCAACGGCAAGGACACCCCGCTCAAGCGCGAGGTTTGGCCGACGAGTTACTGGAAGCTCGCCGACGCGCGCTTTCACAACAAGCAGATTCCGGTCCTCGAAGCCGATACCGGTAAGGAACTTCTGTGTGAGCTGAAGTACATCGGCCTGGAAAAGTTAAAGGTTGGCGAATTGCAGGACTGCTACCACTTCCGCGTGGTGTCGGCCTCGTCGTCGCCGACCGACCTGTGGTTCGATCGCTACCATCGCCTGGTCCGCCAGGAGTTCACGGAATCAGGGCACAAGACGATCGTGCAACTGACCAAGATCACACGCTGACGTTGCGCCGCTTGCCAAGCCGCAACCACCAACATGTAGGAAAGCTGCCATGCCAGACCGGGATTTCATCAGACTGACGCTCATCGAGTTGATCGAAGCCGACACCGGCGTGAACCATGCGACGCTTGAGGATGATCAAAACCTCCGCGTCGATCTCGGCCTCGATTCGGTGGACCTTGTCAGCATCGTTTCGCAGGTCGAACGGCGCTTCCGCATCCGCCTGACTCAGGAAGAGCTGCCGAAACTGGTAACGGTCGGTGATGTCCTCGATCTGCTGGAAGCGAAATGGAAAGTTGCCGCGCCGGACGCCAAGGCGGCGTGAACACGACGCGGAGCGTCGTGCCACAATGTGGCGCGACGCTCCGCGTCGCGGTATGCTTTTTTTCCGCCGCTCGCCTTACGCCGCGAATGGCAACTCCTTTGACTCGGCCGCGGGCAGTGTGAATTGCTGTTTCAGCGCTGCGAGCGCTTCAAGCAACTCGTCGATTGCCGACGGTTGATGATTCGCGTTCACCTGGATGCGCAAGACTCCCGCGTGGTACGGCACCGCCGGGAACGTCACCGACTGCACGTAAAATCCCTTCTCGAACAGAAATCGCCCCGCTTGCAGAGTGATGTCTTCGTCGCCGATTAAGATCGAAACGATCGGCGTTTCCCCACCGAGCACCACAAGCCCAAGCGCGTGGGCGCCTTGCATCAGCCGCTGGAGATTACTGGTGAGCCGGCCGTGGATTTCTTCGTATTCTTCGGAATTGAGGATATCGCACACGGTGCAGACCGCCTCGAGGTACGCAGGCGGAACCGGGCCGCCAAAGATGAAGGTGGTCGAACGGATCTTCAGAAGCATCTTGAAGTCGCGCGGGCAGCCGATGAAACCGCCGAAGCACGAGAAGCCCTTCGACAGCGAACCGACGACCAGCGTGTTGTCATAGCTCCCCAGCGCGTCATAAACGGTGCCGCGCCCCTTGCGGCCCAAGACGGCGGTGCCATGCGCGTCATCGACGTAGAGGACGGCGTTTCGTCTCAGGCAAACGTCATTGAGTTGCGCAAGCGGCGGCAGGGCCCCAGTCATGCTGTAGACGCCATCAATAGCAACGACCGCGCTGCGATATTCTCCGGCTTGGTCGAACACCCGTTCGAGGTCGGCCGGGTTGCAGTGACTGAACGGCATGACGCGCACACCATTGGCCTGGGCGATCTTCGCGCCTTCCTGCATCGAGTTGTGTGCATGTTCATCGATGACAAGCAAATCCCGTTTGCTGACCAGCCCCGGCAGCGCGCCCAAATTGGTCAACGTTACCGATGGGTAGATCAAGACGGCTTCGGTCCCTAGCCAGCTTGCCAGCTTTTCCTCGGCTTCCTCGTTGGCCCGGACGGAAGCGAAGAATCGTGACGTGCCATTGTGGCTGCCCCAGCGCCGCACCCCTTGGATGAGGGCCGCCTGCACGCGCCGGTCCTGATCGAGACCCAGGAAGCTGTCGGAGCCGAAGTTGATGACGCGCCGCCCGTCCACCTCCATTTCGCGGTTCGGGCCGAGATCATCGGCGATCAGGTTCTTCAGATGCGCGTCGGGATACGTGCGTGCGTAGTGTTCCATGAAGCGGACGAGCCCGTGCTGGCGCATCGCCTGCGCCAGGCAAGCCATCGGAGAAGCGGACATGCGTAGCCTCTTCTTCCCTTGAAGATTTCCAACGTCTTTTCGCGAACGGGCCGTGGTTAGGAAGCGGTGTATAATCGAACGCACACCAAATGCAAGGTGAATTGACCCGTTCGGACAGGCCGGGTTGACAAAACTGCGGCATTTGAGAAGAATAGCGACCGCCCCGAATAGGCCGTTTACGGTTTAGCGTTCAATGCGAAGCCGTGCGCGACAGCTGGCCACACCGAGCACGGAATGGAAGCCATTTCCACCACCACCTTGACGGAATCGAGCCCGACCTTGCGCTGTCAGTTGGCGGCGTGGACGACCCTGGCAGGCGATCCGGGTGCCATCGCGACATGGCGTCGGCAATCACTCACGGCCGGCGCGGGCGCAAAGCCGGCGTCGTTCCTGAAACAAGCGGACGATCAGACCGTACTGGCCGTGCGCGCGGTTCTGGACGCGATTGATCGGGCCGGCTGGCCAACGCGCTCGTTCGCGGATTGGGGCGTCGTCGCCGGCGCGAGTTTCTTTGGTCGAACCGCGACTGCTCATGCGATCCACCGTTTTCTTGACGAAGGCGCCTGGTGTGTGTCGCCGCACCTGGTGCCGAATCAATCGCTGCACGCGCCGGCCGGCGCCATCAGTCTGGTTCTCAAGATCCACGGTCCGAATTTCGGCGTCGGCAGCGGCGCCAACGCGGCTCCCGATGCGCTGCTCCTGGCGGCGGCGCTGCTGGCGGACGGCGCTTTGCCCGGCCTGTGGGTTGTATTGACCGCCTACGATTCCGAGTGGTTGCCCGGCGCCGACGGGTCCAGTACCGGCGCCCCGGTTTGCCGCGCCGTGGCGCTCGCATTGACGCCGGTCGATGGTCGCGCCGATGGGCCGCTCGTGACGTTCGGACAATCCGAAGACAGCCAGGCGTTATTGCCCGAGTTGCATGTCGGCTCGTTAGCGGCCGAACTGGGCAATCGCCCCTCCCGCTGGCGGCTTGCTGACTTGAATTGGGTCGGCTTTGACACGCCCCCTGGCTCCTGGGAGGGGATCCGATGACCCCCCCTTCCATCTGGATCACCGGCATCGGCGCCGTCACGCCGCTGGGCAATACGCCGGACGAATTTGCCGAACGCTTGCTCGGCGGACATTCGGGGGTTGGCCGCATCACCGCGTTCGACGCCAGCGAGCATCCCGCGCAAATCGCGGCGACCGTCGGCGCGATCGCGTGCCCCGCCGGTTGGGATGAGCCGGCGTTCGCCCAGCTCGATCGGCTCGATCAGGCAGCACTGTGGTGCGCCGCCGGCGCACTTCAAGATGCGGGCTGGTGGGAGCGCCGATCCGAAATCCGCGTCGGCCTCGTCCTGGGCAACGCCGCCGAATGGAACAGCCACTGGGAAGACGATTTCGTCCGCGGCGGCAGGCAAATCCACGAGCCGCAAGCGCAACGCGAACCACTGACGCAACGCACGCGCCGCCGACTGGAATTGACCGGACCCGCCGTGAGCCTGTCCGCGGCGTGCGCGAGCGGCAATTATGCCCTGGCCATGGGGAGGCGCTGGCTGCAAATGGGCTGGGTCGATGTCTGCCTGGCCGGCGCCTGCGACCTGGCAATCTCGCGTCTGTCCCTGGCGAGTTTCGGCAATCTGCGCGCCCTGTCGCGCCGCAATGACGAGCCGCGCCGCGCCTCGCGGCCATTTGACCTGGATCGCGACGGATTCGTCATCGGCGAAGGCGGCGCGTTGTTCGTGCTCGAACGCGCCGAGCAGGCACGGCGCCGCGGCGCCCGCGCATACGCTGAGATCGCCGGCTGCGGCGCATCGAGCGACGCGTATCACATGGTTATCCCCAGCCCGCACCCGGAACCTGCCGTGGCTGCCATGCGCCAGGCCCTCGCCGACGCCAAGCTTGATCCTGCCGGGGTCGATTACGTCAATGCTCATGCGACCAGCACCCCGGTCGGCGATCAAGCCGAGGCGAAAATCTTGCATACCGTATTCGGTTCGCACATCGACCGCCTGCCGGTCAGCTCGACCAAGAGCATGACGGGACACCTGCTCACCGCCGCCGCCGCCGTCGAAGCACTGGCGTGCATCATTACGCTGAACCGTCAGACCGTACCACCGACGATCAACCTGGAACATCCTGATCCCGAGTGCCGGCTCCGCCATGTTCCCAATCAGGCTGAGGCACACCGTGTCCGCGTCACCGCGTCCAACTCCTTCGGCTTCGGCGGCAGCAATACCTGCTTGATCTTGCGCAGCGTGTCGTGATCGTTCTGATCCTCGAAATCGGCGCCGGCCAGCGTATTTCGGCTTCCCGATTATACTGCACGCGGTCAGGATTGACTCATTCACTAGCCCGCAGCGCCAGCAAGGGATGTCCGTGGTTGCCCTTGCTAGCGCTGCGGGCTAGTGAGGCAAATGTGTCATTCCCGCCCGAGCGCAGTATAGCGATTACACAAGCGGGTTAGCGTATTTCGGAATATTGGCAAGGTGTAACTACACCGGCTTCGCCGACGCCGCCCCACGCTTGACCCGGTCGAGTGCGTCGCGCGCCTCATAATACAGCGGATGCTGCTCATACGCCGTAACCTCTTCGTAGCACGCGGCGGCGCGGGTGAAGTCGCCGAGGGCCTCGCACGCCTTGCCCATCTTGTACGACGTGTCGGCGCCGGCTTCGTCGCTCTTCTTGAATTCGATGAAGCATGCCAACGCCTCGGCTGGCTTCTCGTCGAGGTAGAGATCGCCGAGCATGCGGTGCGTGAAGTACCAGGCCTGTTCGTCGTCCTTCGAGGCGAACTTCTCCGGACGATTTTGGCGGATCGTCTCAAGCGTCGCGATCGTCTCAGGGATTTCGCCCTTCAAGCGATGGACCCGTGCCTTGAGCAGCCGCGCGCTGAGGCTGCCGGGCTGCGCGACGATCGCCAGGGCCGACAGATGCGCAGCCCAGTCGAGCAGGTCGAAATCGCCGTTCCATTTTTCAAGGACCCACGTCGCCTTGTCGCGGCAATACTGCGGGTCGAACCACTTCTGCACGCTCTCGTAGCGCGCCTTCAAATCGTCTGGCGCAGTGGAATAGTAGTAGCGGTCCTTGCGTTCCTTGAGGTCCTTGTCTTCCGCGTTGTAGGTCAGGGCGTGCTCGGTGCAGTGGAGCGCTTGCCAGATGTCATCCTTTTTCTCCTGAACACCGCCGGGCCGACGCTCGAAGAGATCCGCGAGCGTGCGATAAGTTTCGATGCCGGCGCTCTCGTTGACGCTGTAGAACTTGAAAGCGTCGAGGGCGACGTCGATGTGGTTTTCCTTGATCGCCTGGTCGCCGATCTTCTTGACGACGACGAAGAGGGCGTCCCTGTCCGCGCCTTGAAGATTTTGCACGCCGATGGATCGGCCGATCTGCATCGCCTTTTGGTAGTTCGCCCACATGCCGGGATGGTCGCCGTGCTTCTCGTGTGTCTGGGCGATCTGGATGTAAATGCTCGCGGTCTTGAGCGGCATGCCATGGGCGGCGATGCGCAGGTACTCGCAGCCGCGCCGCCACTGGGCGGGATCGTCAACCAGGGCGAGGCCGAGCTGCTGGACGTATTCGTAGTTGAAGGAAGCGGCGGGCTGGTCAGGCTGCGTCAGGCTCCAGTATTCGCGTTCGCTGAGCTCGCTGTAGAGCTGGCGTTTCAAATCCCAGGCGGTCGGATCCTGTGGCGTGCGCGCGAGCTGGGCCTCGACGGCGGCGATGGCGTCCATGCGCTGGCCCGGTTGAGGCAGCAGCGTTGCGCCGATGCGCCGCGCCATCTCCGGGTGCGCGTGCGTCGCCAGGTACAATGCCGAGAAGTGGATCGCGTGGCGCTGGGCCGTGTTCATCTGCGGCAATTGCAGAACGCTGAGGAGTTGCCGGGCCGCCTCGTCATAGTTGCGTTCGTGCAGATAGGCGACAGCGCGCCAGTAGGCGCAAATCGGCAATGCGGCGGGTTGCTCGGTCGCGATCAGGTCGAGCATCTTCGTCGCCTCGCGCATCGTTTCCGCACTCGGCCGCGTGTCGAGAATCTCGCTGACGCGCTCCAGGCAAAAGTCGAAGTCCAAGAAGGGAACGAGTTCGGGCTGGTTCTTCAGCTCCGCGAAATCGAGCCTGCGATGCAGGTCCCAGAGTTGCGCGCGGGCGAGCACGTTGTGCGGATCGAATTGCAGCGCCCGGCCCAGCGAGATGAGAGCGAGCCGAGTTTGTCCCATTTGGCGATAGCTCATGCCGCGCAGGGTATGCTTGAAGACGCGCAGGGCCGGCAGGTAGCGCGTGGTGTAGACGAAGAAGAGGCCAAGAGGGAGGACGACGACCACGACGCCGACGGGGTAGTTGACCAGGAACGCCCACAGGCTGAAACCGAGGGCGGCGCACATGGCGGCGATTTCAATTTCGGATTCTTCGACGAGGCCCGCGAAAGTCAACAGGTAGAAGCCGGGAATGCCGAGCAAGAGCAGCATGCCGATCGTTTGCAGCTTGTCGGGTTGTAGCTGGTAGCCGCCGTAATTGAAAACCGCGAACGCCCCGCCGACGAGGAGAGCGATCATGCCCACGCCGATGTAGAAGCGGTGGAGTCGCTTGCGGATATTGCGCATCGCGTAGAAAGCGCCGCCCAGTACCGCGCCGCCGAGGATGGGCCACATCGCCTCGGGTGGGATCTGGGTCTCGTCCGACAGGATTTCGGGATGCCAGTATTTGAAGGTCCAGCCCGTGCCGACCATCAGGCCCACCAAGAGGCCCGCGTAAACCATCCACGGCGTCTCAAGCAGCAAGAAGATGATAAAGCCCAGCCAGCGGCCGCGGACGCGATAGCCTTCCCGAATCTTGCGCACGGCGGCGACGGTCAGAAAAAGCACCAGCCCCGCGACCGTGAAGAGGGCGATGATGGCCAGATCGTCGGGCCGCGGGTTGAGCAGGCCGATGGTGACCAGAATGCCGAGGTAGACGCCCTTGAGGAGGAATTCGGATTGTTGCCAGGTCAACATGTAACAGCCCGTTCGGTGGGAGTCGGCGCGGTACTCGCTATGATAGACATTATACGCGCGCCGAGTAACTAAAACGCGAGTAACCGTTTCCCCTCTCCCCCTGAATACAGGGGAAAGGGGTTAAGGGTTACAAACGTGGTTCTTTTCCAAGGTATATTCTCATGGCTGGCCAGGTTCCCATCGTTTCCATCCTCATGATTGTCCACGGCGCCATGTTGTCGCTCATGGGGCTTCTCTATGCCATCATGGGCCCGGCTTTGTTCGCCATGATGCAAATCGACAAGCAAAACGTCCGCGGCGACGACCAGGCATTCATGGGCGTCATGTCCGGCGTCTACATCGGCTGCGGCGTGGTGATGCTGGCCATCGGCATACTGCACGTCACCTCGGGAATCATGGCGCTGCGCTACCGGAGTCGTATCCTGGCGATCGTCACCCTGTTCACCAATGTGGTGGCGCTGTGGACGTGCTATTGTGCGCCGACGGGACTCGCCGTGATGATCTTCGGATTGATCGTGTTTTTCAACCATGAGGTTGCCGAGGCCTTCCGCATGGTTGGCGAGGGGGCGAGCATCGAGCAAGCCCTGGAGGCGGTGGATCGTTCGCGCGGCTTTGAACGTCGAGATGACTTCCGCCGCGACGAGGACGACCGCCGCGACAACGGCTGGAGCGACCGCCGTGATGAACCGCCTGGGCCGCCGGACGAGCGCATTCGGCCCGCGTGATCGATTGGCTCAGACCGAAGGGCGAATTCTTCGTCGGCTTCCTCCATCGTGGCATATGATCCCAATCGCGTGATGGTCTGCAATCACATGATTGGGATCATATGCCGCGACGGACCATGTACCACGGAGCGGTGACAGTGCCCGTCGTGCCTGCTATGATAGGTCCAAAGGAATCCGCTTCTCAAGTAGCACAAGGATTCTTCGCATGGACTTGCGCACGCATGGACTGGTGAACATCGGGCAAGTTTACGCCCATCTCGCGCCGACGCGGCTGATCGAAATGGCCCTGGCGCGCAAGGAAGGCGTCCTCGCCGCCAACGGAGCGTTCGTCGCGATCACCACCCCCTACACGGGCCGCGCCGCCAAGGACAAGTACCTGATTCGCCGACCCGCCAATGAAGGACAGATCCACTGGGGTCCCGTCAATCAGCCGATGGACCCGACCAACTTCGAACGCCTGTGGGAACGCGCCAAGACATATCTGCAACGCCGCGACCTCTTCGTCGCCGACGCCTGGGCCTGTGCCGATCCCGCCTATCGCATCGGCGTGCGCGTCATCACCGAGAACGCCTGGCACGCCGTCTTTGCCGAGTGTCTGCTGCGTCGCCCCATCCCGGACGAACTCGCCAACTTCAAGCCCGACCTCCTCATCCTGCACGCTCCCGGCATGCAGTTCGATCCGCCGCGCGATCAGACCCGCTCCGAAGTCGGCGTCATCCTCGACCTGGAGGAGCATCGCGTTCTGATCGCGGGGACTCCCTACGCCGGCGAGATCACGAAGTCGGTCTTCACCTCTCTCAACTACTGG
>SYHD01000260.1 GCA_005799265.1 Planctomycetia bacterium | reverse complement strand
GATGATGACCGTGTCCTTGGTAATCTTGCCTGCTTTTTCGCCGGCGTCAATCATGGCGACGCCGATGCGATCCTTGACGGACCAGAGCGGATTGAAATTTTCCATCTTCGCGACAACGGTCGCCTTGGCGCCATCGACGACGCGGCGCAGCTTGATGAGCGGCGTGTTGCCGATGGCCTGGGTCATGTCGTCATAGATTCTGCCTCGACCGGCGGCCATGAGCGTATCTCCTTGAAGAATGGTGAAAACGGTCCAGAGGCGAGTGTAGGTGAAAGGGGGACATTCAACAAGATGCAAAGTGCTTGGAGCGGTCGCGGCGACGCGGTATAGCAAATGATCAATCCGCGTTCGCCTATTTCAGAGGACGGCTTCGCAATGGTGGTCAAAATCAAGCTCAAGATCGGCCCGCGAGACTAGGGGCACAAAATGTCCCTGAAAGCGTTCGAGTTCGTTGAGGTCGAGGAAGGCTATGTTTGTGAATTCAGCAGCCATCGCCAGTAGAGAAAGCACCTATGAGAGCCCCAATCCTACTTTCAAGCAATCATCGAATTTCTGCAGCAGCGATGGCGATAGGCTTCCCAACGCCTGGGCAACGGTGTCGGAATAAACGGTGTCGAGGACCAAGCTGGAAACGACTGAATCGACCAGTATACCGGTTGCTTTGCCTTCGGGCGTGCTCACGTCGATGAATAGACAGGCCGGGTCGTGCTTCATCGTCAGGTTTTTCGTGACTTCCGCGACGACGATTGTGGTGAGAGAGGTGGCATAGGTGTCCGACTGGACCACCACGGCAGGCCGCTTCTTACCGCGCTGGCCGGAGGGGTGCGGAAAACGGACAAGGATCACGTCGCCGCGTTTCATGGCTTCTCCGGCAGGTCGTCGTATTCATCCCAGTCCTCGTGCTTGACCCGCTCCCAGGCCAGTGCTTGAAGCTCTTCCCGCGTCCAGGGGCTATCATCGTACACGTCCTGCTTCAGACGCTCGTAATCATCGACACGGAGCAGGACGAACATCTCCTTGGACCGGGGATGCACAATTCGCGGCGGGGCGCCTGCTGGGTTTTCCAGCGCTTGCATTTGCTGTTCGGTCAGCTCGATCATGGCTGCCTCCTTTCCTGAGTCGTATCATCGCTTGGACATTACATACAGCCTGTTTCGGCGGATGAACGACAAAGTTAAGTTGCCGGGCCGGCTGCAAAGACATCATCCCTCGCAAAGCCGTAATGCCGGCCCGTTCGCCTTTTTCGGCGGCGCTCGCAATCAGTAGCCCAAGACCAAGATACCCGCGCAACGAAACTTACCTGGGGCGGGCCGTTGTTAAGGGTTGGTCTTTTTTTCAACCGGATTGAGCAATGGCAGCCAGTCCTCTGGGCGTGAACCGGCATCCCTTCCGATGATTTCGCGTAGCGCGAACAGGACGGCATCGCGCTGGGCGTATGGGTCGCTAAATTTCTTCTCCTTCTGCAGTGCTTGAAGTAGCTTGATTTCCTTGGCGTTTGCTCGCCGTTCTCGCAGCATGTAATCGAACCGCTGCTGTCCTGACCACTTTCCTGGGTTGGCGACCGGTTGAACGAGGGAAAAATCCTGCCGCAAAAAGGTGATATCGGCGCGAACAAATTGCCCTGTCCGCCCGGCATAGTAGAGCGGTGGCATTTCCTGGCCGGGAATCGGAATACGCCCTCGCACCAAATCCTCCCTCGACAGGGATGGGGCATGACAAAGCAGGCAGTTGCTAAGATGATTGAGTTGAACTAATTCATTGACGTAGATTGCCTTTTCCCCTTTCGCTTCCTTGGTGAAGGGGAGCTTGGGGTCCGGTTCCTTCAGCATGGCGATCAGTTCCGGCGCAGATTCCTTCATCTGCAAGGCGACAATGGCTTCGGCCGCGTGGTCCGCTGCCGGTTGCCACGGCCAGCGCAGCCCATCGAAAAGAACTTTTTGAAATTCCTTGCGTGGGCGTGTCGCAAGCGCCTCCACCGCTTTCTGCCGCACTTGGGGGGAAAGGTCAAAGACCGATCGCTGGGCGAGCACGACGCTGGCTTCTTTCCCTTCAATTTTCGCGAGAATCTCTACGAGCATTGTTCGCAAGGAAGTGTTCTCGGTTTGCAGCATTTGCGCCAACGTCGGTACGCATTCGGGCTTATTCCATTGCAAGGGCTTCGGGCGAAACTGATCCTCCTTGAACATGAAATCCTTCAGCTTTCCGGCATCGGGCCTTATGTCACTCTGTGGTACGGATTGTTCCATACAACTCCGGAGGTTCACCGAATAGACATGGAGCCCTTCCGCCACCTCCTTACCAAGCTGACTTTCTGCTACGGTTCGCCAAGGTAGGGAAACGAGGTCGGGCCGCTTCAGTTGCTGCGAAAATTGCCTGTAGAACCGCAGGCCAATGTCCGGAGGAGGTGTCGCGGCAGGCTTACCCAGCGGTTGGTTCTCGGTGAGTTTTTGCAAGTATGTGAGAACATAAGATGCGCCTGCCTGATCAAAGCCCACCTCTGGGATAAGCTGCAACTGCTTGCGCAACTCCTCGTCCGAAGAATCATCACGCCGCTTGAAAAGTTGCTTGTCCTCCTGCGTTTTCTTTTCCTCTTGGGCCGCCAGATCGAGAACGTTCGAATGGATTGCAATCGCCGTAGCGACAAAGACAATGGTTGTGCGGAAGACATTAGCCATGATGTCAACTCCATTGGGGGACTGACCGGCGCTCAGGGTTCGCAGGAAGTAAATACCATTCACCTTCGGGCCGAACTAATTTTTGGAGTGGGCTGGCGCACCCTCGCAACGAAATGCGCGCGCCAGCAAGGCCGCGCGCCATCGCACGGTTCCGATTACATCAGGTCGGACGCGCTCTGTCAAGAAATTTCAGAATCGACATCTGCAGATGATGGGCATTCGATTCAGGGCAATGACGGCGGACAGAACCACCGGCACCGGGCGCGGCCTCTGCCGATGGGCCTTGGGGATCAATCCAATTTCGTTTCCGGCCCGGCCTGAAAATCCTTCACCTCAATCTCGACGTTTTTGTAGCCGTTCCACTCGTTCCAGCGCGGCGTGAACGCCAGACAGCACTGGCCGCCTTGCGACATCAGTTCGTCGCAGCGGTCGCCCATGCCGAAGGCGATGCCGCGCAGTTCCTTGCCGTTCTGCTTGACGCGCAGACTGAGATGCCGTTCGCCGTCGCCGACCTTCTTCGTGTTGACGACTTGCAAGCGGTCGGCCAACAACAGCGGCGGCGGATTGCCGGCGCCGTAGGGCTCGAGTTGCTCGATCGCTTGCATCACGCCGGGCGTCAGCGCGGACAGCGGGACTTCGGCGTCGAGTGTCAAACGATGCGGCGGCGGTTGCACCCCCAAATGACGCGCGGCGAGGGCGCAGAAGTTGTCGCGAAAGGCGTCGATCGCCGTCGGAAGGATGCGGAAACCCGCCGCGATCGCGTGCCCGCCGTGGCCGACGAGATCGGCCGTGCACTCTTGCAACGCTTCGTGCAGCTTGAAGCCGGGCACCGAGCGGCCTGAACCTTGTCCGTGCGGCTGCCCGTCGCGCAAGGCGATCATCAGAACGGGGCGGGCATATTGATCGACGAGCCGGCTGGCGACGATGCCGAGCAAACCCGGATGCCATTCGCTGCTCGCCAGCACGAACGCCGGCGCATGCAGATGATTACTCGCCTGCTCACGAGCTTCGTGCAAAATGCGACGTTCGATGGTTTGGCGTTCCTTGTTCTGCCTTTCGAGATAGTCGGCCAGAACGATGGCGCGATCTTGCGAAGGCGTCGTCAGCAATTCGACCGCGAGCCGGGCGGTGCCGAGCCGGCCGGCGGCGTTGATGCGCGGGGCCAGTGCATAGCCGATATCGACGGCGCCGACGTTCGCTTTCGTGTCGAGCTTGGCGCACTTGAGGAGATGCTGCACGCCCAGAATCGGCTTCGAGCGCATCCTCGCCAGGCCATGCTTGACGAAAATGCGATTCTCCTCGAAGAGCGGCACCACGTCGGCGACCGTACCCAGCGCGGCCAGGAGGATCGCGTCGAGCAAGAACTCGCGCATTTCCGGCGCCACCTTCGGACCACCGGACGCCTTCTTGCACAACGCCCACGCCAATTTGAATGCGACGCCCGCTCCGCATAGGCCTCCGAACGGATACGCCGTCCCAGGCAGCCGCGGATGAAGGATTGCGGACGCGCGCGGCAGAGTCGGCTTCATCTCATGATGATCCGTGATGATCAATTCCATGCCGAGCCGATGCGCCTCCTCGGCCTCGTCGAGACTGGCGACGCCGCAATCGACGGTGATGACCAGGTTGACGCCCTGTTCCGCGGCGAGTTTTTGCAGCGTCTCCTTGTTAAGGCCGTAGCCATCGTCGAGGCGATGGGGAACATGAAAATCGACCTTGGCCTTGAGTAGATTCAGACACGTGAGCAGGATGGCGGTCGCGGTGACGCCATCGACGTCGTAATCGCCGTAGACACAAATTTTCTTTTGCTCTTGAATTGCGAGCATGATGCGTGCGACGGCGGTATCGACGCCCGGCAGCAACTCCGGCTCAAGAAGCCCGTTGAGCGGGGACGCAAGAAAACGCTCGGCCTGCGGCGGCTCGGATTGCTTGCGATTCAGGAGAAGTTGAGCGACGATGGGGGCGACGCGCAGCGACCGACTCAAACGATCGATGGCAGCGGGATCGTGCGGCAAGAGATGCCAAACCTTCGTGGTCTTGCGTGTGGCTTCATCCATGGGGTGGGTCAATGAGGCAAGCGTTGAATATCTTGGATGATTATACATAGTGATTGCCTGAAGCGTTAGCGAAGGTCTTACGTTCCTTCGCTTACGCTTCAGGCTCTGACAAGAATGGCACGTAGTTTGACTTAAGCTTCGTGCAGACTGTGGTTTATAAAAATGGCCTCACTTGCCTTAATAGGGGTGCTTGAAATCCCAAACCGGCAAGGAGGCCACTATGCCCCATCGTACACAGGGACGG
>SYHD01000259.1 GCA_005799265.1 Planctomycetia bacterium | reverse complement strand
CGTTCCTGGCGATGCGATCGGCGCCGACGATCACCAGCTGGATCTTTCCCTGGCGCATGACGTGGGCGGCCATGCTGTCGCAGATGAGCGTGACATCGATGCCGGCCTGTTGTAGTTCCCACGCGGTCAGCCTGGCGCCTTGCAGGAGCGGGCGCGTCTCATCGGCAAATACGTGAAAGATCTCGCCTTGCTCGGCCGCCGTGTACAGGACCGCGAGAGCCGTGCCGTACTCCGCGGTCGCCAGGCTCCCCGCGTTGCAATGGGTGAGGATGCCCTGCCCTGCGCGCACCAACTCAGCGCCGATACGTCCAATCGCCCGGCACATGCGGCCGTCTTCGTCTTGAATCGCGAGGGCTTCCTCTAGAAGAAGCCGCGTCAACGCTTGCGGCGACGTTGACGCCAGCTGCGATTCGATTTTTTTTTCGAGCCTTTCGATCGCCCAGAAAAGGTTGACCGCGGTCGGCCGGCTCGTGCGCAGATAGTCGGCGACCTTCTTGAGGTGTATCGTGAACGTGCTCGCCTCATGATGTGCTTGAACGCCGACGACAACGCCCATCGCCGCAGCCACGCCGATCGCCGGCGCTCCACGCACGCGCAGCATACGGATGGCTTCCCACACTTCCTCAACCGTTCGGCAATCGCGATAAACGAGTTGTGTCGGCAGCAGCGTCTGATCGATGAGCCGGACATGGCCGGAGAGGTCGCCGATCCATTCGATGGTGCGCGGCAGGGAGTTCATCGTCGGACCTCCATTTGCGGATTAGCGCTCGCCGAGAACATCGAGCGACTCGGCGCTTTTTTGCGAGCGCTAAACGGGGAGGCGGCGATTGATGATCGCCATCGCTTCGTCGTGAAGCAGGCGATTGCTGGCAAGGACATCGGGCTTGTTGAGGTCGAACTTGCCGTCCCATGCCGTGAGCCGGCCTCCCGCTTCCTCGACGATGGGCGCGAGCGCCGCGATGTCCCACGCATGAACGCCGTGCTCGACCATGATCTCGCCGGAACCCTGAGCGATCATGAGAAAGCCGTAATAGTCGCCGAAACCGCGCTGGCGTTCCGTCCTGCCGACGAGGTCGAGAAACTGGCGATCGTGGCCCGCCTTGGTGAACCACGAGATGCTTGAGTAATAAACGTGGGCCTTGTCGAGCGCCTTGACATCGGAGACGCGGATCCTGCGTTCGTCGCGAAAAGCGCCGTCGCCGCGCAGGGCGCGGAATGTTTGCTTGAGCGCAGGGGAACACGCGATGCCGGCGATCAGTTCACCCTTGTATTCCAGACCAACGAGCGTTGCCCAGATGGGGATGCCGCGCACAAAACTGCGTGTGCCGTCGATTGGGTCGATGATCCAGCGAAAGCCCGATGAGCCCGGCGTGTCGCCGAACTCTTCGCCGAGGAAGCCATCGTTGGGGAACTTGGCGAGCAGCGTTTGACGCAGGAGCTGCTCGGCGCCCTTGTCGGCCATGGTGACGGGGCTTTGATCGGGCTTCCATTCGACGGCGATACCTTGATCGAAGTAGCCGAGTGCGAACTGCCCCGCTTGCTGAGCGGCGTCGACCGCACGCTCGTAACGATTGCGCCATTCAGCATTCATATGCGTTCCTTGCCCATCTGCCGTTTAACGCTCGCGGTGCAACGCCAGGCCTCGGGCGCTTCATTGCGAGCGCTAAACGACTCGCGGCTATTCCTACTTCTTCGCCGGCTGCACGCGGAACTCCACCGTGTTCGGTGTCACCTCCGGCGGATGCTCATACGGCAACGATTTCAAGAACTCAACCAGGTCGGCGGTCTGGTCCATCGGGAGCTGGCTCGTTTTGCCGTGCTTGTCGCCCTTGTTAAAGGTCGTGACGACTTCGAGCAGCGTCTTCGCCGAGCCGTCGTGTAGATACGGCGAACCGCGATAGACGTTTAGAAGCGTCGGTGTGTCGTACTTCGTGCCCATCCGCTCCGACTTGTCGTCGCCTCCCGTGCCCACGTCGTGCAAGTTGAACGGTTTTTCCAGGCGGCTGTCGGTATAGTACGGCCCGCTGTGGCAGGTTGCGCAGCCCACTTCCTTGTTGAAGAACACCTTCTTGCCGCGTTCCGCCGCCGCAGTCAACTTGCCAGGTGCTTCCACGTGCGGCGACAGCGGATAATCGAGAGAGTTGGAATAGATGGCGATGGCATCAAGGTCCTTCGAGCGGCCGCCGGTCTTTTCTTCGAGCTCGGCCTTGTGGAAGCCGACCTTCGGCTTGATTTGCCCCTTGATGAAACCAAGGCCTTGCATGAGCCGGCTGCGCACGGTGTACTCGAAGTCTTGTACTTCATCGCGGTCAGCCGACCAGTGCAACGGATGCGTGTGCGCCATGCCGACGAACGCCGTCGTCTTGCGCAGCCCTTCGGCCTGCTGCCAGATGCGGCCATCGTGCAGTCCATCGGGATGGCACGACGCGCAGGCGACCCAGCGCCGCGCCGACATGGGCTGATTAGCGGTGTTGAACAGGATCTTGCCGCGCACCCACTCCGGCGCCTTGGTCGGCTCGCAGGTTTTGATCGACTTGACGAAAGCCATGTTCGCTGAGTAGACGCTGACGGCAAAGTCCATCGCGTTGTAGATGTAGACGTTCTTGCTGTCAGGGCTGACGCGCACGGCACGCGGATTCTTGCCGACGGTGGTGACGCCAATGCGTTCGACTTCCTTGTAATCATCATCGACGACGCTGCAATAGTTCATGTCGTTAGTGCCCGCGTAGATGATGTAGAAGCGTTGGCCGTCGGGGGCGATGGCCGACTCCCACGGGTTGGTCGTGACGTAGACGCCGTTGAAGGTGTCCATGCCGAAGGAGACGCGGCGCTTTCCTTCGCCGGGCTTGAGATCGCAGAAGCTGAGCTGCGGAAAGATCGAACCCGCGCCGTCGCCAACCTTGATCATTGAGCGGATATGCGCGAGGTACGCCTTCGGCCGAGTCGGGTGCAGCAGCACGTGGCGGGCCAGGTTGTCGGTGGAGTGCCCCTTCCAGGAATCGACGATCTTGGCTGAGGCGAGGTCGATCGCGTTGAGATAGCCGGTGTAAAACTCGCTGACGTAAACGCGCTTGGCGTCCGGCGCGAGAGCGATGCCGCGCACCATCGTGCCGGCGGGAATTTCGCGCAGCACCTTGCCGGCGTCGAGATCGATCTCGCTGACTAGGCCCGGATATTCGTGCGATACATAGGCGAGCTTGCCGCCCTTGTCAGTGACGATGCCGTACGGCTCAGCCGCAGTCGCGATCGACTTCTCGGTCTTGCCGGTAATCGTGTCGATGACGACGACGCGTTTCTCGTGATAGAGCGTGACGGCCACGAGCGGCCCCTCGCCGATCCAGGAGACGCCTTCGGGCTTCTTGCCAGCCTGGATCTCACGCACGGCCTCGTTCTTGCCGAGATCGACGAGCGTAACGGTTCCATTGTCGTTGTTGGCGACGATGAGCGCCTTGCCGTTGGGCGTAACATCCATCAGACTATTGCTCGACCCGGCCAGTCCGACCGAGGCCGTCATCAAGAGCGAGACAATGCCGAAAGTGCGACGCATGAAAGAATCCCCCCCGTGAATAATGCGTGGCGAAGTCATTGCCGTTCATTATGGGGGACACGGTCGAGAAATGCAATTAGAGAGTGTTGAAAATCGAGAGGGTCGTGTAATGATACCATCTCGCAGCGATTGCCGACGTCCCGACAAGCAGGGGCAGAAGTGAAGTCGTGGTTTGTTCGCCGTATTGTCGTCGTTGCCGAGCGTCCTACAACACGACAAGGGCGTGACACCTCGCGACCCTTTTATCGGCCGCAGCAACTCTCTTGGAGAAAGCACAATTGCGGTTTCAGCTTGAATGCGAATGTGGCGAGCAGTTGTCCGTGAGTGAAGGCGCTGCCGGCTCGACGCGCGATTGTCGATGTGGGCGCGTGATCGCGGTTCCTTCTCTCGATGAACTACGTCGCCTCGCAGGAGTGCCTGCGCCGGGCCTCGCCCCTGAAACAGTCGTGGAAACGCTATTGCTAGCTGGAAAACTGCCTGAGGAAGATTCCTGCGTGCTGTGCGGCGCCCGAACCGATGCTTCGATTTGCTGTACGACCGAATGCGAAAGAGCCTGCGTCCAATCCGGGCGGCCATCCTGGTGGGTTTATCTCTATGGCTATCTTACGCTCGGATGGTTTGGCGCCACGGTCGTCGGCGCGTCGGCTGGGGAAGACAAAGAGTCCGGCAAGGACCGCATCTTTCCACTGCCATTGAGAGTCTGCGGTGCATGCCAGAAGCGGTTGACCAGTCCGACGGAAGTGAAGGCTGCCCTAAATCTTGTTCCGCTGTACCGGCAGCTCCTGAACAAGTATCCCGACGCGAAAGTTTCGTCTCCGCTAGCGCCTTGAGAAACACACGTCACACCGACACAACGACTTGCGGAATCGTCAGATAACCGGGTTGCCCCTCAGCTTTTTTTTTGCCCTCGCGCTTCGCCACGCACGCATGGATGAAACCTTCAAAGAGCGGGTGCGCCTTGGTCGGCTTCGATTTGAATTCGGGATGGCACTGCACCGCGAGGAACCAGGGATGATCGCGCAGCTCGATGATCTCGACCAGCTTGCCGTTCGGACTCGTGCCCGTCACGATCAGGCCATTCGCCTCGAACTGCGTGCGATAGAGGTTGTTGAATTCGTAGCGATGCCGATGACGCTCCTTCACCACCCTCACCCCCAGCCCGTCTCCCATAGGGAGAGGGGAGTAGGATTGGTACGCCTGCGCCGCCAGAGTTTCGGGCTTGAGCACGCAATCGTAGGAGCCGAGCCGCATGGTGCCGCCCTTATCCGTGACGCGGAATTGATCGTCGAGCATGACCACGACGGGATGCGAGGTGTTGCGCTCGAACTCCGTGCTATTGGCGTCCGCCAGATTGCAGACGTTGCGGGCGAACTCGATGACGGCGCATTGCAGGCCGAGGCAGATGCCGAAGAAAGGCGTCTTGCGTTCGCGGGCATAGCGAATTGCGTCGATCTTTCCCGATGAGCCGCGATAGTCGAACCCGCCGGGAACCAACACGCCATCGAGCCCGCTCAGGATGCGCTCCGCTCCTTCGCGTTCGATCTCCTCGGCCTCGATCTTGCGCACCACGACGCGCGTGTGCTCGGCGATGCCGGCGTGATCGAGCGATTCGTAGATCGACTTGTACGCGTCGTTGTGGCGGATGTACTTGCCGACGACGCCAACCGTCACTTCGTGTGCGGGATTTTTCATCCGGTGTAGCATGCCGCGCCAGCTGCTGATATCGAGCGACCTGGCCTTGAGCTGGAGCTTGTCCACGATCAGCTGATCGAGCCCGTGATCGACGAGGCTTACTGGCACCTCGTAGATGCTGAATTCCTTGTCGCGTTCCTCGATGACCGCCCGCGCCTCGACGTTGCAAAACAGCGCGATCTTGGCGATGTCGTCCTTCGAGATCTCACGCTCCGTGCGGCAGATCAAGATGTCCGGCTGGATACCGATCTGCCTCAGGCGTTCGACCGAGTGCTGCGTCG